>CBFHZM010000041.1:0-15150 GCA_965660195.1 Alphaproteobacteria bacterium
CTCCAATTAATGGAGAAAGGCAAAAATCGTGCCAAACGCAAAACTCTCTCGGGCCAGCATTAAATTGTTGTTTTTATTTAATAATTTTATTTATATTTTAAGCTGTCAAGAAATCGACAGTTAGAGGTTTTCAACCCGCTTTTCGGGGTCGACAATCTCAGTAAAGCGAATACCAAAGCGTTCGCCGACCATCACTACTTCGCCGCGCGCAATCATCGTACCATTGGCCATGATATCCAGTGGATCGCCAGCGAGGCGATCGAGTTCGACAACTGAGCCTTCATTGAGACGCAGAAGATCGCGAATTTTAATCTCGGCATTGCCGACAACAACGGTCAATTCGACATCGATGTTTTCTAATACACGCAGGTTTTCAACCCCAACACGCTCTGATTTCTCCGCGGCTGGTGCGGCTTCCTGGGCTTCAGTCTGCTCTTCGTTTTCCATGATCGGATCCTTCCACTACGCGTTGGGTTCGTTTTTCCTGGTCAAGCTAATAGCGGCTTGGCCTGCCACCTCGCCGAGCTCACCGAAATAATAGGGTTCTTGTTCTAAAAATACCTCGACGCTCTCATTCAGTGCCATGGGCACTACATCACCGGGTCGCAAATAAATAAGGCGCGTTAGAGAGAGAACGGGATTACCCAAACGGGCTTCCATATGCAGCGGGATGTTGAGAACTGCCCGTTCTATTTTGGTGCGCCACGAAACATCGTCGTCGACCGTTTCGCTCTGTACCCTTGACCGTAATTGCGAGGCAATCGGCTTCAGAGTTTGCAAAGGATAAATAATATCAAAGCTGGCTGGATCTAAATTCGGCAACTGCACTACGAAAGAGCAGATTATGACCATATCGCTTCCATCTACAAAGGAAGCAAATTGCGGATTCACTTCGCGCCCCACCTGATGCATCGTCAGTGGTAAAAGATCGCGCCAGGAGACTTCTAACATCTGGCACAAGCCTTCGGTAACCAGCTCTATCACGCGCTCTTCCGTAGCTGTGAATTCAGCCCGCCGGCTATCAAGAGATCTTACCTTACCGCCATAATAGGAATCTGTGAGCAGTGAAATAAAAGATGGATTCAGCACCATCAACATGGAGCCACGCAATTCGTCAATCTTAACAGTGGTCAAGCTCATGAAGCTGTCAATGCCACTGCAATATTCGTCGAAAGTTTTCACCTCTGGCGGAAACGAAGAAATTCGCGGCTGTATGCGCAGCATCGGCAGAAATGTTGTTCGTGCTTGACGCGCGAAACGCTCGTTAATCATACGCAGGGCGTAATAATCACCGAGCACCGACAAATCGTCCGACCCGAACGAAAAAGGTCGGACAGCATCTGACGCCGAAACGTCAACCGTCGAAGCGCCAGTCGGACGATCGGAAAGACCATCGATTAAGGCATTGACCTCATCGGTAGATAGTTTTCGGGTCGATGACACGCTTGACGCTCCCGCTTTACCTTATTGCAACACAAATGACGTGAATAGAACGTTCTCAACGCCGCCAAAACCCTCGAGTTCCTCAAGTTTTGCATTGATCGCATCTCGAATTGAGTCCGCTAATTTTTGCTTACCAGCGCGACCTTGAACTTCAGCTTCATTAAACTCGCTCATAACAATTAGGATTTCCGAGCGTAACGCCGCCTGATGCGCGTCGACATTAGCCATGACCTGATCATCATACTGCGTCGATACTGCAACGCCGACTTGCAGGAACTTGCGCGAGTCGCGCAAATTCGTCGTCATGTTACCAGTAAACTCGTAATAGGTCGTATCGAACGTCTCGACATCCGGTACATCTTTAACTTTTTTCTTTGGCAAACCATCTTCACCAAGCTCTTCCTCGGCCGCTGCATCCTCTTCCGCAGCAGCTTCCTCTTCAGAAGCGGCAGGTTTAGAGGCCTTTTCTTGCCGCTCGATAATCTGTTCGATCTCGGCTGATGGATCCGTGTTATTGCCACCAAACACTAAGAAGCCCAACAAGAGGCCAACGGCGAGAAGCAAAAGCCCGCCAACACCAAGCAAGATAATGAGGAGCATGTTGCTCTTTTTTTCTTCGCCTTCAGCTTCATCCGCCATGATAGTCACTCACTCCTAAAATTAGTTCCTTTGGCTATTACGCCGTGACATTTACGCTACTCGGATGCACATTCCGTGCCGAGTTTACCAAATCCGCGTCATCGTGAATAGTCTCCGCCCTCGCGGCTCGATTTTTTTCGCCTCTGGAACCCGATTTTTCGCGCTGAGGGGTAGGCTGGTCTTGCGATTGCCGCTCACCGGACCAAGTCGCGGTATATTGCGACATACGTAGGCCAGATTGTTCCAAAGATTGTGCCAAACGCGCTTCTGCGTCGGACAATAGGCTCGCCGTCAGACTGGACTCTGCTATCACTCTCACGCGCACATCCCCCTCGGCTAAGGCGAGTGAAATACGCAGTTTACCCAGTGACTTAGGATGCAATTGGAGATCAATTTCCTGCTCGCCACGCTCGAGCGACGAAGCCAAGCGCGCGCCAAGCTTTTCTTGCCAATCGCGTTTCATAAAATCGAGCATCGTTTCACCGGCTTCGGCATTCATCAGCCCGTTGACCGATGCTTCGCTCGCCACCGCTCCTCGATCTAAAGGTGTGCTAGGTGCACGAGTAGTTTGCGCCAGCGAGGCCTCATGAGAAGATATTTGCGTTGAACGGTCGACACGCTCGGGCCGCACCCCCTCGGCCGAGCTATCTGGGCCCGCTGACAAAGACCGCGTGCGGGGTATCATTTCCGCATTACTTTCTGTGTCATCACCGCCAGCATCGCCACTGGCATTACTCGTTAGCGTTTGGAACTCGCGCGTCTCGCCACGGCGGCGCGGCCGCGGCTCAAAAGGTTGCGATGCCGTCGTGCTCGGAATGCCTTCGGGGTCCCCCTCTCGCAGCTCATTTGTCTTTTCTGACGTTGATGCATTTCGCAGTTGCTGTGTCTGGCGTGATAGCTCGACTTCAACATCAAACTCCAGATCTGTCGCACCACCATCTAACGGCTTGTCTGTCTTGGACATAAATATATCTTTTTTGCCCATGCTAAAGGCATCACCATCTGGCAAATCGGCATCCAGCATCGCGATCGGCGTGCCGCCAGCATCAGCCGTTGCTGTAGCGCTCAAGCCTTGCGATGTTTCTGGAACTATGAGCGGCGCCACCAAGGCGTTGGCGATCGCCTCCTGATCGCCATCCAAAGGCAGAGCCGTTTCCAGCAAATCTTCATTGAGATCGACGCCCACATCCTCAGCTGAAAGCTGACCATCTTCAACACCGCCAAGAGACAGTGTTTTCTGCCCCTCGCCCGCCATGCCCAGTGGCAAGGCAAACAACAAGGCAAAATCGCCGCCAGCGGCTTGTCCTGTCGTATCGGGGTTTTGCAAAATTCTATCGATATATCGACCGAGGCCTTGCGAAGATATTTGGGTCATGGCGTCCTATTATGGCGTCGTAAAAATAACAATTGTGGCTCACGACGTGCAAATTGGGTGCCAGCGTCAGTTTAACCGCGGCGCCGGTCGAAAAGGTCAGACTCGGCCTTATCTTCACGGTCTTGCGCCTCGGTTTTCTTGCGCGCGGTAGCGACATCAGCCGCTCGCGTCTCGCGGCGGCGAGACTGCGCCACATCGCGTCGCGTTGTATCAACCTCTTGCGACAGAAAGCTCTCGCGGTTACGCATCGTGTCGCGTTGTTCCATCATTTGACCGCGATACCAATTATTAGCACGCAACTGCCCTGCTGTTTGCTCACCAATACCATTCTCCGTTTGATCGATGGCAGCATCGAGCTGGTCGCGCAAACGCTCGGTTTTCTCAAGCTCTTGCCGCAACAAGGATAGGTTGCGGGACTTTTTCGTGATCGAGATTTTCTCGCGCAAAGCCAGAAGTTCAAACACCGATCGACGCGGTTTATCGATTCCCATCCGACCTCCTAGCCCGCGAGAACGCGCAGGGCGTCCATACTCGAAGCGTAATCCGCTTTTTCATGCTCGGGCTGCATGATATGCTCGACCAAACGGGGCCACATGGCAATCGCCTCGTCGAGCTCAGCATCTTGGCCTTGCGCGTATCCGCCCATCAACACCAGATCACGATTTTCTAAATAAACCGACACCAGGCGGCGAAAATTACGGGCCGCTTTAGCGGTTTCAGGCGGCACGATTTCATTCATCACCCGCGACACGGAAGCTGGTACGTCGACGGCAGGATAAATCCCCATCTGCGTTTGCTGCCGCGATAATAAAATGTGCCCGTCCAGAATTGCTCGCGCCGTATCAACCACAGGGTCATTGCTATCATCGCCATCGGCCAGCACAGTATAGAAAGCTGTGATCGCCCCCTCGCCGGGAAGTCCCGTTCCCGACCGTTCAATCAAACGCGGGATCATGGAAATCACAGAAGGTGGGTAGCCTTTCGAGGTCGGCTGCTCCCCAAGCGCCAAGCCAATTTCGCGCCTAGCATGGGCCACGCGCGTCAGGCTGTCCATAATCAGCAAGACATTCTTACCTTTCGCGCGGAAATATTCAGCAATCGCCGTGGCGCGCTCGGCGCCGCGTATGCGCAAAAGCGGTGATCGATCGGCAGGAACAGCAACAACAACAGTACGATCTTTGGCTTCACCGCTGAGAATATTTTGGACAAACCCACCGACCTCGCGACCGCGCTCGCCGATCAACCCAACAACGATGACATCAGCTTCGGTGAAACGGCTCATCATGCCCAAAAGCACCGATTTACCCACGCCCGAGCCGGCAATAATACCAAGCCGCTGCCCCTGCCCAACGGTGAGCAAGCTATTAATCACACGCACACCCACATCAAGTGGCTTCGACACTGGTTGGCGTGCTAACGGATTGATCTCTTGCCCCATTAGCGGCCATGTTTCCTCCATAAATGGCATCGGACGGTCGTCTAGAGGTTTTCCGAGTGCATCCACAACGCGCCCGAGCAACGCCTCGCCGACAGGAATAGAAAAGCCATCATCGACAAGCCGAACTGTCGCCCCAACCCGAATGCGGGCCCCCACTTCATGCAATGAGAGGAGGTTCTTGCCTTGATCAAAACCAATCACCTCGGCAATGGCGTGCTTTCCGCCTTCGGTTTCGACTGAACACAAGGCACCTATCGTCGTCGGAAAGCCATCGCAACTCAACATATTGCCGTCATAGCGGCTGACGCGACCTGTCAACATGACAGGTGCCAGAGCCTCGAGCGTCGGCCCGACATTAGCTAATTGTTCGGTTAACCCTCTCATTGATCGTCGTCCGTGTTATCGGATGATAATACCGGCGTTTCGATGAGAGGTTCTGCTCCGGGGGACGTCGTCGTGCCGTCATCGGCGTCTGATATCAGATCACGCATGACGCGGCCAATCTCCTCAAACCTATCGGCGTCTGCAACTTCGCCGCGCTCGATCAACATATCGCGCACCGAAATTGCACCTGCATGGATTTCAATGTCACCACGCAATTTCTTATCATCTGCGAACAATTGCGCTGTCAAGGGCGGTGTAGACTGCTCCAAATACGGACGGATCGCGTCCAAATCCTCAGCGTTTAGGCTAATGGTCAATTTTTGCCCTGCTTGATCCACCATCTGCGTCAGACGGCGAATTTTATAGGCGAAACGCTCCGGCAAGTCAGAGATTGCCATGCCAGCGCGCTCTGCCGCAATATGCAGAACCGCCTGCCGAAGCTCGGCTTCTAGGGCCTCACTAGCAATCCTATTGTCGGCCGAAAGCGCCGTTACAAGCGCTGCAAAGCGTTCCGCAACTTCGGCTAATTCTGCTTTGGCAGCGGCCTGGCCTTCGGCAAAACCGCGGTCATAAGAAGCGCTGCCTGGCACATCGTTGGCTGGCATAGGGGCCTCGACTTGGTCGACTTGGTCGACTTGGTCCGCTTGATCAAGCTCGGTTTGCTCCACTGACGTTTCCAGCGCCGAAAGATCTGATTCTGAGGCCGGTTTTCCCTCTATTTCTTCGTCATGCGCTATGTCGCGAGGGGGCTCGGCTTGAGAAGCTACCTGAGCCGTTTCAAAACTGGCTGCTGCAACCGCAATATCATCGGCGCTATCGTCCGCAGACGAGGTATCCGGCGCATCAAGCCCCGAAGAGGCTTCATTTGGCACCTCGGTTGACGTGTCTGTCGTGGGCGTGGCCGCTATATCCTGCGGCGCGCTCTCGGACGTCTCTGGAACCTGAGGTTCCGGCGCCGCCTGAGCATCCGTGCGCGCTTGTGCTTGCCGCGCCAGTTCAATCAATGGCGTTTTAGCAAAAGATCCCTTCGCCTTACGCGGCGCACTGACTGAGCGCTGGTACGTGGCTTCGCGCGATGACCGCAGCAGGCTCTCGATCTCGAGACGGCGGAGGGCCGTAACCTCGGGATCGGATACCATGTTTTCGACTGCTTCGCTCATCTACCAGACTTCCAAACTTTCGTGCTTCCTTAAACCGCTCGCTTAGACAAAATCGTCGCCACCGCGGCCGGCCAGAACAATCGAGCCCTCGTCGGAGAGGCGACGCGCCACATTGATGATAGATTTTTGCGCTTCTTGCACTTCGGTTAAGCGAACTGGGCCCAGGGCTTCCATTTCGTCCATAATATTGGCCGCGGCGCGGCTCGACATACAAGCAAAGAGTTTTTCGCGCAGCTGGTCGTCGGCTCCTTTGAGCGCCAGCACCAAATCCTCTGTATCGACGCTCCGCAACAAGGTTTGTAGAGATTTGTCGTCCGACATGATGAGGTTTTCGAATACGAACATGCTTTCTTGAATAGCTTGCATGAGCGTCTTGTCGTCCTTGCCCAGCACTTTCATAATGCGGGCTTCCATGGTTTGCTTCGTGAAGTTCATGATCTTCGCTGCCGCTTTGACGCCGCCAACTTGTGAGGCACGCAACGTTGTATTGGCTTTGAACTTACGTTGCATAACAGCTTCCAACTCGCGCAAGGCGTCTGGCTGCACTGTCTCCAGCGTCGCAATACGGCGGATCACTTCCGGCTGCAAATCATCTGGCAACAGGATCAAAACATCTGCAGCTAATGCGAAATCGAGATACGAAATAATCAAGGCAATAATCTGCGGGTGCTCGTCGATAATTAGCTCCGAAATTGCGCGGGCATCCATCCAGTCCAAAATTTCAATCGGACGGTCGCTGCTGGACGGTGTGATCCGGCTCAACACCGATTGCGCTTTATCTTCGCCAAGAGCTTTCGTCAGCACATTGCGAATGTAATTGCCGGCACCGAGACCAAGGCTCGTCTGTTCGCGGATAATTTTCAAAAATTCATCGAGAACCTTATTCACCGTATCTTGGTCGAGACCTTGCACCGAATACATCGCGGCGCCCAAATGCTGCACCTCCTTCGGCGTTAGGTTTTTTAAAATCTCCGAGGCTTCGTCTTCCCCAAGAAGCATCATCAAGATGGCTGATTTTTGGGTACCCGAGAGCAAATCATAGACTGAGATTTCGTCCGGATTTTCTATTGTTTCAGGCATAGCGTCCTCCTCGGCCTAATTTACGGCCTCGATATCCTTTTTCATCATGTTTTTAAACACATTGGCAACTCGACCTGCTTCATCCGAGACGATCATACGAATAATCGCGACTTTATCGTCATAGGTGTTGGCGGTGTCCAGCATCTCAGCCGAGATGGCCTGTTTCTTCGGTTTGAGTTTGGCTTTGATATCTTCGAGCGACTCGCCTTCGCCGACCTCGATCGTATCAATATCCACCTCGTCCTCATTTTTAGACATAACGCCCCCAGGAGCATGACCACCGACTGGCACAAAGATACGTGTCAGCAGCGGACGAATAACACCGAGCGTAATGATAGCAAGAATGAGAATAGTTGAGGCCTGTTTGATAAATTCAGCGAACCACTCCTGTTCGTGCCAATCGCGCTTAAAGCCCTCCATTTCATTCACAAATGGTGAACTCGAGACGGTCAGGCTGTCGCCGCGATCGCCATTAATACCAATCGCATTACGCACAAGCCCTTCGATTTCGGCAATTTTCTCAGCCGATAGCGCTTGCGTAACCATGGCGCCAGTCTCCGGATCCAGCACTTCCAAATCGCGCACTAGCACCGAGGCGTAAACGCGCGCTATTTTGTTGCTTGGATTTTGCGTCGTTGAAACAACGCGACTGATTTCATAGTTTCGGACTTCACTGCTCGAACGGCTGCGGAGTTTCTCATTGGTTTGATCGCCATTCGGGGTACCGGCACCAACTTCCAGCTCCGCCTCGGTCGGCGGTGTGTTGGATACGGCGCCGGGAATACCGCGAGCGGGGATTTCGCCGGTTTCATCCAATGTTTTTTGCTCCGACCGCAAGGCGTTACCTTCAGGATCTACCATCTCTTCGGTACGCTCGCTGCGTGTGAAATCAATGTCTAGATTGACTTGGGCATTGACATTGCCGGCGCCAACAATTGGCGTGACCAAAGAGATAATCCGCGTACGATACACATCTTCAAGACGCATACGGTATTCGAGCTGCGAGTCCGTTAGCGCCGATGCCGGATCATCCTGGGGGCGCGATAATAAAGCCCCATTCTGGTCTATAATTGTCACGTTTTGTTTACTTAGGCCCGGAACAGAAGACGAAACAAGATGCACGATCGCTTCAACTTGTTGTCGTCCCAGCCGACGCCCATTCTCCATTTGGACAAAAACCGATGCCGTTGGATCCGGACTATTGCGGACAAAAACTGATTTTTCAGGAATCGCAAGATGAACGCGAGCTGAGATAACAGAGTCGACTTCACTAATCGAATGCGCCAGCTCCACTTCTTGTGATTGCTTTAACCGTAAATTCTCAACCGAGCGGCTAGTCCCCATTGGCATATCAGACAGGCCAGCATAACCATCTGGAACCGACGTCGGCAGACCTTGGGCAGCCAACATAATGCGCGAGCTATGATAATCGCCTACCGGAACCAAAACATCACCAGAGCTCGGATCGAGCACAACGTCTACACCTGCATTTTTCAACGCATCCACAACCTTGGCCTTTTCGGCTTCGGGCAGTGATGCATAGAGGGTCGTCCGATCGGGTTGCTGTAGGATAGCGTAAATGATGATGCCGATGAAGCAAACAACAACTGCCAAAACAGCAGGCGCAGAGCGTTGCACGCTTGGTTGCGCCAAGAAGCTCCGCACCGCCGATAACGCCTGGATATTACCCACCAAAGCGCCAGCACCAGAGCTGGTTTTTTCCGTTTGAAGATCTGTAACTGCCTCAGACATGGCGTACTCCTAAACCTCAATAACCGTTAAACCGGCATATTCATAATGTCCTTATAGGCGCTCAGCACCTTATTCCGGACGTTGAGAACCATTTGAAAACCGATCGACGATACTTGCTGCGCGACCATGACTTTCGAGAGATCATTTTCGACCCCCAGCTCATAGGCTTTCGCAAGATCGGCACTATTTTTTTGCGCATCGGCAACTTCGCGAATTGCATCCCCCATACGCTCACCAAATGGCGTAACGGGATGTTGCGGGCCCAACACATTTTCGGCGCGACGCATAACCTGTTGCGTCAAATTTCCAGTGCTTACGCCTACGGATTTAATCTCAGTCATGGTGCTGTCTCCTAGCTATTCACGGCAGCCAAGCTGGGCTGGGTTTGAGCATGCGAGTGATACAGATTGCCGACATGCATATCGGTGATAATGTCTTGCACTTGGATGATATTGTCTTGGCATAAGACCAAAGCGCGCTGCAGGACATTTTCCAACTCACGGACATTTCCCGGCCAGTCATACCCGACCAGCGCTTGCAACGCGGCATCTGACATATCAGGGAGACTGTCGAGACGGCCATCGCAATGCCGCACCAAGAGTGCGCTGGCGATGGGAATAATATCTTCAGGACGGGCCGCGAGCGGCAGAGTGGTTAAGGGGAAAACATTCAAGCGATAATATAAGTCTTCACGGAAAGCACCTTCGCGAATGGCTTTCGGCATGTCGCGGTTCGTGGTCGCTAAAACCCGCACATCAACGGGAATATCCTCATGACCACCAATAGGCGTTACGGTTTTTTCTTGTAAAGCGCGGAGTAGCTTTGCCTGCAGTGACATCGGCATTTCCGAGATTTCATCGAGCAACAAGGTGCCACCATCGGCAGCTCTAAAAATCCCCTTATTGGCGGTGGAAGCACCTGTGAAAGAGCCCTTCTCGTGGCCAAACAAAATAGCTTCCAGCATATTTTCGGGTATCGCCGCACAGTTCACCGCGACAAAAGGGTTTTCGGCGCGGGTTGAATTTAAATGCACGAACTTTGCGAGGACTTCTTTCCCCGTTCCAGTTGGGCCATTTATAAAGACCGTGACATCGCTTCGGGCTACGCGTTGGGCTAACCCATACATCGCCATACTGCTCTGGGCGCCAACAGCCATGTGTTTTTGCTGCGCAATCAGGCTAATAACAGCCTCGAAACCGTAAGCTTCGGACTGGCCAGAGGCGAGATCGACGTTAATAAGACGCCCTGCCAGTTCACTGCTCACCGAAAATCTCGGCTTCTGCTCATCAATGACAATAACTTTCTTTGCCTTCAACTTGCGCGCATAGTCAAGCAATGCCTCCGGCGTCTTAAGTTTGGCATAAAATCTCTGGCTACAAATCAGAGCTTGGCTCGGTTTTAACTCTTTTTCAGCCAAAGCCTTGGCATCCAACCGCTGACAAACCATGCCTCGGTGCTGCGCTAAACCCGCCAAAACGTCTGTGCAAGATAAACCAGCTTCTATAATCGTAACATCGGCCATAAGGCTCTCCTCTACCCAATCGGGTGATAAGAGGCAGAAAGCGTGCCAAAGTGGCAAAAGCCATGAAACTTTTGTAAATCTATATCTAAATAATTGTTTTTTATTACAAAATTTTAGGTGTAAGTTTTTTCTTAATTTCAGTTCAAAATTCTGACATATTGCCTTCATGATTCGACTTTAGCTGTCGGGTTAATGACAGGGGGAAAGATGTCGAAAACCAGCCCATCAAAGGCAAAGAGCCCTGAAAAGCTAATCGAGTCCCTTATTATCGGTCTCTCATCTCCTGCCAAAGAACTGCGCCACCTGATCTCCGTCGTCGCCCCGTCACCCAGCACTGTGCTGATTCTCGGTGAAACTGGCGTTGGTAAAGATGTTGTTTCGCGTGCAATTCATGCCGCCTCCCAACGCTCTGGCCCGCTAATTTCCATTAACTGTGCCGCCATACCATCGGAATTGCTCGAGTCTGAACTTTTCGGTCATGAAAAAGGTGCCTTTACAGGAGCCGACAGCACCCGCAAAGGCCGCTTTGAAATGGCGCATGGCGGCACGCTGTTTCTCGACGAGATCGGGGATATGAACCTGTCCTTGCAGTCGAAGCTCTTGCGGGCGCTTGAGAACCGCACCATTCAACGTGTCGGGGGCGGGAAAGATATTGCGGTTGATTTTCGACTCGTCTGCGCTACCCACCAAAACCTCGAAACCTTGGTCGATGAGGGCAAATTTCGCGCCGATCTATATTTTCGGATCAACGTTTTTCCGGTCAATGTTCCAACCCTCGCTGAGCGCGCCGTCGATATACCCCTTTTGGTCGAACATATCATGGCGCAAAACAGCCACGAGGCCAATCTGCCGATTTTTGATGAAAGCGCGTTAAGTGAGCTGGCACGTTACCCATGGCCAGGCAATATTCGCGAGTTGCGCAACGTACTCGAGCGGGCGCACGTTTTGTTCCCGGGGGCTTCAATTTCGGGTAAAAATGTCCGTGAGAACCTATTGCGCTTAAAGGTGCCCGACCGCAAGGCCGAACAAGATGCCTTATGGGAGGCCACTAGCGCACTGGCAGGCATTCAAGGCGATAGCGCGCCATCCGACATCCCCCCTGTGCCTCACCCGTCGCATTACCAACAATGGTTTGCCTATTTCGACCATATCGATATGCGCCGCCACCTGCGCGATGTCGAGGTTGTCCTCATAGAAGCAGCGTTGGAAAAAACCAATGGTATGATTAGTGGCGCAGCCGACGCTTTGAAATTACGAAGAACAACTTTGATCGAAAAGATGAAGAAACTGATGATTGAACGCCCAATTTCAGCCTTCGAAGACGAAAACCAATCGGGCGCGGGCTAAGAGTTATAAGCCTGCATCATTTTGCGCGACTGACTGGAGCGGCGCGATAAATCTCCCAGCGAAGCTTCCAATTCGGCACAAAGATTGGCGTTTTCGATGGCGCAGGCCTCAATATATTCAAGCACTTCGAGACTGCGCGCATCTTCCGGCGCTTGCATCATAGCTTCCAGCAGGTTGCGTCTTTGCTCGTCAATGCTGCAAGCCAGCTCAAAATCTCCAGCCTCAAGCGCCTGTCGTAGGGACAGATTGAGTTGTTCAAAATCAGTGCGATACATCTGCATCCCTATTCCGGCTTAATTTGCAGCCATGCGTCACGAATTTCACTCAACATGGTGATGGCAAGCTTGGTGTTATCATTTTTCATCTCACGCATGTCGCGCATTAATTGTTGCCGCGCATATTCATAGAGCTGAAAGAGGTTATTGGCGATATCACCACCCTTCTCGAAATCAAGACTCGATTGTAAGGCATAGATAATCGTTAGCGCGCGGGCAAAATGCTTAGATTTTTGCTCCAACACGCCGCCATTTTTGATGTCCACATTATCGGCGAAAATGGTCATGGATTTAACCAATTCGTCAAACATGGTCAGAACGATGGCGTGCGGATCATTGATCTCAGCAACAGCCTGACGTTCTGCATTCTGATAGGCCGCTCCAACTTTACCGTAATTCATGTTCATAAAAGACCCAGATGCTTGCTCAGCGCGCTAGAAAATAATACTATTTCGACATGGTTTTACCCGTCAGTGTAAACAGTGCTGCCCAACTTCACGCATGGCCCGCGAGGACCAATGCGGCTGTGATGGCGGCGCAGACCACTTATTTTAATTCGGCGGGCTCTACCACTCCGACTTCTGCAATCGGTGTGCCAACTCCTGCCCAGCATGCACGTGCGGTTGAAGCAACCGCCAGTCCGGCCGCAACATCTCTGACGCCGCGCCCACATCCCGAACGCCGGCAATACCATCCGCAAGGCGCACCCTCGGCTGTCTTATCAGAAAATTTCTTTTCGTCGCGCGCAACAGCCAGCCCCGCCATGATGCACAACATGGCTGCGATACGGCAAGTCTATACCTCAAATATTCTGCGCGACGCGCCCCGTTTTACGGCCAATCTAAATATCGTAGCGTGAGGCTATTTACCCTCGATATCGACGACCCGATTTTGGAGATCGAGATAAGCCGCGAATAAATCACCTTCGGCGACAATACCATCCATTGCGCCGGTCTCGCGATCTATGACGGGGATACTTTCGCCAACGAAATCGCGTGCTGCCTCAATCGCTTGCAACAGCGAAGCGTCGGTCTTGATTGACAAGGCATCGTTCTGCAAACACTGGCTCACGGTTTGCTTGGGATCGGCTTTAATCAAGCTTAAATATTCGAGCTTGCCAATATAGTCGCCCTCCCGCCCCACAACATAAGCCTCAACGCGGCCCTCTTTTTGCATTGTCGCCATGGCTTTGCCTACCGTCACGCGCGGCCCAAAAGCTGTATAATTTTGATGCACATAGGCGCCTAATGGTGTCTCCATCAAATTGAGGTGACCTCGCCCTCGATGCAA
Organism: Alphaproteobacteria bacterium; assembly: GCA_965660195.1. Lineage (GTDB taxonomy): Bacteria > Pseudomonadota > Alphaproteobacteria > RS24 > RS24 > JAYODZ01. The sequence goes on from CBFHZM010000041.1 coordinate 13,706, forward strand.
ATCGATACCGCGATCGAGCAACAGCCGGTCAAAGAAGGAAGCGCCGTAGAAAATATGTGCCACCCAACTCGAGATCACGATCCCGATCATACCAAGGACAGCCATATCGTAAGACTGGGTGAATTCAAGAATCACGAGGATAACAGCAATCGGAGCGCCGATAACCGGTGCCACAACAGCTCCCATACCCGTAACCGCCAGAACAGTTGCCAAAGACGCACCGCCATAGCCCACAAACAAGATGGCCATAGCCCCACCGGCAGCAGCACCAATGAAAATAGCTGGCGAGAAGACGCCGCCAAACAACCCAAGCCCCAAGCACAGCGCCGTTGCCAAAAGTTTGACAACAACCAAAAGGGCTAAATAAGAAGCCTCCCCCTCTCCCGAGAGAATACTCCGAACTGTGTCGGTGCCTAGGCCGAGAATTTCGGGAACAAAGACACCAATACCACCAACCAGAACCGCTCCCAGCAGTGCCGATTGCAACACCGAAAGTCCGGAGGCCGCATTTTTGCGGGTCACATAGCGGATCAGGAACATAAAACTTACAGCGACCAGGCCAAAAACGGGTCCAGTTAAAAACGCTGGCGGCAGCATGGTTACCAGATCTATTTCGGGCGCAGAAATACGGATGAGATAGCGATCGCCAAAAATAATTTGGCTCGCCGCCGCGGCGGTAAAGCTTGCAATGGTAATCGGCGCGACGGCGCGTACCGAAAAATGGCGGATAATAGCCTCGAGCGCAAAAACAACACCAGCAAGCGGCGCGTTAAACCCAGCCGCAATGGCGCCTGCAACACCACAGCCAATAAAAATATCTGTGCTCATGGTGGATTTGATGATTTGTCGGAAATAGCTCGCCATTGTCGCGCCAAAATGTACTAAGGGGCCATATTGGCCGACCGACGCGCCGCCACTAGCGGCGACAAACGCCGCCAATGTCGAGCCAAGGCCAAACTTTACATTCAGCTCATTATCGGTTCGGTGGGCGGCATAAATACTGTCCGCAGGCCCAAAGAAGCGCGGCATAGCAAGTTTTTTGCGCAAATAAACGATTACCAAGGCCGCTATCGCAAGAGACACAATCGGCATCAAATTATAGCTTTGCGATCCAAGTGCGACCAGCGGTACCTCAATGCCCTCGCGGGCCCGCGTTAACCAATCTATACCAACGACGAATAAGTTCGACACAGCGGCCATAATCAGGCCGATCAAAAAACCAATAACAATAGTCGTAAGCAGATCGCGCATGACCCTCGACACTTCGCTAAGACGTTCTCCCATACTCACTCTCACAAAACATGTTGCCCGACTCGAAAATTACCTTGGCCGATAGTTTGGCACAGCTTTTGCCTCAACGGCATAAAATTTGCAGTATTTGGTCGTTGTAGTCAGAGAGGAATGAAAGCAGGAAATGGCTGTTGATTACATAAGTGCATTAAACG
>CBFHZM010000042.1:0-15147 GCA_965660195.1 Alphaproteobacteria bacterium
GGCATTACCACAACGCTCGCCGAGGCCGTTCAATGTACCCTGAACCTGGCAAACACCTGCCTCGATGGCGGCCAGCGAATTTGCCACCGCATTCTCCGTATCATTATGAGCGTGAATGCCGAGACACGCGCCATCAAAACGCGTCGCTATGGCAGTGACAATGTCATATACTTCTTGCGGTAGAGTGCCACCATTCGTGTCGCACAAAACGGCCCAACGCGCACCCGCGCTCAATGCCGCGTCGATGCAAGCCAAGGCGTAATCTGGATTGGCCTTATAGCCGTCGAAAAAATGCTCGCAATCAATCATCGGCTCGCGCCCCGCCTCGGCCACCGCCAAAACACTGTCGCGAATGGTTTGCAGATTATCTTCTCGAGGAATTCCTAAAGCGACATCAACATGGTAATCCCAAGACTTCGCAACAAGGCAAACGGCTTCCGCGCGGGCGTCCAAAATCTCACGAAAGCCAGGATCGTTATCGGCGCTTCGGCCAGCGCGCTTCGTCATCCCGAAAGCCGTCATCTTGGCCCTTGTTAGCGCCGGAGCTTCGGCAAAGAATTGACTATCGGTCGGATTGGCACCTGGATAGCCGCCTTCAATATAATCGAGTCCCAGCTTATCCAACGCGGCGCTAATACGAATTTTATCCGCCACACTAAAGTCAACACCAGCGGTCTGTTGACCGTCGCGTAACGTCGTATCGAATAAATATAGTTTGCGCTTTTTCATGCCCTTACTATCACCAGCTTTGCTACAGAATGAAACCGATTTCTTATAATATGGTTTTAGCCTGCTTCACCTTGTAATCGCTTTACCACCCGTTCACGGCCAATCTGCAAAATAAGATTCTGCATTTCAGGACCGTGCGCTTGGCCCGTCAATGCCATACGAAGCGGCATGAATAGTGCTTTTCCTTTGCGCCCAGTCTGCGCCTTCAACTCCTCGGTCCACGCGCTCCATGTCGTCTCTGACCACGGATCGGCAGGTAACAAGCTGAGTGCCGTTGCAATATAGTCGGCGTCTTCGGCAGCAATCTCGGGCGTTACACTGCCATTAACCATGGCAAAATAATCTGCCGCATCATTGACGTTTTGCAAATTACCCCGAATTGTCTCCCACAAGGCCGCATCGACATTGAGCCCCATCGCCTGCAGGCGGTCGGCAACTGCTTCCAAGGGTAATTCATTCATCAATTTCTTATTGAGGCGCTTTAACTCTTCGACATCAAACCGCGCCGGCGCGCGGCCTAAGCGGGCAAAGTCAAAGCCTTCGATCAACGGGTCGAGCACGGTAAACGCCTCGATTGGGTCAGCCGAGCCCAAACGCGCAATCAAGCTGTTGACGCTCATAGCCTCCAAACCCATCTCGCGTAAATCCTGCAAAGACAGTACGCCCAAACGTTTCGACAAGCCGCCACCATCAGCCGATTGTAGCAATGAAAAATGTGCAAATTCTGGAACCGCGGCACCCAGGGCTCTAAAAATTTCAACTTGCGTCGCCGTATTGGTGACATGGTCTTCGCCGCGCACGACATGGGTGATGGCAAAATCAATATCGTCGATCACGCTCGGCAAGGTGTAGAGATAACTGCGATCGGCGCGAATTAGAACGGGATCCGATAGGCTCGAGGTCTCAATTTTTTGGTCGCCACGGATCAAATCCACCCACTCTACTGTCGCACCCGAGAGCTTAAAACGCCAATGCGGTGTGCGCCCTTCAGCTTCCATAGCGGCGCGATCGGCATCACTCATTTCTAAAGCGGCGCGGTCATAAACTGGCGGCAAACCCCGAGCTAGTTGGCGCTTGCGCTTGCGCTCTAACTCATCGGGAGTTTCATAACAAGCATAAACAAGCCCGCGATTTTTCAAATCGGCGAGCACTTCATCATAGCGCTCAAACCTCTCAGATTGGCTCGCCCGCAGATCAATGGTCAGGCCAAGCCACGCTAAATCTGCTTCAATTGCTTGCGCATATTTGTCTTCCGAGCGCGCAACATCGGTATCATCCAGGCGCAACATAAATTCGCCCTCGTGGCGGCGGGCATAGAGCCAGCAAAACAAAGCAGCACGGGCATTGCCAACATGCAACAATCCGGTTGGGCTCGGTGCAAAACGGGTGCGAACAGTCATAGCTAGTCTTCTCTTACCTAATTACCAATTAACCTTTAAAACGTGCGTCGCGAAACCCATTGGTGATCGGATAACGGCGATCGCGTCCGAAATTACGACGACCAATTTTCGGGCCCGGCGCCGACTGCCGCCGTTTATACTCAGAAATATAAAGTAGGTGCTCGATATGTTTCACCGTCTCTGGCGCATAGCCACGCGCAACAACATCATCGAAGCTGCACTCATCTTCGACCAGCGCCGTTAAAATGCCATCAAGGATGTCATACGGGGGCAAACTATCCTCGTCCTTTTGGTCTTCGCGTAACTCGGCGCTCGGTGGTTTTTCGATAATCGCACCCGGGATCACCTGCCCCCCAGGCCCCTTGCCACCCAGCGGCACCATTGCATTACGCCAGCGACACAGCGCGAAAACATCAGTTTTATAAATATCTTTAATTGGGTTATAGCCGCCATTCATGTCGCCATAGAGCGTTGCATAGCCGACCGAAACTTCACTTTTATTACCCGTGGTTACCAGCATATACCCAAGCTTGTTGGACAGGGCCATTAATAAAGTGCCGCGAATCCGCGACTGAATATTTTCTTCTGTAATATTGCGCGCGCGTCCCTCGAATAAGGGGGCGAGACTGCTCTCACCAGCCTCGACCATTGGCGATATGGCAATCGTGTCGAGCTGCACACCAAGCGCCTTGGCGCAAGCCGAGGCATCATCAAGGCTGGCCTGACTGGTAAACCGCGACGGCAACATAAAACACCGCACGCGGTCAGCGCCAATAGCATCGACAGCAAGAGCGGTACACAAGGCGCTATCGACGCCCCCCGACAGTCCCAACAAAACACCCGGAAAGCCGTTTTTCTCGACATAGTCGCGCAACCCCATAAGCGCGGCTTGATACATATCGCCGTGATTGTCCTCAGCAGGGTCATCACGCCCAGCGCCCAATTCAGAAGCTGAGTCAAACACCGACAAGGCACTTTGCCATCGCGGGAGCTGATGCACACTTTGTCCCGCCGCATTCATAACGAAGCTCGAGCCATCAAAGATCAATTCATCTTGGCCGCCCAATTGATTGACATAAATCAAGGGCAATCGTGTCTCGAGGCAGCGTTTACGCACATGCGCAAGGCGCTGTGCATGTTTATCTGTTTCGTAAGGCGACCCATTGGGGGAAATGAGCAGCTCTGCCCCGCGTGATTTAAGATGCAGGGCTACGTCCGCGAACCACAGATCTTCGCAAATTGGCAGGCCGATACGCAATCCACCTAGCTCCACTGGCTCCGGCATTGGCCCGCTAGCAAATAGTCTTTTTTCATCAAAAACAGCATAATTCGGCAAATGCACTTTGTGGCGAACGGCATATTGGCCGCCCTCGGCCAGCATAACGCTATTATAGAGCTGCCCGTTTTCGACCCAAGGCAGGCCAAAAATCACCGCCGGACCGCCGTCTGCTGTCTCGCGCGCCAAGCTTTCGGCAATGTCGCGACAATGCTCTACAAAAGCCCGCTTTAACACCAGATCTTCAGGTGGATATCCTGATAAGAAGAGCTCGCTTGCGACCACACATGCCGCATCATTTGCCTGTTTGCGCGCCGCCCGCAATAACGCAGCATTCGCCTGCAATGCTCCAACGGTAGGATTTTCTTGCAAAAGGGCAAATTTCATAACCACTCCGATCTGTGTACTGTGTAGCGCGACAGCCCGAGGGCGACAAGTCACGAAATCCCTGCGCGCGCCATAAAAAAGCTGAAAATCAAACTGTTGGGGGTTTAATTTCAGCTGGCTTCGCCGTATATGATGAGTAACAGAGAGGTTACCTTATGACACAGAACTGGTCCCCCAATTCTTGGCGCAGCTTTCCCGTAAAGCAAGTGCCGTCTTATCCCGATCAGGACCAGCTGGCGGCCGTCGAGCAACGCCTTGCCGGATACCCACCTTTGGTGTTTGCCGGTGAAGCGCGCAATCTGAAAAAACAACTCGCTGATGTCGCAGCTGGCAAAGCCTTCTTGTTGCAAGGCGGTGACTGTGCCGAGAGCTTTGCCGAACACCATGCCGATAATATTCGCGACACTTTCCGCGTGCTGTTGCAAATGGCAGTTGTACTCACCTATGGGGCAAAATTGCCCGTCATAAAAGTTGGCCGCATGGCCGGTCAATTTGCCAAGCCACGCTCGGCGGATACAGAAACCATTGATGGCGTAGAATTACCGAGCTATCGCGGCGATATTATTAACGCCATAGAATTTGAGAGCGAGGCCCGCGTTCCTAATCCGGAACGGCAAATTGCAGCCTATCGGCAAGCGGCCTCGACCCTTAATCTTTTGCGCGCTTTTGCTAAGGGCGGATATGCCGATCTCAGCGAAGTCCATCGGTGGAACCAAGGCTTTGTCGCCAATAGCCCGCAAGGCGAGCGTTACGAAACCATGGCCAACAAAATTGATGAAGCGTTGGCCTTCATGCAAGCCTGCGGCATTGATAGCCGCACCGCACCGCAAATGGGTATGGTCGACTTTTTCACCAGTCACGAAGCTCTGTTATTGGGCTATGAAGAAGCGCTGACCCGTCTCGACAGCACATCGGGTGATTATTACTGCACCTCGGCGCATATGCTTTGGATTGGCGATCGGACGCGCCAACCTGATGGAGCACATGTCGAGTTTATGCGCGGCATTAAAAATCCGATCGGCATTAAATGCGGCCCATCGCTTGCGCCCGAGGAACTCAACGTCTTGCTCGACAAGCTAAACCCGAATAATGAGCCGGGGCGGATTACGCTGATTTCGCGTTTTGGCCATGACAAAGTCGGGGATCACTTACCACAATTGATCCGCGCCGTTAAAAGTTCAGGCCACACCGTTGTTTGGTCTTGCGACCCGATGCACGGCAACACCATCAAAGCATCGAACGGCTATAAAACGCGGCCAGTCGATATGGTGCTCAGCGAGGTCAAAAACTTTATCGATGTGCATGAAGCCGAAGGCACTTTCCCTGGTGGCATTCACTTTGAAATGACTGGCCAGAATGTCACCGAGTGCCTAGGGGGCGCACAAGCGATTTCTGAAGAGGACCTGTCATCGCGCTACCATACGCATTGCGACCCGCGCCTCAACGGATCGCAAGCGCTCGAGCTAGCCTTTTTGATTGCTGAGCATATTCACGGCTCGAACGATAAAAATCGCGCCGTTGCTTAATCGGGTTCCGGCGTCTTAAACGTCACCATTTCTTCAGCAGCGGTCGGGTGAACGGCAATTGTCGCATCGAATTGCGCTTTTGTTGCCCCCATGGTGACCGCGATGCCAAAGGCTTGGATCATTTCGCCAGCCGACGGCCCAATCACATGTAGCCCCAAAACCTTATCGCTTGTTCGATCAACGATCAGCTTCATCAACATTTGCTCGGCATTGCCCGACAAGGTATTTTTCATCGGCCGAAACCGCGCCTTATAAATATCGACCGTATGATCGCGGCGTGCCTCAGCCTCGCTCATGCCGACAGTTCCGATCTCGGGCTGAGAAAAAACGGCTGTTGGGATGATACGATGATCGACCGCCTGCGGGTTATTGTTGAACACGGTTTCGGCAAACGCTGCCCCTTCCCGAATGGCGACGGGCGTTAAGGCTGCCCGCTCGGTCACATCACCCACCGCATAGATCGACGGCACAGATGATTGTGAGTAGGCGTCGACCACCACTTCACCTTTCGCACCCAAGGCCACGCCAAGCGCTTCAAGCCCAAGATCGCCCGTATAGGGCACACGGCCCGTGGCATACATAACAAGCCCGGTCTCGGCGCTTTGGCCATCTTCATAAGCGAGCGTAAAGCCATCGCTCTGAGGCGTGATTGACGCAATATTGCTGTTAAGCCGCAGCTTTATACCGCGCGCCTGCATAGCCGCACTCAAATGCGCCCGAATATCGTCATCAAAACCGCGCAGGATTTGCTCGCCGCGATAGACGAGATCCGTTTTGACCCCCAAGCCGTTGAAAATTCCGGCAAACTCGACGGCAATATAGCCCCCGCCAACAATCGTGATGGCCTCGGGCAAATGCTCTAAATCAAACGCCTCATTAGAGGTAATAGTATGCTCGATACCAGGTATTTGCGGCCTATTTGGTGTTGCGCCTACGGCGATCAAAATATAACGCGCAGAAATCTTGCGCCCGCCAACGCTCACCTCGTTTGCCCCTGTCAGGCGACCACGTCCCTCGATGATTTCGACACCACTAGCACCAAGGTTGCGCGTATAAATAGCGTTCAACCGATCAATCTCGGTATCTTTATTACGCCGCAATGTCGGCCAGTCAAATGTCGCCGGCGGCACCTGCCAACCAAAACCCGCCGCATCCTCAAATTCGTCACGAAAATGGCTAGCATAAACATAGAGTTTTTTCGGAACACAGCCGCGGATCACGCAGGTTCCGCCGACGCGATATTCTTCGACAATCGCAACTTTGGCACCGTAAGAAGCACTCATCCGCGCGGCGCGCACACCGCCACTGCCTGCACCAATAACCAGCAAATCATATTCGAACTCTCTCGCACCCATGCCGGCCTCCTGATTAAAGCTTATAGCTGTCCCATGCGCGTAACGCCGTTTTGTCCAGCGATAAAAGCCGCCTTTGCGAGACCAATAAACAAGCCGTGCTCAACGACGCCGGGAATTTGGTTCAGCTGGGTCGCAAAAGCCTCACAGGCCTGGATCTGCCCCAAATGGCAGTCATAAATGTAGTGCCCGCCGTCGGTTAGCACAGGCCCTTGCTCACCCATCCGCAAGATCACATCGCCCGCATTATTGGTGCGAGACATAACGTCGGCAATCATCACGGCCGTCGCTTCGTGGGCAAAAATATTGACTTCCACAGGCAAAGGAAATTGCCCTAAATGCGCAACGCATTTGCTATCATCGGCAATCACCACCATAACGTCGGAGGCTGCGGCCACAATTTTTTCCCGCAACAGTGCTGCGCCACCGCCTTTAATTAAGCGCATCGAAGGATCAATTTCATCAGCACCATCGACGGTGAGATCAAGTCGGCCCAGATTACCAAGATCATCGAGCCGAATACCCGCCGCCTCTGCCTGCAACCGCGTCGCTTCAGATGTCGGCACACAAACCACGTTTAGGCCTGCGGCGACACGCTCGCCCAAGCCAGCGACAAAATGTTTTGCCGTTGACCCCGTTCCAAGACCAAGCCGCATCCCATCTTGCACCAGAGCCAAAGCCTCTAAAGCAGCGGCTTTTTTCATAGCATCGATCGGATCAGTCATAACTTCCTTGCCCCCTTGATCATTTCCCAAGCCTCATTAATAGCCGCCATGCGCGCGGTTGCGACATGCAGCATTTCCTGTGGCATGCCTCGCGCTTGTAACTGGTCGGGATGATTCTCACGCACAGCACGATAATACGCTGCCCGGATAGCACTGTCACTTGCGCTTGGTGTCTCGCCCAGAACTAAATACGGGTCTTTGATCTCGCCTTGCCCATGGCGCGAAGCGATCATGGCAAAGCGCGCTTCATCGATCTCGAAAATCTCCGCGACAATTTCCAGAAATTGTTTCTCAGCTGGGTGCAATATCCCATCCGCATAGGCGATAAATAAAAGAGCATCGAGGACATCTTCAAGCACTTGCGGTCGATCGCGATATAGATCAGCGATCTGGCGAGCATAGGCGTCGAAACCAGCAACATCGCCTTGCGCCAACCGAAACACTCGTTCCATATTGACGCGCTCCTTTTCTGGTACGCGTAACACTTGATGCACCGCCTCGATCTCAATCGGTGCGACACTACCATCGGCACGCGTCATTTTGGCTGCCAAAGCAATCAACGCAATGGTGAAGGCGACATCGTCATCGCCTAATCGATCCATGAAAAAATGTCCGACCAGCCCGCCAACCAGCGCTCCTGGAACGCCCCCGAGCGCATATCCTGCTGCAATACCCGCCATTTTTCCCCATAGGGACATGCAACGCTCCTTTGCCTTATTCGCTTTATAGGCCGAATGGCCGCCGATCGCTAGGGCGTGTAATTGAGAATCGGCGCCAACCAGCGCTCGCAGTCGCGAAGCGACATAGCTTTACGCCGGGCATAATCTTCAACCTGATCGCGACCAATTTTGCCGACGCCAAAATACTGGGCTTCGGGGTGGGCAAAATACAACCCTGACACGGACGCACCAGGCCACATGGCAAAGCTCGAAGTAAGTTTAATTCCGGCATTTTTCTCGACCTCAAGGAGATCAAAAATAATCTGCTTCTCGGTATGATCTGGCTGCGCCGGATAGCCGGGGGCTGGCCGAATGCCTTTATAAGCTTCATCAATCAGCGCCTGGTTATCGAGATCTTCATCAGACGCGTAACCCCAAAACTCGGTCCGCACCCTTTGGTGCAGACGCTCAGCAAAAGCCTCCGCCAAGCGGTCAGCCAAAGCTTTCGACATAATACTATTGTAATCATCGCCATCCGCCTCGAAGGTGCGGGCGAGATCATCCTCACCATGCCCAGCGGTGACCGCAAATCCGCCAACATAGTCGGCAATACCACTACCGCAAGGCGCAACGAAATCCGCCAAGGCAAAATTAGGTCGCCCGCCCTCTTGGCGTTTCATTTGTTGCCGCAGACTATGCAGACGCGTGCGCTCATGCTGGCGACTATCATCCGTATAAATCACAATATCGTCGCCATCACGATTAGCCGGGAAAAACCCGAAAACTGCACGAGCCTCGATAAGCTTTTCGCCGATCATGCGGTCGAGCAGTTGATTAGCATCATGATACAGCGTGCGAGCAGCTTCGCCGACAATCTCGTCTTGTAGGATATTAGGGTATTTACCATGCAAATCCCAACTTTGGAAAAAGGGCGTCCAATCAATGTAGCGCCGTAATTCCTCAAGATTATAGTCAATAAGCGTTTGGGTGCCCAAGACGCGCGGTGCCACCGGTGGCGACTGGGAAAAATTAACCTTGGCTGCATTCGCGCGGGCCTCTTCCAGTGTCGCCCGCTCGCGCGCTTCCTGCTGGCGTCCATGCGACACAGCCAGGGCTTCATATTCCGTGCGAATTTCTGCTTGATAGCCAGCCCCCGCCTCTTCCGAGAGGAGACGCGACGCGACACCGACCGCGCGACTAGCATCGGTCACATAAACCACCTGGCCGCGCTTATAATTCGGATTAATCTTCACCGCTGTATGAATTTTTGACGTTGTCGCCCCGCCGATCAGCAGAGGCACCGAAAAGCCCGAGCGCTCCATTTCAGCGGCCACATAGCACATCTCATCGAGGCTCGGTGTGATCAAACCCGACAGACCAATAATATCAACTTGTTCTTGCTTGGCGCGATCGAGAATGTCTGCAGCTGGCACCATAACCCCCATATCGATCACTTCAAAGCCATTGCACTGCAACACCACACCTACAATATTTTTACCAATGTCATGTACATCGCCTTTGACCGTCGCCATCAGAACCTTGCCGGCTGAGCGTCTTTCCTCGCCAGCCTGTTTCTCAGCCTCCATAAAGGGCTCAAGATAGGCAACTGCGCGTTTCATCACGCGGGCTGACTTCACCACTTGTGGCAAGAACATTTTGCCAGCGCCAAATAATTCCCCAACGTGGTTCATGCCGTCCATCAAGGGCCCTTCAATCACCTCAAGCGGGCGCGCCATGGCTTGCCGCGCCTCCTCCGTATCGGCCTCAATAAAGTCGGTAATGCCATTGACGAGGGCATAGTTGAGGCGGGCTGTAACCTCGACATTGCGCCAGTCGAGATTAGCGACCTGCGCCTGCGCGCCCTGCCCGCGAAACGCTTCGGCGACCCCTAACAAGCGATCGGTACTGTCGTCGCGACGGTTCAACAAGACATCTTCGACCGCCTCGAGTAACTCTGGTTCGATTTCTTGGTAAATAGCAAGCTGACCCGCATTGACAATCCCCATATCCATGCCCGCGCCGATTGCATGATAAAGAAACGCCGCGTGCATGGCCTCACGCACGCGATCATTGCCGCGAAATGAAAATGAAATATTGGAAACGCCACCAGAGACATGCGCATGCGGGAGTGTTTGCCGAATGGCGCGCGCCGCATCGATAAAGTCGTTGGCGTAATTATTGTGCTCCTCAATGCCCGTCGCGACGGCAAAAATATTAGGGTCAAAAATAATGTCTTCTGGTGGAAAATCGAGCTTTTCAGTCAGCAATTTATATGACCGCGTACAAATTTCGATTTTCCGCGCCGCTGTATCGGCCTGGCCCTGCTCGTCAAAAGCCATCACAATGACAGCTGCGCCATAGCGCCGACAGGCTTTCGCATACTCGAGAAAGCTCTCTTCACCTTCCTTTAAAGAGATCGAATTAACGATCGCCTTGCCCTGCACGCATTTGAGGCCGGCTTCAATTACTTCCCATTTCGAGCTATCGATCATCACTGGCACACGGGCGATATCCGGCTCGGTCGCGATGAGGTTCAAAAATGTCCGCATCGCCTCTACGCCATCCAGCATGCCCTCGTCCATATTGACATCAATAATTTGCGCGCCGTTTTCAACCTGTTGCCGAGCAACATCGAGCGCCGCCTCATAGTCGCCCTCAGTAATCAGGCGGCGAAATTTCGCCGAGCCGGTGACATTGGTGCGCTCGCCAATATTTACAAAAGGAATTTCGGGCGTCAGCGTAAATGGTTCGAGGCCAGACAAACGCATCCGGCGTGGCGGCGTGGCGGGTGTGCGCGGCGCCGCGCCATCAATTATGTCAGCTATGCGGGCAATGTGATCCGGCGTTGTGCCGCAACAGCCGCCGATGATATTTAGAAAGCCCGACTGCGCAAACTCGGCGATAATGTCGCCCATTTCTTGCGCCGTCTGATCATACTCACCAAAAGCATTGGGTAGACCGGCATTGGGGTAAATGCATGTCCGCGTTTCAGATATACGTGAAATCTCGGCGACATAGGGACGAAGCTCGTCTGCTCCCAAGGCACAATTAAGGCCAACTGCAAAGGGCTTGGCGTGCCGCACGCTGTTCCAAAACGCTTCCGTCGTTTGCCCAGATAAAGTCCGCCCCGAGCGGTCGGTAATCGTTCCTGATATAATCAATGGCAACTCGATGCCAAGCGCCTCAAAAACATCCAGAACAGCATGGATTGCCGCCTTGGCATTTAGCGTATCGAACACCGTTTCGATTAAAATCAAGTCAGCGCCGCCATCAATCAAACCGCGCGCAGCCTCAGCATAGGCGTGCTTTAAGTCATCATAGGTAACCAAGCGGGCGCTCGGATTGTTGACATCGGGCGAAATACTCGCCGTCCGATTGGTCGGGCCGATAGCACCTGCAACATATCGGGGACGCTTGGGATCTTTGGCTTCAAAGCTATCGGCCGCCGACCGCGCCAGACGCGCCGCCTCGCAGTTCAAGCGATAGGCATAGTCCTCAAGTGCATAATCTGCTTGTGCAATTGATGTCGATGAAAAGCTGTTGGTCTCAATAATATCACTGCCGGCCGCGAGATAGGCCTCATGAATAGCCGTGATGATCTCGGGTTTTGTTAAACAGAGAATGTCGTTATTGCCCTTAAGATCATGATTATGATCGATGAATTCTTGACCACGAAAATCGGCCTCTTCGAGCTTATGACGTTGCACCATGGTGCCCAGAGCACCATCGAGCATTAGAATACGCTGGTTGGCAATGTTTTCGAGAGCCGTAAGGCGGTCTTTACGCGTCCACATGATAATCGTGTACCTTCAGTTCCATCATTAATTGACTGGCAAACTCAGCCTGATTGAGGGTGTAAATATGAATGCCTTGAAAGCCAGCCCGCAACAGACGGTCGCATTGCTCGAGCGCCACCGTTAAGGCGACATCGCGGCGGGCTGGCAAGTCATCCTCAAGCCCCGCAAACCGGGCCCGCAAATGATCCGGTACATGCGCGCCACATTTCTCGGCCATGCGGAACGCGCCCGTGAAATTCGTTGTCGGCATAATGCCTGGCAAGACATCAATCTCGAGCTTTTCGGCAAGGATCAGATCCCGGAACCGTAACAACGCCTCGTCATCGAAACAAAATTGGGTAATTGCGCGGGTCGCACCAGCCTCGGCTTTCGCGCGCAACAAGGATAAATCATGCATGATGGACGGCGAGTCTGGATGTTTTTCGGGATAGGCGCTGACCGACACATTACCTACGCCACGCTCTCTCAAGGCCGCAACCAACTCGACAGTAGATTGGTACCCGTCAGGATGCGGTGCATAAGGCATGAAATCGGGCATGTCTCCCCGAAGTGCGACGATGTGATCAATACCGCTCGCGAGATATTCGTCGACAACTTTATTCACTTCGGCTTTCGTGGCTGATACGCAGGTTAAATGCGCAGCCGTCTTCAACCCGAATTCACTTTCGAGGCGCGTGACACAATCATGCGTGCGCTCCCGTGTTGTGCCCCCCGCGCCATAGGTCACAGAAACAAAATCAGGCTGGTACGGCGCCAATATTGAAACGGACTGCCAAAGCGCTTGCTCCGCCGCCTCTGTCTTCGGTGGGAAGAATTCAAAAGAAAAGGATACCGTTTTGGTCATATCAGACTGTTCCTTGTTTCTCTGCCACCCAAAGTACGACCTCCAGCCCATCGCGAACTGATTTATTGATCATGTGCTCTGTGTGAAGCAAAGCGAGCCCATTGAACTCGAGCCATTCTTCGATTTCGTCATTGCTGAACCCTAAGCGGCGATGCGCGTGTTCCTCGCGCAACCACTCTTTATTATGACTGGCAAAATCAGCAATCATCAATCTGCCACCCGGTTTTAAGACCCGTGCCGCCTCCCGCATCACGAGCTCTGGATTATCGAGAAAATGCATAACCTGATGTAAAATCACGATATCGGCTGACGCGGCCGGTACCGATAGTGCCCCAATATCGGCTTGGCGCACCTGACAGTTTTCCAAACCCGCTTCCGAAATACGGGCCCGCGCCAGAGCCAACATTTGAGTATTAAGATCGAAGCCGATCGCCTCCTCAGCCTGCGCGCCAAAACACTCGAGCATTCTCCCCGTACCCGTTCCAAGATCGATCAAACACTCAAGCGCATGAAGCGGAAAATACTCGATCATACGGGTTTCTATCTCTGTTTCCGGAACGTATAACGCCTGAACATCATTCCAGGTCGCTGCATTATCGGTAAAATATTGGCCAGCGCGCTGTTGTCGCTCTTGTCGGATATCGTTCAATCGCGCCAAGTCCGCTTGCATGACGCCAGCATCGCTCTCGACATGCTGTAAAATTTGCGACAAAAATCGTCCCACGTTGCCACGACGCTCCAGACGGCAAAAAACCCAGCTACCTTCAGGGTAACGGTGCAACAACCCTGCATCAGCGAGCAGTCGGACATGACGTGAGACGCGGGGCTGACTTTGACGTAACACATAAGTCAGTTCACCAATGGTCAACTCACCATGATCCAGAATCGATAACATTCGGAGTCTGCTGGGTTCGCCGGCGGCGCGAAGTATATCTAAAACTTGATCCATCTCGATCAAAATACATAAAGATATCTTTATGTGTCAAGAGACCAGGTGCAGTTTTACGAATTTAAGTCATTGCTAAAGAAACATTGTTTCCTTGCGACAGCATCACGCGGCGCAAATCGCGCCTCACAATTGCCTCAAACATTTTTTTAATATATGAGATGAATACTTTGAATTGCTAGTAATTGCGTCATTTAGATCCTGATCATCCGCTAGCTTGCAGGGGATACGCTATGTTTCGTGCCATTTTATTAGTCATTCTGCTTTTGATCTCAACTAAACCGGGGATGGCGAACACATCTAACCAAGATCCCTTTGAGACTTTTAATCGCAAATCCTTTGCCGTACATCAATTTCTTGATACCTATTTCGCGCGGCCCGTGGCACTGACATATCGTACGATTGTTCCCAACCCAGCGCGCACGGCTGTCGGCAATTTCTTCAGTAATATCTCCGAACCCGTGACCATGGCCAACGCTTTGGCGCAAGGGGAATGGAAAAGGTTTGCGCAATCGAGCGGGCGCCTCATTATCAACTCTACCTTCGGCCTTCTTGGCTTGATCGACATGGCGTCTTATTTCGGGATTGATAACCCTCGCGAAGACACCGACCAGACCCTCGCTATCGCTGGCATTCCATCGGGGCCCTATCTTTTTATTCCGCTTCTCGGCCCAACAACGCCACGCCATTTAATTGGCCGCGGCGTTGACTTTGCCCTAACACCGTATTCACATTTTGACCAATGGGAAGATCGCGACGGCGCCACCGCCCTCAATGTCTTGCATACACGCTCAGAACTAATCGACCCGCTCGATAACCTTAGCAAAACCTCAGCCGATCTCTACACCAGTTTCCGCAGCTTTTACTTTCAAAACAGAGAGTCGGAAATCAACAATGGTGAAATTGTCATGGAAAACTTACCTGACGTCTTAGATATGGGAGATGAGTAGGAAATAAAAATGCGTTCAATATTTGTCCCTCTTAGTCTTTGTTTTATAATTCTAGCTTCGCTCTCGCTGCTAGCTCCAGCGCGCGCCGCGACGCCAGCCGAAGCTTTCATAAGCACGATCACCACAGAAGCGCTCAACATATTGCGCACGAGCACGTCCGCTGAAGATCGCGAGCAACAATTTGGTAGTTTGCTAGATAATTTCACCAATATGCGTCGTATCGCACGGTTTACCTTGGGCGCCTCAGCGCGCACGATTAGCGAACAAGATTTAAACAATTTTGAGCTTACCTTACGCGATACTTTGGTGAGGATTTATGCCAATCGTCTAGCTGGCTACACCGATGAGCGTATAGAAATTTCAGGCTCAACGGCCAAAGGACGGAACCACCTCGTCACCAGTCGCATTCTCTTCTCGGGCGACCGCCCAGCCGTCGACATGGTCTGGTGGGTGATCGAAGAAAAGGACGGTCGTTTTACCCTTTTCGACATTCAAATTTTGGGCGTCTGGATGGCGCAAGAACAGCGCGACGTCTTTAGCGGCATCTTGAAGTCAA
>CBFHZM010000043.1:0-15058 GCA_965660195.1 Alphaproteobacteria bacterium
CGTCGCCGCAATGCCGTCATGACGATGGCATGGGCAAAAGCGGCATCGCGTGGAGGCAAACCGGCCAAACGGTCGAGCGCTTCGTCGAGGGTTTTGCCACGCTCAATGGCGGCCAGCATGGCCGCAGCGCCCCGCCGTAAGGATTTTGTTTTATGCGTCATGATCGATTTATCATCCTAGCGTGTTGCCCCGATCGCCAAGATTAAGTAGTTGGCAATCTTGTGATTTATACCCATATAGAGGGGAAGCGCGAGGAGAGAAATGGCTCACGATAAAAAAGATATTGATGCGCGGCGACAAGAAGCGGCCATCCGAGCACGCGCCGAGGCCGATGCGCGGCGCGCCGTCCAGCAAAAACAGCAGCGGCCGCATGAAGAGGGTGGCCGCGATGGCCCCGAGCCGACGCGCTATGGCGACTGGGAAAAGCAAGGCATCATCTCGGACTTTTGAACCGCTCAGCGGTTTTGCCGGTTCTCGATCAGGTCGTCGACAACACTGGGATCGGCCAAGGTCGATGTGTCCCCCAGATTGGAGAAATCGTCCTCAGCGATTTTTCGCAAAATACGCCGCATAATTTTACCCGAGCGTGTTTTGGGCAGACCAGGCGCAAATTGGATAAGGTCGGGCGACGCAATTGGCCCGATTTCCTTCCTAACCCATTGCACCAATTCTGTGCGTAAGTCGTCACCGCCAGCTTCGCCTGAATTTAAGGTAACGTAGCAGTAAATGCCCTGCCCTTTAATATCATGCGGATAACCCACAACAGCAGCTTCGGCGACCTTGCTGTGAGCAACTAGCGCGCTTTCAATTTCCGCCGTCCCAAGACGGTGACCAGAAATATTTAGAACGTCGTCGACCCGACCGGTAATCCAGTAATAGCCGTCCTCGTCGCGGCGACAGCCATCCCCAGTGAAATAATATCCAGGATATTGGCTGAAATAGGTTTCTATAAAGCGCTGGTGATCGCCATAGACCGTGCGCATTTGCCCCGGCCAGCTGTCGGCGATGCACAGGTTGCCCGATGTTGCGCCATCCAAAAGCGCCCCCTCGGCATCGACCAATAGAGGCTGGATGCCAAAAAACGGGTGTGTCGCTGAACCTGGTTTCAAAGCTGTCGCGCCAGGTAAGGGGGTGATCAGAATGCCACCCGTTTCCGTTTGCCACCATGTGTCAACAATTGGGCAACGACTATCGCCGACTACGCGGTGATACCACAGCCATGCCTCGGGGTTGATGGGCTCACCAACTGAACCAAGCAAGCGCAGCGATTTACGGCTGGTCGATTTAACGGGGGCGTCACCATCGCGCATCAAGGCCCGCAAAGCTGTCGGCGCAGTGTAGAAAATATTGACCTGATGCTTGTCTACAACCTGCCAGAAACGGGAATTATCGGGATAATTGGGCACGCCCTCAAACATTAAAGTCGTCGCGCCGTTGGCGAGTGGGCCGTAAACGATATAAGAGTGCCCGGTGACCCAGCCGACATCGGCCGTGCACCAGTAAATCTCGCCAGGATGGTAATCAAAAACATAATGATGTGTCATGGACGCATAAACCATATAACCGCCCGTGGTGTGCAATACGCCCTTTGGTTTGCCCGTTGAGCCCGATGTGTAAAGAATAAACAGCGGATCCTCTGCGTTCATTTCTTCTGCTGGGCAATTGTCGCTGACCGATGCTGTTGCCTGATGATACCAGACGTCACGACCATCCTGCATTGCAACCTTGTTGCCCGTGCGCTCAACAACAATAACGCTGGTGACATCGGGACAGTTCTCCAGCGCTTTATCGGTATTGGCCTTGAGCGGAATAACTTTACCGCCGCGCACGCCCTCGTCGGCCGTAATGACGCAGGTGCTCTCGCAATCTAAAATACGACCGGCCAGCGCATCAGGAGAAAAGCCACCAAACACGACCGAGTGAATGGCGCCGATCCGCGCACAGGCCAACATGGCGTAACAGGCCTCGGGGATCATCGGCATATAAATGGTTACACGGTCACCTTTTTTGACGCCTTGTGCCTTCAGCACATTGGCGAAGCGGCACATTTCCTGGTGCAATTGACGATAGCTAATTTTTTTATCTTGGTTGGGCTCGTCGCCTTCCCAAATAATTGCGACCTGATCGCCACGCTCATCGAGATGGCGATCGACACAACTCACACTGGCGTTGAGCGTACCGTCTTCATACCACTTAATGCTCACGTCATTTTTTGAAAAAACGGTATTTTTGATCTTGCTATAGGGTTTGATCCAGTCAATGCGTTGGCCCTGCTCAGCCCAGAAGCCCTCAGGGTCGGCAAGGCTACGGGCATACATGTCTTTGTAGCTAGCTTCATCAATCCAGGCGGCGCTGGCAGTTTTTGTGTCGACGGGAAAGAGTGTTTCTTCTGACATGACAGTCTCCTTTTATTGACCTTTCTCTACGCAATGGATGCCTGCAAGCGGGCTCGATCCGCAACGAAGTTTTTGCCAGCGAGATACATTAGGGGTATGGCGCAGGCAGACAAGCCCGTGAAAATAAGTAAGGCTAAAGTATAAGGTTCGCTATAGCCGCGCGCAATAAACAGATCGATCAATATCCCGCCCCCCGTGATGCCAATCCCCAAGCCGACGAGATTGAGCGATAACAGATAAAAGGCTACGACGGTGGCGCGGATGCGTGCGGGCGCGAGCTCTTGCACGGTCGAGAACGTCGGCCCGTAGAATAAGCCAAGTTGTAAAAAGCCGAGAAAGATGCCGAGTTCGAAGAACATGCTGTCGGGCGCCACGATGCGATATAACAGCGAGAAGGGAAGCAGGATTAACGATGTCCAAAATAAAAACATGGTACGACCCGACTGAAACCGCGCTTGCCACCAGTCGCCTAAAATCCCGCCGAGCAGGGTTCCGATGATGCCGCCGGCAGCTGCTAGCTTGCCCGAGAGCACAGCAATTTCGGCGCGCTCAAAGCCGCGTTCTTGTACCAGCCAAAGTTGGTCAAAAGCCGCCGCGCCAAGGATGAAGTGAAAGGCAACGCCGCCGGCAATCGTATAACGCAATGAGGGCGATGCTTTGAGCGCGCCGGAGACATCGTGAATGCTTTTTTTAAAGGTGGGTACGAAGCCGCGCGCTGCTGGGCTGGTGGGGGTTTGCGTAACGCCACGGCGCGGTGTTTCGCGGACAAATAAGAGTAGCAGCGAGGTAATAATGCCGACGATACCGAGTACATAGAAACAAGCGCGCCACCCAATAGCCGGCCCGAGATAGCCAGCAATAAGCAGGCTCACGGCAACGCCGACCGGCACCCCCATATAGTAAAAGCCTGCCGCAAAGCCCAACTGGCGCGGCGGAAAGCGGTCGGCCATAATTGACATGGCTGTCGGCGTTGCTGCGCTCTCACCAACGCCGATCAGCATGCGGGGAATGAGCAAGTGGGTAAAGTTTTTCGCTAATCCCGAAGCGGCCGTCAGAGCGCTCCACAGAAACAGCCCAAAGGCAAGCAAGCGCGGCCGGTGCAAACGATCGGCTAGGGCGCCCATAAACAGACCCATCACAGAGTAAAATACCAAAAAGGCAAAGCCTGTTAGTAGGCCAAATTCTGTATTGCTCAGCTGTAAGTCTGGTTTAATGAAATTGGCGAAGCTGGCTAATAATTGCCGATCCACAAAGTTCAAAACATTGATAAAGCTGAGTAGACCTAAAAACGCATAATCGCGCGCACTGGCTTTGTGATCCATGGCACCCCCCTAACAGGGAATTAGTATGGTCGAATGCTGCGCGCCAAACAAGCCGCTGTTAAAGTCTTTTTGGCGAAGTCCGAGTGGCGTCGAGGCCGGCGAGATCGCAGACGATCTCCCACTCCTCAGGGCTTACAGGTTGCACCGAAAGGCGTGAGTTATTAACCAGTACCATGTTCTGCAATTTCGGGTGGGCTTTTATGTCGGCTAAGGTGGGAGGTGTTGTTGCGGCCTCGAGGGCACGAATATCAACCATGCCGAAGCGCCCCTTGGGGTCGGTGTGGTCGGGGTAATGCTCCTTAATCACCAGTACCGAGCCGACAATGCATTTCTCATTGACCGAATGATAGAAGAAGCCACGATCGCCCTTCCGCATTGCTTTCATATTTTTATTGGCGAGAAAATTCCGCACCCCGTCCCAATGCTCGCCTTTGGCGCCGCGCGCGACTTGGTCCTGCCACGACCATGTATTGGGTTCCGATTTAAAAAGCCAAAACGCCATGTCGATCTCCTTCGATGATCACATGATGGCATTGTCGGACGCCATGCTCAAGGCGCATTGCCGGCTCGCTCTAAAATTGGCCTGCAACATGGCGCCAGGGGTGTATTTCATAACGATCGAAGAGGTCGGCTTTGACATAAGGGTCTGCTGCAACTATGGCCTCGACCGCGTCACGGGCGTCGGCCTCGACGATATAGAGCGATCCGATCATCGCCTCACCGTCTTCCGATAAAAACGGTCCAAGCGCTTTCACGCGGGTTCCAAGGCCCTTCATATAAGCCAAATGCGCATCACGGTTGGCGGCGCGGACGGCGCCCGCATTTTGTTTGTCGAAACTAAAAACACAAAACAACATAATTACTTCTCCTCAACTCAGACAGGTAACAAAACAAAAACACAGTTTATAGATCAGACCCATTAATTTAGGCCTTAAAATCACAAAATCCCCTCTGCCTGAAGCCAGCTAAGATCAGGCAAGTTGGGTAAATTCGCGAGCGACGTTCTAACCCGCCCTCGTTTGGCTGGTAAGAGGGTTAATTTCTAATTTTGTTTTTCAATTTCATGCGTGAATGGGCGTGCTAATAAGTCATGGATCGCTTCATCAACGGCCAGCCCGTCATTGACAATTAAGTCGACGGCGCGGCAGATCGGCATATCGAGGCTATGGCGTTGGGCTAGGTTCTGGACGGCGCGGGCGCTCATAGCACCCTCGCTTACCGATTTGCGCTGCCCCAGAACCTGCTCGACACTTTGCCCTTCGCCCAAAGCAACACCGAGCGAGTAATTGCGTGACGTGCGGCTACCGGCTGTCAAAATCAAATCGCCGAGGCCAGATAGACCAGCCATGGTTTCGGCGCGGGCGCCAAGTGCCTCACCGAGGCGGTTCATTTCGGCAAAGCCGCGGGCAGTTGTTGCTGCCCTTGCGCTTTCGCCGAGCTTTTTGCCTTCGACAATTCCGCAAGCGATGGCGATCACATTTTTCAAGGCACCACCGATTTCGGTGCCGACAATGTCATCTGTTAAGTAAGGCCGAAAGAAAGGCCGACCTAAGCCCTCGCTGATGCGCTGGCCCAATGCTTCATCGGGGCAGGCTAAGGTAACCGCCGTCGGCAAACCCCGCGCCACATCTGCAGCGAAGCTCGGGCCCGACAAAACCGCAATTCGGTCAGCTTCAAAATATTCGCCTGCGACATCGCTCATCAGCTTCAAGGAAGCGTGCTCAATACCTTTCGAGCACAAAATAATTGGAACATGGGTCGGTAGATGCGCTGCCAGATCGGCCATAATCGGACGAGCAAATTGTGCGGGAACGACCATCAACAAAGCATCGCAGGCGCTAAGATCAGCACTATTTTGCGTTGCGTGAATGCTCTCGGGCAAGGCAATGCCTGGCAGAAAAACCCTGTTTTCATGCTGGTTATTAATGGTCTCAACGGTGTCTTGCTCATGCGCCCAAAGGGTGACGGGCCGTGCCTTTTGGTCGGCTTGTGCGGCAACAACCGCGAGGGCGGTCCCCCACGCACCGGCGCCAGCAACGCCGAAGTGATCAATTTTATTATGCTTTGTCATGTCGATCTCGCAGTGGCTCTGAATTGACCTCATCATAGCGACTGCTTGGCAATGTTTCCACACAGGAAATGCGCCCCGCGGCGCGAGCGTCCACCCTTCCGGAGGCCCGTGGCGGGGAAAACTTGGGGGGCAATTACCAAATATTGAATATATTATTGATTATTCACTGCCCTCGGGTTACTTTTCGACCACGCCCTACCGCGAGCGTGCTTAAAAACAGGAACCTATAATTTCCCATGTCGGATACTGACGTCGTCAAAGAGAAAATAATTTCGGCTGCCAAGGCGCGATTTAGCCATTATGGCTATCCAAAGACCACGATCGCCGAGTTGGCAGAAGATTGTGCCATGTCGGCGGGTAATATCTATCGGTTTTTTGCTGGTAAAATTGATATTGCGACGGAAATTGCTCGTCGTGAGAGCCTTGCCGCGATCAAACGCTTCGAAGCCCTTCTCGATTGTCCCTATCGCTCAGCGCGTCAGCAGCTCGAAGAGTTGATTTTTGCTGAGCTGCGATACACATATCATTTATTGGAAAAACAGCCGAAAGTTTTGGAGCTAGCGCAGATTGTCATCAATGAGCGCCCGAATTTCCAAATGGAACGGGTGCGGCGCGAGCGGCGGATAATCACACGCATTTTGCAAGATGGCGCAAAAACCGGGGAGTTCGAGGTTGAAAATGTTGCCCGAACTGCGGCCGCCATCCAGTCGGCAACCTTGAAATATCGATTGGCGCAGTTGATTACAGATCAGCCGCTGACCGATCTGGAGCGCGAATTGCGCGAGGTTTTGACCATTTTAATGCGCGGAATCCTGTCGCGGCGCCATATTGAGACGTTTTGCACCAGCGAAATACCCGCTTTCGAGCCTATCGCCGACGAAAATTAGGACCTGGGTTATCTCCCAAGTCCCTCCAAAACACATTAAGACATTGTTTTAAATGACTAATTATAGCTTTTTTGACTTGTCATAAAAATTTAATAAAAAATAATGAATTTTTTAAATAATATTCATTGCAATTTCAGAAGCGCCGATATATATGATGTCCGAGAGCCAGAAACGCTTGAATAGAAAGTAGAGATAAGGCCCGTAGGAGATGCAAATGACCAAAGTCGTGGAAACAATTTTCCGGAAATTAGCGAATATTAACAATGCGTCTTATTTGGTGATCATTTACGGCATAGCTTTAGTGACAGATATCTCCGCTCTAGACGTTTTATTTTAAGGCAGGCTAGCGCTGGGATCCTCCCACCCGGCTCGGCACAGAACGCACGAAAGGCATAAGACATGAAAACGATATTAGAAACATTGAAAAAGATCCCCGCAACAGCTGTGGCAAGCGTCATCCTAGTTCTTTACGGAGTTGCCCTAACAAGCGAAGTGGTCGCTGGCTACCTGATCTAAGCTAGCATAAAAATATCTGGTGCTCCCTCCTCCCACACAAGCACCGATGCGGCCGCAAGGCCTTAGGCGCCGATGGACCCTCCCCCATCGGCGCTTTTAATTTGCCACAAAAATCGGCGACAACTTGTTTTGAATGGCCTTCAGTTCGGTTAACGGCCAGCGCGGCTGGGCGGCCATGGCTTGGGCTAATTTCTGGTCCGGCAAGCGCTTCGCGGCTAGATACTCGCATCCTGTCCAGGCGATCATGGCCGCGTTATCCGTACACAGCGCCGATGGCGCCACATGCAGAGCAAGGTTATGCTCTTCACTTAAGGCTTGCATGGCGTTTCGCAGGTATCGATTGGCAGCGACACCGCCAGCGATCACCAGGCTTTCGGCTCTTCTCCCATAGTCGGCGGTAAAAATAGTGGCGGCAACGGCCGTGCGATCGAGCAGACAATCGAGGATTGCCGACTGCATACTCGCACAGAGATCATTAATATCTGCTTCTGTCAGTGGTGCCGCCTTATCGGCCGCTTGCTGCATCGCCGTTTTTAATCCAGAAAATGAGAAATTCGCATGCGGCTGGCCAGCCAGTGGCCGCGGCAATGGAAATCGTGCCGAGTCACCGAACGCTGCGCGTGCCTCAATTTCTGGACCACCAGGATAAGAAAGGCCCAGATATTTAGCGGTTTTATCGAAAGCTTCACCCACCGCATCATCGAGTGTTTGTCCGAGCAGGCGGTATTGGCCTAAGGCCTCTACAACCAACAATTGGCAATGCCCTCCCGAGACCAACAACAACAGATAAGGAAACTTTATCTGGGCCGATAAGCGCGCCGTCAGGGCGTGGGCTTCTAGGTGGTTTACGGGAATAATCGGCTTGCCAAGAGCCGATGCGAGCGCTTTACCCGTTGTCAGCCCGATCATCACGCCACCAATCAGGCCAGGGCCCGCTGTCGCGGCGATAGCATCAAGCGATTGCGCTGGAAGGTCGGCTTGCGTCAGGGCCTGGGCGACCATGTCGCTGATCAGCGGCAAATGTTGCCGCGCCGCGAGCTCAGGCACAACGCCACCATAAGGAGCATGGGTATCGATTTGGCTGAAGACGCAATTTGACAAAATCTCGCCACGCCCGTCATGCCAACGCACGACACTGGCTGCAGTTTCGTCGCAGCTGGTTTCGATACCCAGAACCGTATACTGATCCATGTCTCGCTTATGCCATGCGGAACGTCCGCCGCCAAGTCCTGCTTATGTCAAGGAAAGCAGGGTTTTAGTCTTGAAGGCGGCGCGAAAGCATGACAAATCTAGCGTCATGACCAAGCCGCAGATCAAAATTGGAACGCGCGCATCACCGCTTGCTTTGGCGCAAGCCCAAGCCGTCCGTGCCGCCCTCATTGCCCTTCCCGTTTTTGCGGATCACGATATCGTCTTGGTCGAATTCTCGACTAAGGGCGACCGTATTTTAAACCAGCCACTCGCCGAAATCGGTGGCAAAGGACTGTTCACCGAAGAATTGACACGCGCCATCCGAGCTGGCGATATCGATCTCGCCGTTCATAGCCTCAAAGATCTACCAACAGCCGACGAGGATGGCTTGATCATTGCCGCTATTCCCGAGCGTGCCGCGTTCGAAGATGTGCTGATCTTTAACCCCGATCTCAACCTCAGCATCAATGCTACCGATCCCTTGGCCGCCTTGCCGCATGGCGCTGTGGTCGGCACCGCTAGCTTGCGGCGCCGCGCCCAAATTTTGCGCCAGCGCCCAGACTGCGAGCTGGTGAGTTTGCGCGGCAATGTTGGCACGCGGCTTGGTAAAATGCAGCAGCAAGGTATGGCCGCGACGCTCCTGGCGCAGGCCGGTATCGACCGCCTCGGTTTGTCGCTACCGCATCTCGTCGCCTTGCCCAGCGTGCTGATGGTGCCGGCGGCTGGGCAGGGAGCGTTGGCATTACAATGCGCAGAACAAAATCTCAGTTTGCGGGCGGCACTGCAACAGTTGCACCATAATGACACGGCGACTTGCATTACCGCTGAGCGGGCTTTTCTTGCCGCGCTCGACGGCAATTGTCGCTCCCCGATCGCGGCGCGGGCACGAATAGTGGCTGACGGTGTGGAGCTACATGGGCGCATCCTGTCGCTGGACGGTCAGGAGATGGCTGAGAGGATCGCAACGGCTCCGTCCGCTGACGCCTTACAATTAGGCCAGAGCCTCGCACAAGAAATTCGACGCGAGGCGCCGCACCTCGTCGCGCAGAGCGCCTAATGCGCATATTGGTGACGCGCCCGCACCGCGACGCCACTCGCCTTGCGCAACGTCTACGTCGCCATGGCCATAGCATTTGGCTTGCGCCGATGCTCAATATGAAATTCAACCAGGCGCCGCGCTGGCCAAAATCAACGCCGGCGGCCCTCGCCGTGACAAGCGCCAATGGCGTCGATGCTTTATGTGCGGCGCAAGAACAGTTCCAACAATATTTCGGCTACCCAGTAATGCGGCTCAGCCTCTTTGCGGTGGCTAAGAAAACCGCGCAGACGGCACGGCGTGCTGGCTGGCACGATATCACGGTCGCTGCGGGCAATGTCGAGAGTTTGGCTCAAAGCATTGCGGCGGCCCGCCCGCTCGGGACCATCTGGCATATCAGTGGTGAAGCGCAAGCGGGTGATTTGGTTGCCGCCCTCAAAGCTGAAAAAATCAAGGCCCAGAGGGTTAAATTATATGATGCAGAAAAAGCCGAGGCCTTGCCGCGGCATGTCGCCAAAAATATACACCAAATTGATGCTGTGGTTTTGTACTCATTGCGCAGTGCCGAAGCGTTTTTAGCGTTGGCGCCGCGCAATCGATTTATGCCCATTGCTTTTTGTCTGTCTGAAAAAATTGCGATAAAAATGGAACGCCACGGGTATAGAACTGCGGTGGCCGCGGGCCCAGATGATGAGCACATGATCGCGTTGATTAATGATTGGCGGTTCGACTGATTTAACACTCGCCATCTAGCCCATTTCGGCGATATGATGCCGAAGGTGTCACATGACCGATAAGAAAAAATCTAAGCCTGATCCCGATATCATTCCGCCTGAGCGGAACGAAAAAGCGCAGGCAAAAACGCAGAGCCAAACGATCGACGCTCAACCGCGTCGCCAGGTTACCTCTTCGCTTGTGCTTGCCGCCTTGCTGTTGCTTTTGCTGGGCCTGGTGGCGTTGCGCTTCGATCTTGTCCATTTTCCACAAGTTGATTTCAACCTATCGGATGCGCCGCTCGCCGAAGCCGAGTCGCCAGACTCTGGTGCCATTGACCCGCCGGCCACGCAGGAGGCTAGGGCTCAGGACCTAGAGGCTGAGACTTCCGAGGCCGCCCCCACTGCTACCGAGCCCACTACAGAGACGCAAGCGCCGCCCGTCGACCCCGTCGATGACGCACGGCCGGCCGCCACCGCACAATCTAACAGCACAAGCGCTGCAGCCCCCGAAGGCGTTTTCCGCCAAGCCCTCCTACTTCTGCGCGCTGGAGAAGCGTTATCGTCGGTTTGGGCGGATTTGCAGGCGGTGCTGCCCGCCGCGGCGCTCGATCCATTGCGCGATGACTACAACCAGCCATCCTTGCCGCGCGATCAGCTCATGCTCGATATAGCCGACTGGTGGGTTGAGCGAGCGCCATCAGAAACGGCGCGACTTGAGACAAGTCTGCCTGCTGCGATTGATAGCTTGCTGAATATGATGATCACTGTGCGACCACACGAACCAGGCGACCGCGTCGCCGAAAGTTTCCGCCAATTGGTTGTGCGCGGCGACATAGCTGGCGCTTTGGGGCAGTGGAACGGTTTGTCGCTTGCCGACCAACAGGCGCTGTCAGCTTGGCGCGCCGCCGCCAAAACCTATCTAGCGCGGCAAGCGCTGATACGCCTTATTCAGGATCAAATGTAATATGACGATGTTTCGCCTCTTTAACTATGCTTTGCTGTTGATCGGCGTTGCAACTCTGGTGATCGTTATCACGCGGGCACCCGGGGTGATCACGCTACAGCTCCAGGATGCAGATTATCTCATTTCTACCTCAGCCATGATTATGAGTTTAATCGTGCTTGGTGCTCTGATTATCGGTGTGGTGTGGCTGCTGATTTGGCTGTTACGTTTACCGCGGCGACATGCGGCACGGGTCGCCGCGCGCCGCCGCCGCCTGGGCTTGGCGGCCCTGTCTGAGGGTTACATGGCTCTGTCGCGACAAGATTTATCGGCGGCCAAGTTGGCCCTGCGACGGGCTGAGGCGGGTCTGCCCGAAGAAGCCCTGCCGCGCTTAATGGCGGCTGACTTGGCGATCTTGCAGGGTGATTATTCAGCAGCCCGCTTGTTAATTGAAAAGTTGGCGATAGAGCATCCTGATAAGGTGCAAGAAAGCCGCTTTCGTCTGGCGCTGGCACAAAATGATTTAAGCCAAGCTCGGCTGGCACTGGATGCGGGGCTAAAGGGCGGTGACGAGGGGCGCTGGGCGCTGCAGGCGTCGTTCGACCTGGCTTTGCGGGAGGCCCGTTGGACGCAAGCACAAGAGCTCATTGGTAAAATGGCGCGCCTCGGTTTGATTAGCAAAGAGCAGTCGCGGCGCTATAAGGGGCTTGTTTTCCTCGAAGATCTAAGACAGAACGCGGCGCATTTGGACGCGGCTCGCATTCGCTCGCAAGCCGAGCGGGCGCTCAAATTGTTGCCGGATTTCGTCCCAGCCGTGAGTATTTTATGCACTGCTCTCGCCGATTTGGGCGACATGAAAAAAGCACAAAGTAGATTGCGGCAGGCATGGAGCAAAGCACCACATCCCGATTTAGCTGCGTGCTTCACCGGTATTCATAAAAACCTACCGCTGGACGAGCAGGGGCAATTGGCCCGCAAGCTTGGCGATGGTCGGCCAGACCATCCAGAAACATTAATTTTGCGGGCCCAGATTGCGGTGCGGGCGCAACGCTGGACACAAGGCTCGCAGCTTATCGCCGACTTAGCAAAAGCGCCAGCACCCGAGCGGCGGGTCTGCGAATTGATGGCTGAAATTGCTGTCGGCGAGGGCGACGAAGGCGCCGCCCGAGGATGGCTGAGCCGCGCTATGACGGCGGCGCCAGATCCTTGTTGGCATGGCGATGGCACTGTCTTGCCGACGTGGCAGGCATTGGCACCCTTATCTGGCCGTTTTGATGCGGTGCATTGGGGCTTGCTGGAAGAGCCCGATCGGCGCGCCAAGGCTTTGCCCGACCCAATTGATGACGTCGACAGCCAGCCACAAAAAATCATCCCACCGGCCAATGATAGGCTGGCGCTAAACGATTTTGATGATGGCTAGATCACCATTTGACGGTTTTTAACCATTCGCGCATCGGACTGGGGGCGAGGCCGAGTTCGCGATAAACTGGTTCGGCGTCGACTTTGAAAGGGTGGGTGTCAGACATATTGTACCACTCGTAAACCCGCATCAATTCGCGTTTTAATTGCGTGGCGTCATAGCCATTGCGTTGCGCAAACAAGCCCGCCATGATGTCGGCGAATTCAGCAATCGGCATAGTTTCAAAACGGACCTCGTACCCCAAAGCCTGTGAGAGGTTTTGCGCCACTTGCGGGCCGCGTAAGGTCTCGGGCCCGCCAATGGTGATTTCACTTTGATCAAAAGCTGTGCTGGTGGTCAGCGCTATCATAATGCGGGCAACATCGGCGAGGCTGATCCATGACACGTCCAACGCATCGTGATGCGGATAGCGAAAAACATGATTTTGCACCAATGCCGGGCGGGCCCAATCGGTGAGCAAATTATCCATATAGATAACGGGCTTGACGACAACATAGGGAATCCCGCTTTGAACCAGCATTGCGATCATGCGGCGGCGAACATCGAGCGCTTGAAATCCAGACAGTTCAGGCGGCACGAACATGCTGGTGTTGAAAATCAGTTTCGCGACCTGCCCTGAGGCGGCGGCGAGGATATTGTCAAACTGGCGCAACAAAGCCGCTTCCGGGTTGAAAGACGAGCTCGGCATGGTCAACAACACGGATGGCTTGTCGCCGGCAGAGGAAAAGAGGGCCTTTACCGCGACGCGATCTGCGAGGTCGAGCTGGCGCCAATCAATATTTGCGGCGCCTTGGGTTTCAGCGCGACGGCGTTCAACCCGCTGTCGGCCGATGGCAATAACGCGGCGGTCTTTCGCGGCATCGACTTGCGCCATACCCTGCTGGCCGGTTGCACCGAAGATGATAAGGCTTGGCTCTGACATTGGCGATTTACTCCTGAGCTCGGGCGACAGTCTGAGTTCTGATATCAAGATGAGCTAACGCGCCATGTCTGACAAGCTTGCGGGTGGGGTGATTTATTTTGTTGGTTGATTTTCATCTGCGGCGATGCGCTGGTGCCGCTTGCGTGACTTGAACACGCGACCCCATCATTACGAATGATGTGCTCTACCAACTGAGCTAAAGCGGCGTACCAGCAGGGCATGGCTTAGCACAACAGAGCCGGCGCCGCCAAGCCCAGATTTACCGTCACTTCCGACTTTCCATCTCACAAAGTAAAGCTGGCGCCCCTTGCGGGGCACCAGCTTTTTCTTAATTCGCGGATTTGTTTTGCGCCGCCTCTGCGACATCGGCGCTACGGCGGAGTGAGCTCTCGGCCTTGAACAGCACCAATATCAGAACCAGAACGACAATCACCATCAGTGCGCTGCTGACCACCAGAAGGTTTTGTCCAGCGGCGGCATTGCTGGCGCGCGCTTCTTCGATTGACTGCTCGACCTGTTGCGCAAGAACGCCGAAATTTTTATCGACCTGCGATAAATATTCCCGGAACGGATTTTCCAGAGCTTTGCTCATTTGCGGATCATTTTTCTTTTCGATCTGCGACAAATCCGATGTGTCGATATTGTTGGCATCGATATAGAAATCAGAGAAGTCGTCGATATAATCTTCCATGCCGTCGACCACATCGTTCATTTGGTCGTCGCTCAATACTTTTTGATAGGGCTTGAGTTGGTCTGCAACAAAGCCGATGAGATTTCGCCGGCTATCGACGCTGTCGTCGAAACCGTAATAAGCGATGTAAAGCGGTAATACGCTATCGACGATATTATCGATTTCGTCGTCATATTCGGGCATTGGGTGTTGCCATTCTGGCTTCGTGGGCTTTTCAGCGGCCTGATCTTGACGCGGCTCGGCGCGTTTCTGCGCAACCTGTTTTACAGGCTCTTCAAACTCAGGAATGTCGAAGCTATCGTCGATTTCGACCGATGGCGATGCCATATAATTCAGCGCGGCCACAACCAAAAACAAAACACTCAAAGCCATGGCGAGGATGATGGTGAATGAAATCACCCGCCGCGCATAATTTAGAATGAGCCCTTCAAAACGATCTAGAAATGCTCCCATAATGCCTCTCCTTTGCGCCCCGATGTGTATCGAGACGAGCAATAATTAAAAAATACAATTCGGAGAGCCTAGAGGCTGCTCAGGGCGCCGTAAAGGAAAATATCGTTAAGAAATTTTTAAAGTATTTTTAAGAAACTTATAATCGTATGGCTAAAACTAAAACGGGCCCGTCGGGCCAAGGCTCATCCCCAGCTTAAACCTGGGGGGCTTGGCTTTTGACGAGCCCGCTAGAAATCGAAAATGCCGGTGCGATTAAGCAGCGGTCAGGTTTTCGGCGGCATATTTGCCGTTCTTACCCATTATTTTTTCGAACATGACGTCCATGCCATCTGTCAACTGGAGACCGCTAGCTTGAACGGCAGAGATATGCACGAATACGTCTGTTTCGCCTTCGACGGCAATAAATCCATACCCCTTGGTGGCGTTGAACCACTTTACTGTACCTTTAATCATGAGAAATCTCTCGGGATAATTTTTTAATTTTCGTGAAATGA
>CBFHZM010000044.1:0-14855 GCA_965660195.1 Alphaproteobacteria bacterium
GCCGTCTTCACCACGGGTATTCCGCATCAAGGCCGATCCGAACCCGATAAATTCATGCGCGATATGGACACCCTTCTGCCGCAAGTCGCGGGCATTCGCCGCTTTGGGTCAGCTGCTTTAGATTTGGCTTTTGTTGCGGCGGGCCGCGTCGATGGTTATTGGGAACGAGGCCTAAAAGCATGGGATATCGCCGCAGGTGCCGTGATCGTTCAAGAAGCTGGCGGTATGGTCAGCGACATTGATGGCAGCGATGGCTATTTGAATAGCGGCAATATCGTAGCGGGCAACCCATCGCTGTTTAACGATTTACAAAAACAAATTTCGCGTTAGGCGTTGAACTTACTCGGCCGCCGAGAGACCAAATTGTAACTTGGCAAGCTCGGCGTAAAGCCCACCTGCCCGTACCAGCTCGTCATGACGTCCAGACGCCACGACCTGCCCCTGATCCATCACAATAATACGACTGGCCTGCAACACAGTTGCGAGGCGATGGGCGATCACCAATGTGGTACGCCCCCGCATCAGAGATGACAGAGCATCTTGCACGAGCCGCTCACTCTGCGCATCGAGCGCGCTGGTAGCCTCGTCAAGCAAAAGTATCGGCGCATCGCGTAAAATCGCCCGCGCTATGGCAAGCCGCTGGCGCTGACCGCCCGACAAGTTAACGCCGCGCTCACCGAGCTGGGTCTCATAACCTTTCGGTAGGTTTTCAATAAAATCATGCGCATGGGCCGCTTTGGCAGCAGCAACCACGCTGTCATAGCTGGCCTGCGGCGCTCCAAAGCAAATATTGTCATAAACAGAAAGACCAAAAATAACCGTCTCTTGCGGTACAATCGACATAGCCCGCCGCAAATCAACCGGATCGAGTTCTTTGATATCGAGACCGTCCACGCTAATCGTGCCGGTTTGCCGGTCATAAAAACGTGGCAAAAGTTGAAACACAGTTGACTTTCCGGCCCCTGATGGCCCGACCAAAGCCACTGTCTCACCCGGCTCTATGTGAAGCGAGAAGTTTTTCAAAGCCGCATCGCGTGGTCGCGATGGGTAATAAAAACTGACCCCGTCAAAAGTCAAAGATCCTTTGACGGGTTGCACGAGTTTCTTTGGATGCTCAGGTGCGCGAATATCTGGCTCAACATCAAGCAATTCCACCAACCGCTCGGTGGCACCAGCCGCGAGCTGGACATCACCCCAGACTTCTGAGAGTGCTCCGATCGAGGTCGCACATAATACGGCATAGAGAATAAACTGGCTCAGAAGACCGCCGGTCATCTCGCCGTCCATGACATCCTGCGCGCCTATTCGTAACAAACCGACAACGCCCGCAAAAACAAGTACAATTGCCAGCGCCGTCAGCAAGGCGCGCGCAAAAATCCGACGCCGCGCGACCATGAAAGATGCCTCAACGGCACCGCCATAGCGCTGCCGATCACTTTCTTCATTCGTGAAGGCCTGCACGATTTGCATCGCCGAGAGACTTTCTGCAGCGTGCGCACTGGTATCGGCCAGCCGATCTTGGCTGGCCCGCGACAAACGACGGACTAAACGCCCAAAGGCAATAACGGGGATGATAATCAAGGGCAAAGCCAGCGCTGCCATGGATGACAGCTTCAAACTCGTAAACACCAGCATCGCCGCCGAACCGATAAACATGAAGAAATTTCGCAGAGCAATCGAAGCCGATGATCCAACAACCGTTTTAATTAGGGTGGTATCTGCAGTCAGGCGCGAGAGCACTTCGCCGGTCCGAACAGTTTCGAAAAAAGCCGGGCTCAGCCGCGTCACGTGATCATAAACTGCGCGGCGCAAATCCGCCGTAACCCGCTCTCCCAACCATGAAACGAAATAAAAGCGGATAGCGCTAGCCAGCCCAAGCGCAATGGCCACCACCATCATAGCCAAAAAATAGCGGTCAATCACTCCAGTATCAGTCGCAGAAAAGCCCTGATCAATCAGATAACGAGCCGCCACAGGAATAATGAGCGCCGATAAGGTCGCAACCACTAACGCCACCAACGCACCGACTAGCATCATCGGATAGCGCAAAACAAAAGGCATCAGAGCCATAAGCGGCCGCAGTCGCGTTGACCGACCGCGCCGCTTCGCCTGCTCTTCTAATGTAAGGCCCGAATTATCCTGCATTATGGCTTATTTATCCTTTATCTTCGGGGCTCGTTATATCAGCCTCGGCCGTGAAAGACCATGCGCCAAAACTGCTTTCTTGGGCCTTTTCAAAGGGCCCCAGCACCGCGCTAGAGTATGCCGATCAGGGCTTGCCTTTCAGCGTTAGCTAGGTTAAGACACCGGCCTAGAGAGTTATGAAGGATTTTGCCATGAAAAAGGACATCCACCCAGATTACCACATGATCACCGTCGTGATGAATGATGGTTCGAGCTACCAAACGCGCTCAACCTATGGTGAAGAAGGGGCAACGCTAACACTGGATATCGATCCAACAACGCACCCAGCCTGGACCAAAGGTCAGCAAACGCTGGTTGACCGTGGTGGCCGCGTCAGCCGCTTTAACAAGAAATTTGATGGTTTTATCGGCTCCTAAACAGGATCGATCACTAATTTTTGAACAGGGCTTCCGCGGCATCGTGGGAGCCCTGTTTGCTATTGAGTACGGCTTCGCTCCGTTTAATTTCCGCCGCAAGAATAGCCATCCGCTCAACAAGCTCATCGCGGCTAAAGTGCCCCAAATCTTCTTTTTGCAACGCTGTTAGCACATCGCTTGGCTTTGTTTCTTCGATCTCGCTCATCAACATCTTCCTCCACCCGGCAAGCTGTTTGATAGGCTTGCCTTGATCCTACCGATCAGTCTAAGAAAGCTTATCAGAACTGACCAGAGGAAAAACATGACCGAAGAGACGCTGATGCGTGCAATTGCCGTAGGCCCCGAAAAAACTGCTGAAAGCCTCATCATAACCGAGGTCGCCATCCCCGCGCCAAAACCGGACGAAATATTAGTGCGCATTCACGCCGCTGGCGTTAATCGTGGCGACTGTTATCAGCGCATGGGGTTTTACCCTCCGCCGCCCGGCGCCTCTGAGATCATGGGGTTAGAATTCGCCGGCGAGGTTGTCGCCACTGGATCGAGCGCCAAAAAATGGAAAATCGGTGATCGCGTTGCGGCGCTCGTGGCTGGCGGCGGTTATGCCGAATATGCGTGTGTTCATCAAGACCACGTGCTCGCCATTCCAAACGATATCGATTATGTCGCAGCCGCGAGCTTACCGGAGACAATTTTCACCGTCTGGGCGAATGTCTTTGAACACGCCTATCTCGACGCCGGGGAAACCCTACTCATCCATGGTGGCAGCAGTGGCATCGGCGTCACAGCCATTCAAATGGCTAAATTGCGCGGCGCTACCGTCTTGGTAACGGCTGGCTCGGACGAAAAATGCACTGCCTGCCGCGACCTCGGCGCTGATATGGCAATCAATTACCGTAGTCATGATTTCGTCGAAGAAGTCAAAACTGCGACGCAAGGCAACGGTGCCAACGTCATTCTGGACATGGTTGGCGGCGATTATGTGGCGCGCAACATAGCCGCCAGTGCTCGCGCAGGGCGGATTGTGAATATTGCTTTCTTGCATGGCTCGAAAGTTGAACTCGATTTAATGCCCATCATGCTGAAAAACCTAACCCTGACAGGATCGACTTTGCGCGCCCGGTCAATTGAGGAAAAAGCACGACTGACAGCCGAAGTGGGCCGCGAAATTTGGCCGCATGTCGGCGAAACGATTTCCACCGTGGTCGATAGTGTCTATCCCTTAGCCGAGGCCGGAAAAGCACATGCTCGCATGGAATCGAGCGCCCATATCGGCAAAATCATTCTCGACTGCGGCGTGTAAAAGGACTTTTCTCCCGAGCAATTTCAGCTTATATAGGTCAAGTTCCCTGAAATTATGAACATTGGTCTGAGTGCTGAATTGGCATTTGGACAGAAGGAGAAGCTATGTCAGCCCCACTTATGCCTAAAGCCACAGCCGTTTGGCTTATCGATAATACAGCTCTGACCTTTGATCAGATTGCCTTATTTTGTGGCTTACATCCGCTAGAAGTGCGCGGCATAGCCGATGGCGATGTGGCGACAGGTATTAAGGGCATGGACCCCATTAGCAATGGCCAGTTAAGCCGCGAAGAAATCGAGCGCTGCCAAAACGACCCATCAGCGCAACTGACGCTGTCGGAGAGCAAGCGTGATATTCCAGAGATGAAACCGCGGCAAGGCGCGAAATATACACCTTTATCGAAGCGCCAAGAGCGCCCCGATGCAATTGCTTGGCTATTGCGTAACCATCCTGAACTTAATGATGCCCAAATCAGCCGCTTGGTTGGCACGACGAAAACCACTATCCAGAGCATTCGCGACCGCAGCCACTGGAATATGACCAACATTAAGCCTGTTGACCCTGTCTCGCTAGGCCTGAGCACTCAAATTGAGCTCGATCACGAAGTCGGTCGGGCAGCCCGCCGTGAGGAGCGCCGTCGCAAGGCTGAAGCCAAAGCGGCTGGCGCGACGGGTGAGATTCTGAAAGATGCCGACGAGACCGTCAGCGATGCACCGCAATTTTTGCCTGAAACAGAGCACACAGAAGAAGCTCCCATTCGCGAAGATTTGACCGCAGACGACGTGTTCTCGTCTTTTAACAAAGACTAGAGTTTGTCCGCCGATCTACTTTTTTGGTCGGCGGCTGGGCTTGCCGTCATGCTGATGGGTCTGTCGAAAGGCGGCCTCGGCATGGGCTTGGGTGTCCTCGCAATGCCCATCATGGCATTGGTGATGCCGCCCTTGCAGGCGGCAGCCATCATGTTGCCGATCCTCATCATAATGGACATGGTCAATGTTTATGTGCATCGCAAGAATATGCGATTGGACATTTTTTTCCGTTTTGTTCCCTATACGGTAATCGGCATTGGGCTGGGTTGGGCTTTGGCCGAATATACCAGCGATGATCTCGTCCGCGTGATCATCGGCAGTATCAGTGTGGTTTTCGCGCTCGATTATTGGTTGTTTAATCGGGCACAAGCCACAGCATGGCGTCCCGGGCACGCCGTAACTGCCGCTAGCGGCTCAGCCTGTGGCTTTACAAGCTTCGTCGCCCATGCTGGCGGCGCGCCCTTTCAAATATTTATTTTGCCGCAAAAGCTTGCCAAAGAGAGCGTCGTCGGCACGGGTGCAATCACATTTGCCGCTATCAACGCCATAAAAGTGCCGCCATACTTCTTCTTGGGGCAGTTTTCAGCAGAAAACCTTTCCTATGCAGCAGTTTTGGCCCCTTTGGCACCTATTGGTATTCTGCTAGGTGCCTATTTGCTGCGCTATATTCGTACAGACATATTTTACAATATCTCCTACGCCGGCAGCTTCCTCGTCGGCGGGCGCCTGCTTTGGGTCGGCGCGGTCGGGCTAGGATGGTTTTAGGCGAAACTCGCCAATTCATCCTTCAGGCGTAGTTTTTCCCGCTTGAGATGCGCCAACGTCACGTCATCTGGCTTAGGTTGCTTCTGCAACTCGTCAATTTTCGTTTCGATTTCATGATGTTGCCGTTTTAGGCTGTCGATACGGGTCTGGTGCATTACATTTCCTCCACATCACTCATCGTAAACGTTACAAAATCGTGACAGGGGTGCAAGAGAATTTTAGCAACAATGCTTGATCTTGCTCCTTATTTGCTGTTAAGTCCCTGCTTTCCGGGTGCAAAAGGCCAAGGAGATGAAAGGTGTCAGACACT
Organism: Alphaproteobacteria bacterium; assembly: GCA_965660195.1. Taxonomy (GTDB): domain Bacteria; phylum Pseudomonadota; class Alphaproteobacteria; order RS24; family RS24; genus JAYODZ01. The sequence continues at coordinate 5,746 of CBFHZM010000044.1, forward strand.
CCACTTATTGGAATTATCATGGGAAGTCAGTCAGACTGGGAGACCATGCAGCACGCCAGCGACATTCTCAATCAGCTGGGTATCGCGCATGAAACGCGCATTGTCTCAGCCCACCGCACCCCTGACCGACTTTATGATTATGCCAAAACTGCCGCCGATCGGAATCTGCGGGTCATCATCGCTGGCGCTGGTGGAGCCGCCCATTTGCCTGGCATGACCGCCGCAATGACGCGCCTGCCTGTCCTCGGCGTGCCGGTTGAGAGCAAAGCATTATCGGGACAAGATTCCCTTCTATCCATTGTTCAAATGCCCGCTGGCGTGCCCGTGGGCACGCTCGCCATCGGCCGCGCCGGCGCCATTAATGCCGCTTTATTAGCCGCCTCGATACTCGCTACCACAGATGCTGAGCTTGCTAGTCGCCTCGATAAATGGCGACAGGCGCAAACCGACGCCGTTGCGGAGCAACCACAGTGATCGCCAGCCCTTTGGCCCCTGGGGGTCGTATCGGCATTATTGGTGGCGGACAGCTCGGCCGGATGCTTGCCCAAGCAGCCAGCGCTCTTGGATTTTCAGTCCACATCTTCAGCCCCGATGAGCAGCCGCCTGCCGCCGATGTCGCGAGCCATCACATTAGGGCTGACTACGTAGATCAAGATGCGCTGCGGGACTTTGCGCAAAATGTCGATCGCATCACTTATGAATTTGAGAATATCCCGGTCGAGACCGTACGCTTTCTCGAGCCCCTCAAACCTGTCGCTCCATCTGCTTCGGCCTTAGAGGTTGCGCAAGATCGTCTAGTAGAAAAAAGCTTTATCCAAAACCTCGATATTTCTGTCGCGCCGTTTCACAAAGTCGACAATCTCATGGAGCTCGAGGTCGGGTTAGCGGCCCTTGGCGGTGTTGGTATCCTGAAAACCCGTCGCTTTGGTTATGACGGCAAAGGACAATGGCGGATTAACGGTGACGAGAATTTGCCCGCGATCATCGAAGCGCTTGGCAACCAGCCTGCTATTCTCGAGGGGCTGATCAATTTCAGCGCCGAGGTTTCGGTCATCATTGCGCGGGCCGAGGATGGCACCACGCTCTGCTATGACGTCGCGGAAAATACGCATGAAAACCATATTTTGCGCTTGAGCCGCGTTCCCGCCAATTTGTCGCCCGATCTGCGCGAGGCGGCGTCAAAAATGGCCCATAACATCGCCAGCGCTTTAGACTATGTCGGCATTCTGGCTATTGAACTTTTCGTCACGCCACAAGGCCTATTAGTCAATGAAATTGCGCCTCGGGTTCACAATTCCGGCCACTGGACGATAGATGCCTGCGTCACCAGCCAGTTCACACAACATATCAGAGCTCTTGCAGGATGGCCTTTGGGCGCCATCGATCGTCACAGCGACGTCGTCATGACAAATATTTTAGGATCAGAAATAAATAAGTGGCACGAATTTGCCGCTGATCCCACCTCCTGCCTGCACCTCTATGGTAAGAGCGAGGCACGGGCGGGACGCAAAATGGGTCATGTTAATCGCTTGACGCCGCGTGCTGATCGCTAGCGTATCGACGCCGCGCGACCGTGCCGATGACATCTTGAAAAAAAGCACTAGCTTCAGCCAAGCGACCTGTTTGTGAAGCTTTCAACTTCTCGAATTGCATGACGTTCTCAATTCGGCGATCAAGAAAATCCCAACTCCGCGCGAAGTCATCGCTGTCATCGCTAATGAATACCAAACGGGTGGAGCCAATAATGCCCGCGAGCAGGGCTCGTTTGCTATAAAAATTGTAGTCCGTCGATTGGTCCCCGGCCCAACGCCAGATCAAATCGGTGGTTTGATAGGTCAGTTTAATGGCCAGACTGGCTCGTCCCGGCAGTGCCAAGGCCGCCATTGCCCGCCGCAGCACTTCTCGATGGTCTTGATCGACCAGCAAGCGGGATTTTACGGCGGCGGCAATTTTTTCGCGAATCCGCTCTGGCATTGGCGCTGCCGCCAAATGCATTTGCATGCTCCGGTCGCCTTCATGGAAGAAGTAAGCCAACATATCGTCTATCCCCTTGGGAAAGGCCAAAAGCCCTGCATTGGGATCGACGCCCGCTTGCTCAACAGCTCTGCCCAATATCTCAGGCCGCCAGCCATCAAAAGCGATATCAGGCAAAGCCGCTCTTAATAGTTGGGCGCGAATTTCATCTAATTGGGTGGTATCGGTCATGCGTTGAATATGGCGAAATTAGCCGTTAAAAACAAGTATCAAGACTGGACATATAGTGCTGGTTTTGCTAGACCATGATCCTTCAAGGCATTAGCGCCTATGATTTAGAATGGAGTTGATAAACCGTGCAAGTTTCTGTCCGCGACAATAATGTCGACCAGGCCTATAAAGTTCTGAAGAAAAAACTTCAGCGCGAAGGCGTTTTTCGGGAAATGAAGCTTCGTAATCATTACGAAAAGCCTTCTGAAAAACGGGCCCGTGAAAAAGCAGAATCCGTACGTCGTGTGCGCAAGCTGGCTCGCAAAGCCGCGCAACGCGAAGGCGGAGTTGTCGGAAAACGCAAATATTAGGATCTTTTTTAGATCGTTATTTGAATAAAAAAAGCGCCCCATCTGGGGCGCTTTTTCTTTTTGGCTATATTCGGCTGATCAATGCATCGCTTTGATAATATTCTCGACCATCTTCTTGGCGTCAGCGAATAGCATCATTGTGTTATCGCGGAAGAACAGCTCGTTCTCCACACCAGCGTAACCCGAGCCCATACCGCGCTTGATAAACAAGACAGTCCCAGCCCGCTCAACGTCGAGAATCGGCATGCCATAAATAGGCGAAGATGTATCCGTCTTGGCCGATGGATTGGTCACATCATTAGCGCCAATCACAAAAGCGACGTCGGTTTGTGCAAATGCACTATTAATATCTTCGAGCTCATAGACTTCGTCATAAGGGACATTGGCTTCGGCCAACAGCACATTCATATGCCCCGGCATACGCCCTGCCACTGGGTGGATGGCATAGCTGACTTTCACACCCGCCTTTTTTAGCTCATCCGCCATTTCACGCAAAGCGTGCTGGGCTTGCGCCACTGCCATGCCATAGCCCGGAACGATAATAACCGAGTTGGCATTTTTCATGATAAAGGCTGCGTCTTCGGCACTGCCTTGCTTCACGGGACGGGTCTCTACGGCACCGCCAGCTGCAGCCGTCTCACCGCCAAAGCCACCAAGAATGACCGAGAAGAATGATCGGTTCATGCCACGGCACATAATGTAAGACAAAATTGCACCCGATGAGCCAACCAGCGCACCCGTAATGATCAAAGCCATGTTTTCCAGTGTGAAACCAATGCCTGCCGCAGCCCAACCCGAATAAGAGTTCAGCATCGATACAACCACAGGCATATCAGCACCACCAATCGGCACAATCAGCAGAAACCCAATTAGGAAGGAAATTATCGTCACAGCGAGAAACACATCGCGGCTTGGAATGGTTTGGACGCACAACACAATAATGCCGCCAACAATCAGCAAACCGAGAATAATATTAATCGAATGCCGCGCTGGCAGCAGGATCGGCGCCCCCGACATCAAGCCTTGCAATTTGGCAAAAGCAATGATTGATCCCGAAAAAGTAATGGCGCCAATAGCAAGGCCCAACGACATTTCTACCATGCTCGCCACCTTAATGCCGCCCATACCATTGCTGATATCAAAAGCAACGGGAGCTAGAAAGGCCGCCCAAGCAACCAAAACAGCCGCCAGACCAACCAACGAGTGAAACGCCGCCACAAGCTGTGGCATGGAGGTCATTGAGATCTTGCGCGCAATCATTGCACCGATCAGACCACCAATGGCTACACCAGCAATAATCGTCAGCCAATCATTGGCTTGAACATCATCCAATCTGAAGAGCGTCGTGGCGATGGCGATCGCCATACCTGCCATACCAAAATAATTACCTTGCCGCGATGTCTCGGGCGAGCTTAGACCACGGAGAGCGAGAATAAACAGTACGCCTGACGTGAGATATAATAAAGCAGCTAAATTTACCGACATGTCGTACTCCTATTTCTCTTTTTTACGATACATGGCGAGCATGCGCTGCGTGACCAAAAAGCCACCAAAAATATTGATCGACGCCAAAACAACTGCGCCAAAGCCCAGTAGACGGACTGTCCAACTGACATCGCTATTAACCAAACCGCTTTTACCCAAAGCCACCAAAGCGCCGACAATAATCACTGACGACACAGCATTGGTCACCGACATCAATGGAGTGTGCAGGGCTGGGGTAACCGACCAAACGACGTAATAACCAACAAAGACGGCCATAACGAGGATGCTAATAAGAAATACACTTTGCGAAATCATTTTTTGTTTCCTCCAGAGCGCTGCGGCTTGGCTGTGGCCTTCGGTTTCGTTTGCGCTTTTGCTTTTGCCGCGGCAGGTTTTTTCGCCGCTGTCGCGCGCGCTGCTGGCGCTTTTTTCGGTGCCCGCGTCGCCGTAGCTGGTTTTTTCGCAGGCTGACTGTCGAACATTGGGTGTACAACCGAACCATCGCGCGTCAGAGCGATGCCGGTGATGATTTCATCATCCCAGTTGACAGCCAAGGTTTTGGCTTCTTTGTCCCAGAAAGCGTCAATGAAATTATAAAGGTTGCGGGCAAAAAGCTCGCTGGCATTGCCCGGCAGACGCCCTGGCATATTGTCGTGCGCTACAATTTTGACGCCCTTGTGATCAACGATCTTACCGTGACGCGACAATTTACAGTTACCACCCTGTTCGGCAGCCAAATCTACAATCACCGATCCGGGGCGCATGCTCTCGACCATTTTCTGCGTCACCAATTCTGGTGCAGGCCGGCCAGGAATCAAAGCCGTGGTGATCACAATATCTTGCTTGGCGATATGTTCGGCGACCAATGCGGCTTGCCGCTTACGATAGTCGGCACTCATTTCCTTGGCATAGCCACCAGCTGTTTCACCGCTCTCATCGGCATCGGGCTCGACCATAACAAAACTACCGCCGAGGCTCTCTACTTGCTCTTTTGCCGCCGCCCTAACATCGGTCGCGCTGACAATGGCGCCTAGACGCTTCGCTGTCGCAATGGCTTGCAAACCCGCAACGCCAGCGCCCATAACAAAAACACGCGCGGCAGGAACAGTGCCCGCAGCCGTCATCATCATCGGCAAGGCGCGGCCATATTCGCTCGTCGCATCGAGCACTGCTTTGTAGCCAGCCAAGTTCGATTGCGACGACAAGACGTCCATCGACTGCGCCCGTGTGATACGTGGCATTAGCTCCATGGCCATGGCACTGATGTTAGCACTCGCATATTGTTTGATCAGCGCGGCATTAGCATGCGGGTTCAGCGTCGCCACCAGCAGCGCACCCGCCTTGCACCCTTTGACGCGAGCGATGGCAGGAGCCCGCACAGACAATATAATATCTGCCGACTTGATTGCACCGGCAATGGCCTTACTGACAGACGCGCCAGCATCGCTATAGGCCTTATCAGATACCTGTGATTTAAGGCCAGCTCCAGCCTCAACGGTTACAGCGATCCCTAAAGCCGTAAATTTTTTAACGGTTTCGGGCGAGGCCGCTACCCGCGTTTCCCGCGCGTCTGCCTCTTTCAGGACTACGAGTTTCATACTCACTTCCTTTACAAATAGAACTAGGCCTTACCGTCTCGCGTTCAGCCAGATGAATTGGATTTAGTTATAAACGAACAGCAACAGGCCTAGCAGGATAAAAGTTACCGCAATGCAGCCATATTTGGTGTAGTTCAGAAACGCATCATAAGTTGTTTCATGTTCACCACGATCCATTTCCTTGCCCCAGTCTTGCGTTTGTTCGCTCATTGACGTCCTCCTTGTCGATGCGGCGAATATACCAGATGACCCGCTTCAAACAAGCACTGAAGCAAGACTTTTTCCTACTTAAAAGCCTAGTTAAACCGGCTTAGTCAGTGGCCGAACCGAAATATGTGACGCTTGTGACTTTGGCATCACTTACCGCCGTAGTTAGAATATCGGCCATATATCCTATCCAAGCGCTCTGACTAGCCGTTGCGGTCGCCAAATCTTGTCGAATTTCGATCAAACCATGAGCCAAACCGCGGCTTGTCGCGTGACGGTAAAGACAATCATTCTTCAACCGCCCCGAATAAGGCTCATTATCGCCAAATACAATTTCAGGCCGGTCGCCAAAATAGCGCAGCATGTGATTACGCAATCGGTCGTCACGATCCCACAAAATAGCGCCGTGCCAGGGACGATCTTCACCCTTCCAGACGGGCGTAAAGCTATGAACTGATAAGATAATCGGGCTGATAGTAGCCGCTATTGCCCGATCCAGCGCGGCTGCAATGGCATCGTGATAGGGCTGGTAGAAACGATCAATCCGTTCCTGAAAACCCTTCTTATTCCTATAGATATCAATATCCGCATTGCCTTGGATAATTTCCCCATCCGATAATTTCATAACCAAAGTCGGATCATCTAGACCGCGGTTGGGATCTATAACCAAGCGCGAGAAGCCCGAGAGAATCGCAGGGCAATTGAGCCGCGCAGCAACGCCACGGGCGATATCGGCGGCCCCCAGATCATAAGCAATATGTTGCTCCAATTGCTCCGGCGACAGCCCCAAAGTCCCAAGATCTGCGGGTATGACATTGCTGGCATGGTCGCAAATAACCAAAAAACGCTTATCACCCTCGAGATTATGCGCTTGATAGGGCTCAAACATGGCTCACCCCCCGTTTTGAGCGGCCATGGCGAGGAGCTTGTGCGATAAGTCGGCAGCCTTGGTGTGATGGATCATATGTCCGCCTCCTGGATAGATGATCAGCTCGCTGGACGGAAAATTGCTATGAAATCGCTTAATATTGCGCTCACAGCTTACTGTTCGATCCTGATCACCGGAAACCAAAACCAGCGGACAGTCAGGTGATTTATAATGTTGCGATAGCTCAGCAAGATTATCGCTCAAAGTCATACTATAGACGGCATTGGCGCGGAATTGTGGTGGTTGCAGAATAAGCGCCAAACCGACACGCTCGGCGTAATCAGCGGGGGCTTCTTCAGGCCAGAAATTACGCTCAACCCCTGCGTGCAATTGCGATCGGCCATATTTGGTTAACACCATATGGGTGAAAACAGAGCCAACAACGGGCGTCGTCACCAATTTCTCGTACCAGACTGGCTGGCCGTCCCAAGGATAAAGCGGCGGCGCAATCGCCATAACGCCGGATAATTGATCACCGTAAGCCATGGCTATTGCCATAGCGACGCTCCCACCCCAGCTATGCCCAACGATAATCGGACGCGAAACACCAATCTCGGCCAAGGCCTGCATGATGGCGTGGCCCTGCGCCTCGGGCGGCGCGAGGTGAAGATCGGGGATCGAATTTCGGCTATAGCCGATACCTGGGCGATCAACGGCTATCACTTGGGTTCGTTCGCGCAAATGCGGCGCAAAAGCCTGCATCACATCGCGGGCTGAACCGCTAGACCCGTGAATCAGAACGATCGGCGCTAAATCACGCGATTGTCCCTCGGACAACACATGCATGTGGCCGCCTTGAAAGGGAATATCTTGACCAGATGAGGGATGCGCTTTGCGAATACGACGCCGTAAATGTGCGTCGTGCGCCCATAAGCTCAGAAAAAAACCGAAAACGATGACAAAGCTGGAGTAAACCACTGCCTTGAAAAAAAGTCTTTCGACGATTATCCCTGGCGAGCTTTAAAACGCTTATTGACTTTGTTAATAACGAAAAGCCGCCCACGCCGACGAACCAGTTGGTTTTTCTGGTGGCGATCACGCAAAGACTTTAGAGAGTTGCGGACTTTCATTACATGCTCCTTGACTAGACGGCTTAGACTTTCCGCCAATTTGAGGCGCAAAATAGTGGTCCGACCCGCTCTTGTCAAGCGACCCGCGGATTTTATCAAATGCGACATGAACACGCTTGGCATTTTCAGAAATTTCGTTAGGTTCGGCCCCATGACACATGGCATGATTTCAGTATCCAATGGCGGCCAACAGGCGAAAATCCCAGATCGGGAACGTCTCGACTTCCAACCGCTGTGGTTTCAAGCCGCTTTGGCACATGCGCCGCACAGCCGCCGTATTCCCTTCCAAGGGCACCACATTGCGACCCGCGAGTGGAAACCAGCGCAGCCAGCGCCCGGGATCGTTCTTGTGCACGGTAACGGTGCCCATGCCCGCTGGTGGGACTTTATCGCGCCGCTCCTGCTACCGCATTATCATATTGTAGCTTTTGATTTTCCCGGCATGGGCGATAGCGATTGGTTGCCGCATTATTCGCGCGAGATTATGGCGCAAGCCTTGATCGAAGTGGTTCGCGCTAGCAATTTTATCGGCAAGCCGGCAGTAATTGCTCATAGTTTTGGCGGCATGGTCAGTGTTCTTGCAAGCTATCTTTATGGCGATGAATTGGCGGCAACGCTGATCTGCGATTATATTTCGCCGCCGCCAGAATTTCATAAAGAGTGGTATGACGACCGCTCTAATTCGCCGCCGACGCGCGTCTATGACAGTTTTGACGACGCCTATGAGCGCTTCCGCTTATTACCCGAGCAACCTTGCGAAAATGAATTTATCGTCGATTACATTGCCCGACACTCAATTCGCGATCTTTCGGGCGACGACGGCGTGCGCCGCGATGATCGCCAGGGCCCGGGCTTTACATGGAAATTTGATAATAAAATCTATGATGATTTCCCGATCGGCTCTGATCTGTCGGCAAAATGGCAAGCTATCAAAATTCCCCTCGCCTATATGTTCGGCGGCCTGAGCCATAACAGCGATGTCCGAGAATTCGCCCAACCTGCGATACGCGAGCATGTGCGCGCGGTTCGGCCAGATGTACCTTTCTACGAAATTCCAGGTGCGCATCATCACATTATGCTAGACCGCCCGCATGCCTTTGCCAGCGCCGTTGCGTCGCAAATGGAACAGTGGCGTGCTGCTGGGCGATTTCCGCTTTAGAGGCCGCGACAATAAATTAGTATTTGGAGTGCCGATCGGGGTTTGAGAGGGTTTCTTGCTCGATTTCCCGCGTATCGACGGCGTTAGACAGTGCTTCAATATCCGAGC
>CBFHZM010000045.1:0-14398 GCA_965660195.1 Alphaproteobacteria bacterium
ATTTTTTGACCCATGACTTCCATATTGCCATTGGCAAAGACCCGAACCACGCTTACTGATAACTGCCCGCGAAAGCTATTTGATTGAGCCGCCTGTCCCGAACCCGAGAAGTCTTGCGCCGTCGCCGCCGTTAGCTTTCCAGATAAGCGGCTTTGATCAAACGGTAAGCTCACGGAGAAGTCATCGCTTTTCGATGTCGCCGTGCTTTGCGACTTGGTCGCGGCGAATGATTCAGAGAATGAGACAGTCAACAAATCACCGACACCGCGCGCGCGCTGGTCCGTTGTAAAAAGGCCAGTTTTTGCATTAGCGTTGTAAATCGCGCCCGTTGCCACTCGGCTTTCAGCCGCCGGGACAATATCGTCATACAATGGCTTGAAGTCCGAAGACCGACGGCTTTCCATGTACGTGCTACACCCAGCAAGGCTCGGCAGCAGACATAAAGCAAGCAACAAATGGCGCATAACGCGTCCTCCAAGACCTTACAAGTTATTGGCGATAAAGCGCAGCATCTCATCGACAGATGTGATGGCTTTGGAACTCACTTCATAAGCGCGTTGCGTTTCGATCATATCGACGAGCTCTTGCACCACATTCACATTCGATGCCTCAAGCGCGCCTTGGACCAGTTTACCAAAGCCCTGCTCTAAGGGGTTTGACACAATCGGGCCGCCACTACCATCAGTTTCGACCATCAGATTCTCGCCGATTGGTTGCAAACCGCGACGATTTGGGAAATCGGCCAGCGTCAATTGTCCAACCTCCTGAGCCGCGGCTTGGCCCGCAAGCGTCACACTCACAATACCGCTGGCTGAGACATTGATATTGGTCGCGCCCTCCGGAATTTGGATTTCTGGTTGAAGGACATAACCGCTGGACGTCGTTAAGATACCATCTTGGTTTCGTGAAAACGCACCATTACGGGTATAACCGAAACGCTGATCTGGCATTAACACTTGAAAAAAACCAGCGCCCTCGACAGCCACATCGAGCGCATTATCGGTCATGATCAGGCTGCCTTGCGAATGCATTTTTTCTGTATTGACGATCCGTGTCCCGGTCCCGACAGCGAAAGCCGACGTGAGGCGCGTATCAGCCGATGTCTGATCGCCGGCGTAACGACGGACTTGGTACAATAGGGACTCGAAATTAGCGCGGTCTTTTTTGAACCCAGATGTATTCACGTTCGCCAAATTGTTGGCGATGACCTGCATACGGGTTTGTTGGGCATTAAGCCCACTTTTCGCGACGTGCATTGCGTTGGCGGTCATGTTTTCCTCCTGAAACGACTATCTAGAGGAAGATTAGCAAGAGCTATGCCAAAGCCGTGCTCGGCTTAGTTTTTAAAAAAGTTTTTGATTTCCGGGCCCTAATTCGGCATCCGCATGAGACTGGCACCAGACTCATCGAGCTCGCGGGCCGTTGAAATAATGCGAATATTGAGCTCATAGGCGCGCTGGCGGGCCATTGATTCAACAAGCTCTTCAACCGAGTTCACATTACTGCTTTCCAAGTAACCCTGGATCATGCGGGTTTGTTGATCGGCACCAGGAATAGCGCCGTCCAACTGACGAATATGGCCGTCTTCGTGTTTTTTAAGCTCGATATTTTCGGCCATGGTGGTACCGATTTGGACAACTTCTTGGAACTCGCCAGGCTCGCCACCAACCAACTCCAACGAGATCAACCCATGCTCACTGATTGTTATGGATCGATACGGCGGCAAAACAATCGGCTGTAGGTTATTGCTAAGCACGAGGTTGCCGGCTCCGTCCATCAACTGGCCCTGCGTGTTGATCCGGAAATCGCCGCGGCGCGACAGCGCTGGCTCACCATTTGGTGGCTGGATCATAAAAAATCCATTGCCTGTGACAGCGACATCGGTTGGCTGCTCGGTGTAATCGAGGCGCCCCGGTTCCCTCGAGAACCGGTTTTTACCCTCACGGATAGCGTATGCCCGCGTGTCAAACTGCTCCATGGCATCAAGAAATCCGGTGCTTACCACCTTCGGCTCGAGATCTTTTCGAAACCCCGGCACTGAGACATTGGCGAGGTTGTTGGATCGAATGGCATTATCTTCCTGCGCGAATTGAATCGTGTTCAACGCTGTAAATATCAATCGATCCATCAGTTATCTCCTCGCACCCCTATGCCCTATCGCTTACATACGAATATTAATGATGGTCTGCGTCAGGGTAGTTGTTGTCTCGATGGCTTTGGCCGAGGCTTGGAAGTTCCGTTGCGCCGTAATCAGGTTCACAAGCTCTTCCGTAATATCAACATTGGACCGCTCCAGCGAACCTGAGAGAATATTACCGTAACCCTCAGCACCAGCCTCACCAACTTGCGGCGAGCCCGACACAGCTGTTTCTACATAAGTCGCGTTACCAATCTGCTTCAAACCGTTTTGGTTGTTAAAGTTGGCAACGACAATTTTACCGAGTGGGTTATTCTGACCATTGGTATAGTTGGCCCGAATGGTCCCTGAAGCATCGATCTCCAAACCATCGAGACGACCCGACGTGAAACCATCCTGCTCAACCGACAGCACCGAGAAAGGCTGCGCGAGCTGTGAAGACTGGCCAAAATCAATATCCAACGAGATCGAGAAACCTTCTTCCTGTTTCTCATAATGCACGAGGTTTTTCGGGCTTAAGAGTTTACCAGTTTTATCGAAGGTCAATTCCCCCTCGTCGATATAAAGCGGGTAATAGCCAGTCACCAGGTTCTCCGGCGGGCTTTCCACCACGTCGCCATTGGCATCAACATAGAGCGCCACACCCTCAGCATTGGTGGCTTGCACCAAGTTGAAAATTTCTGGCACCGAGCCCACACCGAGCGGCACATCGTCGAGCCCGAGGCGCGCTGTCCCCTTCACCTTGATAGTTGACTCGACACCAGTTGTCCCAGTTGTGAACTCAAAACTATTAGTTTCCGCAAGGTAGCGGACGGTAACACCGCCGACCGTATTACCCGTTTCAGGATCACGAATCTGGTTAATCCGCGCTTCAAGTGCCGAGGCCAAAGTAGAACCCACATAGTTACCCGTGGGCACCTCAATGATACCATTGATACCGTTCACCGAGACGTTGAACACATTCTCACCGTTTTGATTGGTCAGCCGGAATACATCGGTCAGCGGCTCCTTCGCGGGAGCACCGTTAGCGACAGCTGGCTCTGCGGCCAAACCACGACCATCCTCGAAAATCGCATCGGTTTTCGACGACCCAACACCCATCAGCAGATTATCGCCGATCCCCATAGCACGACCCGTCAAGTCAACTGTGCTATTAATCACCGAGCCATCAACCTCGCTGATGGCATAACGTCCGACTTGAACGTTCGATGATTTTTGCGCTGACGTCACGCCGATCGCACCATTGGCATCGATTTGTTCACCTGTTGATCCACTAGCAAAAGAGAAGTTTTTCGTATCCGAGTTATAGGCAACAGTGATGCCGAAGCGTTTATCGTTGAGCTGCACTTCCTCGCCGTCAGCAACAAAAGGTTCTGTGTATAAAACAGAGCCACCACGAATAAGTGATTCAATTGCATCGTCCGGTGCCGGAATACCGAGGTTATTGGTACCTTCAGCACTTGATGCGCCCGAAATTTCGAAAGAGTTAAAATTGCTGTCTGTTCCAGTCCCGAGCACCGTCCGGTCGACTGAGAATTGGAAGCGTTGGTTGATCGAGTCATAGCTAATCTTGATCGGAGGATTTTTCTCATCGACCCAGACTGTCTGTGTCACCGTGGTATCATTAGTGCCATCGGTTAAACCTAACATATTCAAGGCATCAATAGTAGCGCCGTTGGAGTCAGTCAGCGACAATGTTTCCCCTGTAATAGCAAAAATACCAGGTTCTTTGGCCTTGATGGCTGTCACCGCACCCATTGTGGCAGCATTATTAGCAACAGTGATTTCCAGATTGCTGCCCGCGGCTGAAACAGCAGCCGACACGTCGGCGCTCCCAGCGCCATTAATGGCAGCCGCCGCCGCGGCGAGCGCCGCCGCCCGACCCAGTCCACTAATATCAACGGGGACGTTAATCACCGTGCCAGCATTGTCCGTAATGGTGAAGCTATAATTAGCGTCGAGGTTTGCAAAAGCTAGACTTGCTGTATCGCCCACCCCAATCGCCTGAGTTGTGGCCGCACCCGCGACGAAATTCACATTGGCGATAGCATTGGCGTCGCCATTGACCTTCTCGACAAATTGAACTTGCGTGCTGTTGTCGACAACATCATCGTTGATATAGCTATGCTTGGTGTCATTTCCGATTTCACGTAAGACAATTTTTTTACTGTTAAAATTCACTGCCGCATCTTCGAAAACATTTTCAGCACCCTCAAAAAAGGCTTCAACATCGCGCGACTGATTATGCAGTGCATAAATATTCGTGCTGGTTTCAACGAAGCCCGTATCAGGTAATGATAGCCCTGTGGTATCTACTTTGAGATATCCATTGGTCGTATCCACGGAAAAAATCGTGAATTCACGACCGTTAAGCAGTTCGCTATTGTTCGCATTATCAAACTTCCCAGCGAGGCGAATGGTTTCACCCGATGAAAATTTCGCTGCGTCGGTGGGGCTCAATTTAATACTCAGGACGTTTTGTGCCGCATCATAAACAATCGATCGACCGGGAACATTGGCATCCGTCGTCAACTGCGAGCGATCATCGTAGACGCTCAAATTGGGGCGGCGGCCATAGAAAGAGTAGACCATAAATTTAGGATCGGTCGTCACTTTATCTGTGGCCTCGTCATAAAGCCGATGTTCAAACTCAACGATCTGCGTTTGCGTCATAACATCGGTGATTTCATTGCCCGTTGTACGAGCAAACAATTTGTTCTGTACGCCGAGATCGGTATTGGCAAAGTTACCCGTTGTTGGATCGGTTTCTAGAGCATATTCATTCAGCGTATCGTTTAAACGCGCTTGCGCATGTGCCAAAAACTGGTCCAGCGTGAAGTCGGGCGAAGCACCATTAACATCAAGGTTTGGAATTTGCGCTGATACAAAGCTCGGCTCAAGTAGATCAACCGAGATTTTTTTCGTCAAGCCCGTAGGGACGCCGTCGGCATTTAACTTAAACAGGTCAATCGTTAACTTGTCGTCCACGTTCTGAACAACTTGGATCTTACGGTCATCACCATAAGCCTCATTGATCGCACGCTGCACTTCTGCCGCTAACTGCTCGGCATTATACTTACCAGGGCGAATATCAATGCTGACTGGCTGGTCACCATCATCGACATTTACCAACAGGAAGTCTTTCCCCCAATAGACGCCGCTGTCGTCATTGCCACCTTCGCGGGTCGATAGGAATTGCATTGGATCCGTGACAATTTCAACAAGCTTGTCACCTTCTTCACCAAAGTCGAAGGCTGTCTGTTCACCAGTCAACCGAGCTGGCTGCGAAGGGATTTGCGATTGTAAGTCGTCAAGTTTGTAGAGCGGTGAGCCCTTTCCCTCCAGGAAGTAGTTATCATCTGGGACTGTCGTGGCTTGATTGCCAAAGCGGTCAATAAAGATTTGCCGCCCCGAGTCATCAACAGCATTGACGAGATCAGGATCGATAACGGTGTCATTAATCACCAACCGAGTTTCAAACTTGTTGGTTGGGTCATCGGCCGATGCGTTTTGGGTTTTGATAAAGTAAATCGTTGCAATCGTTGGGTTACCCAAGTCATCAAAGATGGTGATTGATGTCGAATTGGTGAAGCTCTCAGGATCATTGGGATCAAAAATATAGCCATCGGAAAATTCGGCCTTTTCTGGCACCACTTCAGCGTCAGCTGGCACGTTCACGCCCAACGAAATATTACTGGTCGCTTTCGGTTCACCTGATGTCACCGGCAATTGGAGAGGCACGGCGCTAGTCAAATCTTTTGCGGTCACAGATCCGTCATCGTTCACCGGATAGACAAGCAGATACTGACCCGCACTATCAACCACGTAGCGGTCGTTATTGACGTTCAGAGAACCGTTCCGCGTATAAACCGTTTGCGCTGACGTCAGCGACGGCTTGAGAGCGAAGAACCCTTGGCCCGAAATAGCAAGGTCAAGCGCATTCAGAGACGACACGATGTTACCTTGGGTAAACTGTTGTTTAATCCCTTTCAGGATGGTACCCGAACCAATCGATGAAGATGAGTTTTGCAATGGCGATGTCGCGAAGATATCACCAAATTCAGCCCGGCTTCGCTTAAAGCCCGTTGTCCCGACGTTGGCAATATTGTTTGACGTGGCTGAAATATCAGCCTGCGATCCATTTAGACCTGTAAGAGCTGTATAGAACGACATGTATTAAACTCCATCCCGATGAGAATTATTTACGAAACCGTGAGACATCAGCGGCAGCAATTTCGCCGTAGTCACGAACATCTAAGGTGACCCCTTTAACAGGGTCTTGTGTCGAGGCAGCGAGAACCTCGGCAAAAACTGAAGAAGATACGGGCTGTAAACCTTTGCCCGAGTCGGCATAGGCATCGATCCGCACCAAAGCTTGGCTGTCGCGAATATGTTGAGGCACGTCCAACCAAGAGAACCCAACCAAGCCACTGGCTTGCGGGCCAAGTTCGATCACGTCCAGAATTTCGCCATCTTCTGACGAGAAGGTGAGATTGGTCATAGAAGACGCGGCCGGCAGATCTACAATCCCATGAATTTCGCCAGCGTCGTCAGGACGGGCAAAGTTACCCGGCACCAAGACTGAACTGCCGAGCAAATTTGTTGCCGTGGCAAGGCGGAATTCAGAGAGCTGGCTCGATAGGCTTTTCAAGGTCTCACCCATATCGGTGATCCCCGTAACCGTCGAGAACTGAGCCATTTGAGCAATAAAGTCGCCATTTTCCATCGGGGCAAATGGGTCTTGGTTCTGTAGCTGCGTCGTCATAAGGCGCAAGAAATCCTCTTGGCCGAGAGCGTCTTTTTTCTTGGTGGCCTCAGCCTGACGGTTTACGCCCAGCTTATCCAAGATCGCATTCAAACTCTGGTTTTGTGCGGGATCGATCGAACTCATAAGCTTAAGACTCCTCTATTTGCCCATATTGATTGTGCGCATCATCAGTGCGCGAATTGTGGTAACCATTTCGACATTGTTTTGGTACTGGCGGTTAGCCTCGAGCATGTCGACCATTTCTTCCTCAGGCTTGACCGCCGCTGAATAAACAAAACCTTTTTCATCGGCTTTCGGGTGATCGGGCATAAAAATACGCTCCGGTTCCCGATCAAGCGGCACAACTTCGACCGCATCAAGGGTCGACATGCCTGATTTTCTGAATTGCTCGGCATATTTGGTTTCAAAAACCGGACGCAGCGCCCGATATGCTTCTTCGCGCGAGCCCGCAAGGCTTCCAGCATTGGCCATATTGCTAGCGATTGTATTTAGACGAACGAGCTGCGCCCCCATGGCGCGGCCAGCAATATCGAAAATATTGTTAATCGGAGCGCCCTTCATTATTCACCTCGTATGGCAGAAATCAGGCCAGTAATGCGGCCATTGAGGAAAGACAGGGTCGTTTGATACCGCATAGCATTTTCAGAGAACTGCATTTGTTCAACATTCAGCTCGACTGTATTGCCATCCAAAGACGGGTTAAGCGGCACCCGATAATGAACACCATTTGGATTCAGGGGGCGATAGGTCGGCAAATGCTGATCATCGGTGATCGACAGCGGTCCGCTACGCTCCAGTTTGCTCATTTCTTCATTAAAATCGATATCGCGTGCCTTGTAATGGGGCGTTGCGGCATTCGCGATATTCGACGCAAGAATGGTATTACGCTGCGACCGCAAGCCTAATGCAGAGGCATGAAATGCCAAATTATCTGCAATTTTTTCCATTCTCATGTATCCTTTCAAGACACGATTTTTCTACCGAAAACACTCTCGATTGGTCTGGAATTTGCAAAATGAATGCCAAATTGAAGGGAGACTGAAAAAAGATGAACGCCTCAGATGAAGACCTGAAGCCGAAGCGCGGTTATCTCCGCCGCTTACCGCCAGAAATTGAAGCCTTACGCGATCGGATCGTTGATCGCTATACTGGGCAGCCTTTGAGCGAAATTTCGGCCTTTGTTCAGAAAGTCTTAGCCTCGGAGAAAAATGAAGTGAATCGCATCGCTGCTCTGGCGGCACGCGTGGTGTTGATCCGTGACTATGTGAATGAAGTTATTCACCTAAACAACCCTGCCTTTCTACGAAAAGCGCCACCCACCGAGGTTGCCGTCCAGCGTGTCGAAGCACCTGCCGAGCATGTCGTGATGGTCGCAACCGAGGATACAAAGTTACAAGATGGTATGCGGCGCGTTAAGATTATCGAAGACAGCACGGTACATGACGTCCTGTTTCCTGCAGGTATAACCGTTGATGTGAAGGCAGAAGATGCCGAACGTCTAACATCGTCGGGCAAGGCTGAGTATATCGAAGTTGTGGCGGCCGAGACACCTAGCACGGACGCCACCGACGTAATCGATCATGAGGCGGCAGAGGCGAGCGGCGACATAGCAGCCGATAACGCCGATGACCCTGAGACATCAGAGGCCACCGAAACAGCACCTGAAGCTGAAACGGACAGCGCGGAAGCGGCGCCGGACCCCGACGAAAATAACGAGAATACTAGCGAGGATGAAGTCGACGACAGCACCAAAGAGGGTGCCGACGAGGACAACGACGCTGGCGAAGACAAGAAGGAAGGTGCCTAGAGGTGATCACCCGTCAGCCTGTCACGTCTATTTTAACTGTTGGACTGGTCGTGGCGATGGCGCTGAGCCTTATGGCGTGCGATAACTTGGTACGTTTTTCTTATGATAAATATAACTGTACCGAAAACGCCCTCGGCATTGAAACGATCGAAATCCAAACCCGCTCAGGGCTATACCAAGCGTTTGTCACACGCTTTGGCGAAATCGACATGATGACGGTCGCAGTCATGCCGGAGAAAATAACTCTCTCACATGAACTCTTTACGATTGATCTTGACCAACACTCTAACCAGATCGCCGCGTTGACGACCGATACTTATTACGCCCTCTCCTGCCAAGTGCAGGAGCATTTCGCTATGTAAAAAAGTTTTTACAGATTAGCCGCGTTCGGGGCCGTGAAATTTAACAATGGCATCGGCCTGATCAGCTGACACGCCCGTTGCCTCTACAATCTCGGCGCGACGCGCCCCGCGTTTGGCCATCTCAATCGCCCGCGAGAGCTGCTCTTGCTCTGTCATCACTTCAGCGAGCCGCGATAGGTCGGTCCGCATTGTTTCAATTTGCCGCTCAAGCGCCACAATATTAGGACGAATTTTGTCTACAACATCGTCGAGATTGACGTTGATCTCTGCCTGCTCTTGCGCTGGCATATCGATCTGCGATAGCGCCGTCTGCAACGCCAATAAACGTTTGCCCGTTTGCTCATGTTGCCATTCGAGTTCGCGCTTGAGGCGGCCTAGCAGCTGCGCCTGTCTGAACATCGCGATCAGCGCCAGCAGGGCAACAAGGCTCATGCCGACCAGAATAAAAAATGGCAAGCCAGATACGGAGCTATAAAACTCGAGCATTTTCTCCAGATTTTTGGTCATCAGCTCTCCCATCGATTTCCTATTATGAGGACTGTTCGACCCGTTCGGCAAGACTTCTGTTCAGCTCACTCACCCAAGACACGCGCGCATTGACCTGCGCCTGTAACTGCGTCAAACGTTCAATGAGGCGTGCCAGGCGATCCTTGGCATTTTGTATATCTTCTGGCTGAAAAGAATTAAAGCGGGACCAATTATCCTTGATCAAGGTTTCGGTCGCGGCCATTTCGTTTTTAAAAGCTTCGGGATCAGACAAACACAATGAGGCCTGTTCGATACGGTCTTCGAACAAACTCAATAACGCGTCTAAATCATCTTCCTCGGGCATAATCAACCCTTACGGAAGAATGGTTAAGATTTCAAGTCCCGATAAGCGTCCATCAAAGCGTCTGAAACGCGATCGAGATCAACCGGGTATTCGCCACGCGAAATCGCATCTTTAATACGACTGACGGCTTCCATGTCGATAGGGGGTGCGCTGGCCATTTGGCTTACAGCAGAGCCTTTAACATTGACGACTTCGGCAGTCGAACTGGCTGCAGCCGCGTTTGCGGTTGCACCTGATTTTACAGCTGCGGGCTTAGCCCTCACTTGCTGAGGGTCTACCCGATTAACGGTGTTTTTAATCGAATCAACCATCTGACTATACTCCTACAACTCTATTAACGACCTACATCGCATCCAGTTTAGCTGCCGTAGCAACTTTTTTTACACCAATGACAAAAAAATGCTGCTTTTTGCCATTTTTGAGGTTTTCCACCTCAATTAAGTCATGCATTTGGCCATTCTCGAGTGCTTTGCCAGATGTCACAACCGAAATTTGTCCAAGCTTATGCTCTATTTCGACCGTTTGGCCGTTTTCGATCACCCAATCTGGATGCAAATGGCGTGCCTGAACGGGCTGTCCCAGGCTAAGGGCCCGCTTCACCCGCCGCCCGATCACCTGCTTTAGCCGTGAAAAGCCAGCTGGCGCCGTCCGAAATGACAATTGCTCAATTTTTACGTGGTCTTGTGTCAAAATCTCACCCGAGGCAACGCTTTGAACAAGGACCACCCGTTGCACCATATCTTGCTCAGTTTTTTGGCCCACCAGCGCCGGTGCTTCGGCGACATTTGCCGTGACCACGCTAGTCCGCACATGGACCGACCATGAACGCGGTGCTGTGCAATTCACCCGCATCGTCCGCCAAGAGGTTCCGGTACGTTCTACTGTGAGATCCGAGTCGCAAGGGTAAAACAGACGCTCATCACCCAATAAAACTTCGCCGCGCTTGCCCGATAACTCCAGTTGCGCTTCAACGGCTCGCTTGATATCGACACCACTCACGACCTTGGTGGCGGCAACCACCGGAGCGACCGCGATTAAGGCAAGCAACGCCACCAGAAAAAATAGAAAATATTTGCGCTTAGAAACCATTGAAATAAATATGCCCTGACCGACCGCTAGCGGCGTTTTGCGAGCCTTGTGTCGACTTGCCAACAATCATCGCGTGAATTTCATTCACCGATGGCAAATGCAAAGTCCGCCCAGCGTAGAGGAAATGAGGGTTGCCGCGAACAAAAGCGTGGCTGTTACGGCTAACAATGGCCAGTTCAAGAAACCGCTTATTCAACCCGCTGGCGCCATAGTAGTGGGCAATAATTTTTGACAAGGTCTCGTTTGTTTTGACTTTATGCTTGGCACTATAATCCGGATCGCGGGCGAATTTATTATTGCCAGTAGCTGCACTTCCGACGTTGTGTGAAGGGGAGGTCAAAACAACAATCGGCTCAGCGGCAAAAGCTGAGCTCGCCGTCAGCACAGTCGACAATGCAACTAGGCGTGCAAATGAGGAATACATTAATTAACCTCCATAAATCTCGTATCACGGCCAATCAAACCGTTTAAATCCTTATCACCGTCAAGCGGAGAGACATAAGCGCGGTTTTCTTCCAAACGGGTCACGCGCACGATATTCCAACTGCCACCGTGATCGGGAATAACCGCTAGCTGCTGCTCACGCAAGCCATGGCGGCGGCCCAAATCGACATAGAATTTATTATTCACCTGCGCGAGACGACCGCTTTGGGGGAGGCAAGCAAGCTCGCCCATAACTTCTTCGATGAAGGGGCGAAGCTCAGGCAACAGCGCACGCAGCCGATCTTCGCGACCAGGATTGGCAAGCAAATTAATCGGCTCAAAAAAGCTATCAAAGCTTCCCATTAGCTCTTTTTCGAACCTGTGCGTCTTGGCGACTTTAAAATCGGGTCCGGCATAAAACGTCAGCTCAACACCAAGGACAAGCTGGGTTTTATCAGCGATGCCGTAAAAGCGATCTTTTTTCGATGTGAGGGTAAAGCGGCTAACCAAGGCAAAATCGCCATGCGAGGTCGCGCGCGCGGCCAGCAAAGCATTGTAGTCCATCGACCCACCATTAGTTTGCATCGCTTTGACATCAAAAGACTGCGCTGTGTTATCAACCATAGCAACTTGGGGATCACCTGCAACACCATCAAGCACCTGATGCCAGGCGAGCTGAACGACGCGGCTCGACCAAACCGGAACATTTTGGCTGATGAAGATCTCGGGCTCGAAAACTTCCACTTGTCGTATAGTGTTGGTCGGACAGGCACGATTAGCATGCGATGACACAGCAACCCGCAGACGCACCTCATAATGATCTTGCTTTCGTCCGTCTTCGATAATGGTGTAGTCAAGAATTTCACCAGATGGACGCACGATGACGGCCTCATTTAATGCGGTTTCGCTGTCGAGAGCGGAGTACCCATCGACAGACGCCTCTCCTTGCAGGGCCGCCAGATAAAGCGCTTCATTGAGCGCCAGACGCCGAATATCTTCAATCGGCCTGCTATCGTCATAAACAACTCGCCCTGTTACCTCAACCAAGCGCGCGCCCTCGGGCACCACCTCAGTCGCGATGACGGCGCTACTTCCGAGGAAGAGCGCGAGACAACAGATTGTCAGATGACGAACCATATCACGCAAACCTAGCTATATTTACGAACCGAATTCATCAGCCCAGCGATCATCGACTTATCGAGCTCGAGAACAATTTCATATGTATCTTCGCCAGTTGGGTTGATGCGAACCGTGCGGGCGCCGCGAATAACCCCCGTGACAACACCGCGGAAGGTGTCATTTTGCACCATCAAATCAATAACCGTTGTATTGCCATCGACTTTCAAGCCATGGATTTGCTCGGCAAGATCGCGCATAGCTGCCATGCGTGCGGCGCGAATAGCCATTAGGCGGCGCTGCGCTTCACTGCGACCAGGCTGGGTTGAAACAACTGCATAGCCGATTGCTGTAATCGTATTGACCGCATAGATCGAAGCATCGGTGCCAGCACCCGCATCGCGCTCTAATTTCAATTGATAGCCACCCGGCGAAACAGGACCACAGGAGGCAATAAGTGTACTGACAAGGAAAATGGTCGTCAGTTTTCCAAAATGAGACATGGTAATTTACTCCGCTAATTACATGGCAAACGCCAAATATCGTCCCCAAGGATGCATTATCCGTGCCAGACGAGCATAAATAAAAACCTTTCCCGATGCAGAATTGGCACGCCGCTTGCCTCTCTACTGCGTGGCACCCAAAAAAGCGCCTCGAAAAACTGGTTTTCCAGCTAGGAACAGACTGTTTTTCAAGCGTTTAAGCATTTTTGGTGCCATGTGGAGGCTGCGGAGGCACCTCCGCGACACGAAATTGACATGAGGAGTTTGTCATGGAAATGACACTGCGGCGACTAGGCTATACGGGGACCAAGTCCTTTTTAACCGGCATGAGCCTGCCTGTCGGTATTTTGGCGCTGATCGCGATGATGGTTTTACCCTTGCCGCCGGTTCTCCTCGACTTGTTTTTTGTAACCAACATACTGTTTTCATTGCTAATCCTGATGATTGCCGTGAATACATTCCGGCCTCTCGACTTCTCGTCCTTCCCGTCTGTACTCCTAATCGCCACCATTCTGCGCTTGGGTTTGAACGTCGCCTCAACCCGTATTGTCCTCAGTGAGGGTCATACCGGCACGGATGCGGCTGGCAATGTGATCGAAGCCTTTGGTGAGTTTGTGATTTCTGGCAATTATGCTGTTGGTCTCTTTGTCTTCATTATTTTGATCATTATCAACCTCGTGGTAATCACCCGTGGTGCTGGCCGGGTATCCGAGGTATCGGCGCGCTTCACCCTAGACGCCATGCCGGGTAAGCAAATGGCGATTGACGCTGATCTTAATGCCGGCGTGCTCACCAATGAAGAGGCTACCAAGCGACGTGAGGAAATAGCCTCTGAGGCCGACTTCTACGGTGCCATGGATGGTGCTTCGAAATTTGTTAAGGGCGACGCCGTTGCCTCTATTCTTATTCTCGCCATCAATGTCGTGGGTGGACTTATTATCGGTCTGGTTCAACATGACATGGCGATTGACGAGGCTGCGAGCGTCTATGTCTTGCTATCGATTGGTGATGGTTTGGTCGCTCAAATCCCCTCACTTTTGCTCGCCATCTCGACCGCCATTATCGTCACCCGCGTATCGTCAACACAGAATATGGCCGAACACATTGGCAAGCAATTTAGCATTTCGCGCGCTTGGTTACCTGCCGCTGGCGTGATGTTTTTGATTGGTATGGTCCCAGGCATGCCGAATTTCTTATTCTTGGTCGCTGCCGGTCTCGCCGTCGCCGCCGCGATTTATATCCGTCAGATTGAAGAGAACGAAGAGGTTGCAGAAGAAACTGCGGGCCAAGAGGCGATCGCCGAGAAAAAACCTACCGATATTGATTTAACGGAAATTGCCGATAATGCGCCCATATCTATT
>CBFHZM010000046.1:0-14099 GCA_965660195.1 Alphaproteobacteria bacterium
ACATACTCTTAGCCACAAGTATCCAAACCTGCGCGTTGAACGAGGTGACAACGGGTCATTATCTGTAAGTCAGCCACGTATGGATAAATTTTATGGTAGCTTAAAACTTGGGCGCGATGTCTTATTTACCTCCTTTTTAGGACTACTCGCTTTGGCGAGCTTGCTACTCACGTCGCGTCACAGTGATCAAAGAACATTGGCGCTGTTTGGCGTTGGCATGTTGCTCGGCTTTAGCAACCCCGCCCCCAATCAAATGGCATTACCGGGGCTCGAACTTCTGCTCGGACTGTTGATCGCTTTGCGAGCCAGTTACCACATTCTCGGCCGGCAAGGTCTTTGGTCGCTGGCGAGTGCCAGCGCAACAGGTATTATTATTTTGATCACCCTGACCAGTGGCCTTACGAGCCCTCTCGACCTCGCCTTTTGGGCCGGAACATTATTATTTCTCGTGGCCTTACTATTTGATACACCGCCGCACACGACCTCGCTTGCTGGTCTAGCGATCTTTATTGGCACTTTATTTGGTCTAATGTTCTTGAGCGCCCTGCAGCAGGATCTAAACACCGGTGATATTGATCTCTACGCGCTGGCCGGCTTGATCCTCGCGACGCTTGGTGGCTTTGCAGTGCTCTTTATAATTGTCAAAATCGGGCACGGCATTTTCAACGCATTTCGTCCTGCCCGGGTTAATTTCTATCGTGATGCGCTGAGTAGCTTCTTAGTTGGTTATGGCGCCTTTGTAGCAGCGCTAGGCTATTTGGCTTTTCCGTAAACTTCACTCAAGCTGGACTGAGTTCTTGTGCGGCAATAATTATGCCGTCGCGATCGGCATATAACCAATCGCCCGGCGACACGCTCACGCCAGCGAAGTGAATGGGAATATCGCGCGTGCCAAGACCGCGTTTTTCGGATTTGCGGGGATGCACGGCTAAAGCCTTGACCCCAACATCAGCCGCCGCCAATTCTTCGCTATCGCGCACACAGCCGTAAATCACCACCCCAGCCCATCCATTATTGGCCGCCAGGGTCGCCAAATTACCGCCAAACAGCGCACAATTCATCGAACCGCCGCCATCAACGACCAAGACGCGGCCGTCGCCCGCCTGTTCAACGCTTTCGCGGACGAGACTATTGTCCTCAAAGGCTTTCAACGTAACCACGGGGCCATGAAAAGTACTGCGCCCGCCATAGTCATGGAATATAGGCTTGGGGTAGCGCAATTGCGCATCATGGGCATCAGATAAATCGGTAATGGCGTACATAGAAAAAAGGGCCGGGTTTAACCCGGCCCTCCCAAACAGTTTAGAACTGGTTCATCGTATTATCTTCCCCAGCCGCCAACAGCGCGTTGTCGCCAGAGAAGTATTCTTTATGATCATCGCCGATATTCGAGCCGGCCAAATCTTGGTGCTTGACCGAGGCTTGATCGCGGCGGATTTCTTGCCGCTGAATATCACGAACATAGGCCAACATGCCATCATCACCGAAATAGCCCTCAGATAGAACATCGGTACCAAGGGCTGTCTCGTGATAGGTCGGCAGGGTGATCAGATGGTGGAATATACCAGCATCACGGGCCGCATCTTTTTGGAAGCTTTGGATATAGTTATCGGCTTGGACGGCAAGCTCGCTATCATCAAATTTGACATCCATCAGGCCGCGCGGCGTGCTGGCTGGATCTGGATAAGCCGACACATCTTTGCCAGCCGACTTCCACTCAGCATAAACTTGCTCTCGGAAGGACAGTGTCCAGTTAAAACTCGGTGAGTTGTTATAGACCAACTTAGCGTTCGGAATGACCTCGCGCACACGGTTCACCATGCCAGCAATCTGCGCCACATTGGGTCGCTCAGTCTCAATCCACAACAGGTCGGCACCATTTTCAAGGCTGGTAACACAGTCGAGAACCACACGGTCTTCGCCGCTGCCATCTTTGAAGGCAAACAAACCATTAGCTAGAAGCACAGGCTTGACCATCTGACCATTCTGCATAAAAGCCAAATCGCCATCAGTCAAAGACGAGACATCGCTAACAGGCTCAACTTTCAGGAAATCGTTATATTTGCTCGCCAGATCGCCAGCCGAACGTGAGACTGGCACTTTTTGGGTCAGGCCAGCGCCGAGCGAGTCGGTCCGAGCAACGATAACGCCATTTTCCACACCCAGCTCCATGAAGGCGTAACGAACAGCATTGATCTTCGCCAAAAAGTCTTCGTGCGGAACCGTTACTTTGCCATCTTGGTGACCGCACTGCTTAGCATCAGACACTTGGTTTTCGATTTGGATACAGCAAGCCCCCGCTTCGATCATTTTCTTAGCCAGCAAATAGGTCGCTTCTTCGTTACCAAAGCCAGCATCAATGTCGGCGATAATCGGCACAACATGGCTCTCAAAGTTGTCGATTTTTGCCAATACTGCATCAACATCACCACCCTTTGCGCGGGCTTGATCCAGCTCAACAAACACATGGCGCAGTTCACGCGCATCGGCTTGTTTAAGGAAAGTGTAAATTTCACCGATCAAATTCGGCACAGTGGTTTTCTCGTGCATGCTCTGATCTGGCAGCGGGCCGAAATCTGACCGCAGCGCTGCAACCATCCAGCCGCTCAAATAAACATAGGATTTTTTGACAGTTTTGCGGTGCCGCTTGACGGCCATCATCATTTGTTGCGCTGTAAAGCCGTGCCAGCACCCCAGAGATTGCGTGTAATCAGCGCTATTGGCATCGTAATCGGCCATGTCTTTGCGCATAATGTCAGCGGTGTAACGGGCAATATCCAGCCCTGTTTTGAAACGGTTTTGCAACCGCATGCGAACAACATATTCAGCGTTAATGGCGTTCCAAGGGGCACCATTTTTCGCGATTTCTTTACGTACCGCTTCGACTTGTTGGGTATAGCTTGTCATCTTCGACCTCTTGCATCTGGTTGGGAGATATGCGGGACACATACACAGCGCACAGAGTTTTGTCGAGTCCTGATTAAACCCTTGAAAATATTAAAGTAGAAAAATTTACACAAAACCAGTATTTGTTTGTGTAATATGTAAACTTTGTAAATATAGGGTGTAATTCTAACACCATAACCCTTTGAAGAAGCGATACTAATGGCAGAAAAGAAATCTCGGCTCGTGGAACGCAAATTATTTGCTGGGGCGCGTATTCGGCGGCTGCGCCGCGAGCTTTCACTAACCCAAGCGAGCATGGCCGACGCGCTTGGCATCTCCACAAGCTATCTCAACCTGATCGAACGCGACCAACGGCCAATATCGGCGCAAATTTTGTTACAACTGGTCGAAGTTTTTGACATCGACCCACGCGGTTTAGCTGGCGATGAGGAAGCCCGCGCGCAAACTCAACTACGGGAAGTATTTTCGGACCCAATGTTTCGAGATTCGCCGATTGGGCGCGACGAGATGAAAGATATTGCCGCCGCTAGCCCTGCCGCCGTCGATGCGATTGCGCGGCTCTATCGCTCCTATCAAGAAGTGGCATCAACCAAAACCATGCTCGCCGAACGGCTGGCCGATAGCGCCAGCGGCGAAAACCCGGATGCCCTTCTGGCGCTAGAGGAAGTCCGCGACTTTATCAACCAGCAAGGTAATCACTTCGCTTCGCTGGACGGTATGGCCGAGCGTCTGCATGAAGAAGCTATTGCGCCCTTTGATGAGCCTTATCTTGCCTTGCGCAACCGCCTCGAAAATAAACATCGTGTTGTGACGCGGGTGGTGCCACACACCGTTATGGCCAACACCTTGCGACGCTATGATCGGCATCGCCAGACCTTATTTTTATCCGAAATGCTGGACCAGCCAGGGCGCTCCTTCCAACTGGCTTACCAAATCGGCTATCTCGAGCAGATTGAGGAAATCGATAATATTATTCGTTCCTCGGGCCTGCAATCCGACAATGCACGGTTAGTGGCGCGGATTTCCCTAGCCAATTATTTTGCGGCTGCCGTTTTGATGCCCTATGGCCCAACACTGCAAACTGCCGAGGCGACGCAATATGACATTACCCTGCTTGGACGGCGTTTCGGAACCAGCTTCGAGCAAGTCTGCCACCGGCTGACGACGTTGCAGCGCCCAAGCGCCCGCGGCATTCCATTTTTTCTAATTCGCGTCGATAATGCTGGCAATATCTCGAAGCGGTTCTCGGCCGCTGGCTTTCACTTCGCCCGTTTCGGCGGCACCTGCCCGCGCTGGAATGTCCACGATGCCTTTCGAATTCCGGGTAAAATTTCGACACAGGTCATCCAAATGGAAGACGGCACCCGGTATTTTTCGATAGCCCGCACGGTCAGTCGCGATAATTCCGGCTTCGGCGTTCCCGATAATCAATTTGCTGTCGCGCTAGGTTGTGACATTGTGCACGCTAGCCGCGTCACCTATTCACGAGGGCTGGATTTGGCACAAGATGCCGCGGACACGCCAGTGGGCATTAATTGCCGATTGTGTGAGCGAAGCGACTGCAACCAACGCGCTACGCCCTCGATCAATCGCGATTTGCGGCTCGACGAACATGTGCGAGGACTGTCGCCCTTCGGGCTTTGAGCATTGGCGCCTGCGGTCCCTAGGCTTGCCTGCAAGCGAGGTTTCAGATAGACAAATGTCATGTCGAAGCGTGAGCAGAAAAAGCAGAAATCATTCAAACCAAAGGCTCGTGTTGCGCGAGGCTTTCGCGACCTTGGTCGCGATGAGCTAGCGCTACAGCAGGGCATGATCGCCACCCTAGCCAGGGTTTACGAACAATATGGTTTTGACCAACTCGACACACCAGCTTTTGAATATGCCGACGCATTAGGAAAATTTCTGCCCGATGCCGATCGCCCGAATGAAGGCGTTTTCGCGCTTGAAGATGATGACAACCAATGGCTGAGCTTGCGCTACGACCTAACGGCGCCGCTGGCGCGTTATGTGGCAGAGCATTATGACCATCTGCCCAAGCCGTTAAGGCGCTATCAGCATGGCTATGTCTTTCGCAACGAAAAGCCCGGCCCAGGGCGCTATCGCCAATTTATGCAGATGGATGCCGACACGGTCGGCGCCGCCAGCTCCGCCGCCGACGCAGAGATTTGCATGATGGCGGCAGATTGTATGCTGGCGCTTGGTCTCGCCCGCGGCGATTTCAGCGTCCGCATTAACAGCCGGAAATTGCTCGACGCAATGCTTCAGACAATTGGGCTGTCGGACGAAGACGAGAATTACGAAAGCCGGCGTTTGACGATTTTACGTGCCATGGACAAACTCGACCGCCTTGGCATGGATGGCGTACGCGACCTATTGGGCGCTGGCCGTAAAGACGAAAGCGGTGATTTTACCAAAGGCGCAGAGCTACCAGCCGCAGCAATTGATACGATTTGCCAGTTCTTGCGAGCCCGTCAAGCAACCCGGCAAGAAACATTGGCAGAATTACGCACTATAAGTGGCGAGATCGGTGCTACCGGCGTTAGTGAGCTCGAAGAGATGAATGCCCTGTTTGATCATCTCGGTTATGATGAAGCTAGCATATGCTTCGACCCGTCCATCGTGCGGGGGCTTGATTATTACACAGGACCGGTTTTTGAGATTGAGTTAACCTTCGAGACGACGGACGAAAATGGCGAAATAGCCCGTTTTGGCTCGGTCGGGGGTGGCGGGCGCTATGATGATCTTGTCAAGCGCTTTAAAGGCATTGAAATCCCAGCTACTGGGATTTCTATCGGCGTCAGCCGGTTAGCCGCCGCTTTAATGCTAAAAGGCCTAGCGCCAAAGGGTAACCAGCAGCCTCTGATAGTGGTCTTGGTGATGGATAAAGATAATAAAGCCGACTATGCCGCCATGGTCCAAGATATGCGGCGCGCTGGCCTACGGGCTGAGATGTATATGGGGGATAGCGGCATGAAACCGCAATTGCGCTATGCTGATGCCCGCGGCGCCAGATTTGCCATTATCGAAGGCGAAGACGAACGCGCCAAAGGCCTTGTGACCGTCAAAGACCTCGCTCTCGGCGCCGAAAAATCTGTCGAAATCAGCGACAACGCTGAATGGCGAAGCGCCAAACACGCACAATTTGAAGTTTCCCGCGCCGAACTGGTAGCGAGTTTGCAAGCTCGCATCGCTGAAGAAACATAAAATTCATATTAAATGAACTAAAATTCAAATAATTTGAATTATAATAATTAATTCACATTATGTATATTCATTAAATTTAAATTGCATTGTTTTTTGCTTGCCTAATCGCTGGTTTATTTGTATTTTATGAACTCGGAGGCAATCATGCTAGTAACGAGTTCAGAAGTCATCGACGCTTTGGGCGGAACCGCGGCCTTAACCGGCCTGTTAGGAGTTGGCCCCTCGGCAATATCGAATTATCGTAAAAATGGATTTCCGGCGCGCGCTGCGCTGATCCTAGCACGACAGTGCGAGCAACGAGGGCTTGCCGTAGCCTCGGATGTGTTTGGCGTTGCGCTCCCGAACCCAGACGAAAAATGGCGCCGGCAATCAGCAACAGGTACGACAAAGGACCAACTCACCGCCTTAATTGAGGCAGGTTTTACCCCCTGTGAAACGACAATTTTGCAACCTGCTGACCCTTTTATCGACCTTTTGGGCGAGGAAATGCGGCGGCGGCTTTTTAGCTTTACCGACCCCCGCGGCGAGAGCTTGTGCTTGCGCCCAGACCTCACGATTCCGACGGCGCAAGCTTATCTCGAGACAGTCGGTAGTGCGGCCTCTAGCCAGCGGTTATGTTACCAGGGTACGGCCTTTCGCTATCAGCCGCGCGGCGCCGGCAAGCCCGAAGAATTCACCCAACTGGGCTTTGAGATTTTAAACGGCGCCGAGCCACTAAACGAGGAAATCGAAGTCTTTTGCCTCACTATTGATCTGTTGACCGATTTGGGTGTGACCGAGTTCGAAGTTTTTGTGAATGATCTCGCACTATTTGAAGCCGCCCTGAACGACCTCGAGTTGACGCCGCGACAGGTCGCGCGATTGAACCGCGCCTATGCTCATGGCGGCAGTCTCGAGACCACACTCAAGGCCTTACAAAAAACGCCTGAGAGCAAAGCGCGTAGCCTGCCAGCGGATGCGCCCGCAGTCATAATCGGCCGCGATCGCGATGAAATTTTGGCGCGATTTGAGGACAAGGAAAACGCGGCCCAAGCGACACCGCTAACAGCAGAAATGGCCGATACAATCCTTAATTTAAGTAAAGTCGCATGCTCAGCCATGGCACTGGAGCAGACCCTTAAGCGCCAAGGTCTCGTGATTGGCGATGCGCTTGCGGCACAGCTTGCGCAGTATGAGAAACGCATGACGGCATTACAGCAGAAATTTACCTCGCGTCCTGCTAATTTTGCCGCTAATCGCGGGCGTAAACTCGCCTATTATACCGGCTTTGTGTTTGAAATTATCGTGCCATCGCTCGGCCCACGCCAGACCATTGCCTCGGGCGGTCGCTATGATGCACTCCTGTCTGCCCTTGGCGCGACTAAGCCGATGCCAGCCATCGGTGCGGCGCTTGCACTCGAGCGCGTGACAGAAGCAGGAGCCAAACTATGAGCCAGCCCTTGATCATTGCCGTGCCGTCAAAAGGACGGTTAGAAGAAAATGTAAACCGTCTCTTCGCTGAGGCCGATATGCCCTTGCGCCGCGACGGGGCGCGTGGCTATCAAGGCTATATCCGCGAGATTCCCAATATCGAAATCAGCTATCTGTCGGCCAGCGAAATCGCCACCCGCCTCAAACAAGGCGCAGTCCATTTCGGCGTCACTGGCGAGGATCTGTTGCGCGAAGAAATTCCCGATATGGAGAGCGCGATTATGCTGCTAGCGCCACTCGGTTTTGGTCACGCCGATGTCGTCGTGGCGATCCCAGATCTCTGGATCGACGTCACCCATATGAGTGACCTCGCTGAGGTCGCGGGCGATTTTCGCCAGCGTCACGGCCAACGCCTTCGGGTGGCAACTAAATATATTCACCTCACGCAGGACTTTTTTGCCCGTCACGGCATCACTGATTACACGATTGTGCGTAGTTTCGGCGCTACCGAAGGTGCTCCCAGCTCCGGCGCAGCGGAGGCGATTGTCGATATTACATCGACGGGCGCAACGCTCGCCGCCAATCAACTGCGCGTACCTGATGATGGTACGATCTTAAAAAGTGAAGCGAATTTAGCCGCCTCTCTAACGGCGACATGGTCAGCCGAAGCCCGCGCTGCAGCGCGGGCGGTATTGCATAGGCTCAGTGCCCGTATGCGCGCACAAACCATGACCGAGCTCGAGTTTAGCATTCCCGGCGGCATCACCCTTGATTGGAAGCAGCTAGCCCAAGATTTTTCGATTGAGCATCTTGGAGAAACCAACGACACAGCGCTACCGCACAAACTTCTGGTGAAAAATAAAGATGCAACGCGGGTCGCCGCATGCTTGCATCAGATGGGGGTCTCGCATATTGCATCGCGCGGCGGTACATTTTTCTTCACAGCCCGCAACGAAATCTATGACCGCTTGGCAGCGCGTCTGCCATCCTAATCGCGAGCAAGAGGGGGGCCATGGTCGCACTGATAATTGTACTGGCAACGCTAGCGACAGCCTTTATCTCGAGCATTCTGGGTATGGTCGGTGGGCTCATTCTGATGGGTGTACTCGTGCTTTTACTGCCAGTCGGCCAAGCCATGGTGCTCCACGGCGTTATCCAACTGACCTCAAATGGCTATCGAGCTTATTTAAATCGGAACGATATCCAATGGCGTTTGTTTATCGGTTTTACTCTTGGTGGCGTGGCAGCGATGGCGTTGCTCGTCTGGGTGAGCTATACGCCCGACCGCGCCATCGTATTTTTACTTCTCGGCGCCCTGCCGTTTATTGCAACCAGCCTACCAAAACAATTCGCTCTGGATATTACGCGTCCGGGCCTCTCTATTCCTGCTGGCTTTGTCGTTGTTGTGACCAATCTGCTCGCTGGTGTTGGCGGGCCCTTGCTCGATATTTTCTTCCAACGCGTCCCCTTAACGCGGCATCAAGTTGTCGCCACCAAAGCTGTTGCACAATCTTTTGGCCATCTCAGCAAAATTATCTTCTACGGCGGACTAATTGGGACGAGCCCTGGACCGCTGTCCTTATTGGGCCTTTGCATCATCGCCTCGGTGATCGGCACAACGCTGGGTAAAAAAATTCTCGACCGCATGGAAGATCAGAATTTCTTTACTTGGACGTTACGCGTCATGTTGACTGTCGGGGCGATCTTTATCCTGCGCGGCCTGTGGATGATCTGGACACAGAATACGCTCTCCTAGCGCTCGCGGAAAGCGATCGATGCCGCCTTGTTAATCGGCGAGAAAATATAGGACAGCACACTCCGCTTTTGCCCCAGTATATTGACGGTCACCCCCATGCCCGGAACAATTTCAACACCTTCCGCAGACTTCGCGAATTGCGGATTGGGAATTTCGATGATCGTCTCGTAGTAGGGTGGGCGCTTTTCTTCTTGCGTCGTATTCGAGGCAATTTGCCGCACCTGCCCTTGCATGGCGCCATAAACCGATACATCATAGGCATTTAGTGTGATATTGTCGCGCTGTCCGATATGAACGCCGGCAATATCTTGCGCCAAAACCCGCGCCCGCACTAAGACAGCTTTTTCATCGGGCACAATTTCAGCCATCAAGGTGCCAGCTTGCACAACGGCACCCAAGGTTTTGACATGCACAGCTGAGATAATCCCCGATACTGGCGCGCGGACCATTGCATCATTAACCTTCCCGCGCAATGCTTGCTGCTGCGCGTCGGCTTGCTCGACATCATTGCGGAACTCGGACAATTCAGTTGCAGCACGTGCGCGGAATTCGGAAATTGCCGACTCGCGCTCATGTCGACTGCGCTCGGCGGCAATTTTTGCGAGATCATAAGCTCCCTGCGACTGCGCTAATTCGGTTTTGCGCGATAACAGCGTCAAGCGCGCTGTTGCCGCCAAACTCATCACCACGGGTGGTTTTGTCGACCATCTTATCGCCGCCACTTAAGGACATATTGAGCTTTGGATAATAAGCAGTTTTCTCTTGCATAATGCTAAAGCCCGCCTCACAAAAATCTTGTTGGGCTTTGCTCACGCTAGGGTGGGTACTAATGATTTCCTGCAATTTCGCCAGCGTCGTTAAATTCGACCCGCCATCGCGAGCCTCGACGGCCTCCTGCGCAGCAGCGAGCTGCGGCTACAGCACCATTAACACCAAGCCGGATTTCAGCATCATTTTAGAGGAGGATAGTTGAGGTAAGTAAAACTTTTTCAGCATTACAATCTCCATTCGGATCAAATTTCCCAGCCAAAAGACAAACGTATCGCTATCAAGCAATATTGCTTTTTAAAAGTTAACAATCGGCTAATAAATTTTTTTTTGGCTTATTATTTATTTTTTTTAGTTATGTTTGTTTGTTTTTATTTCGACTTTAGGTTCAGCGTCTTGGTTCTAGCCCTAGCCTAGCTGATCTGCAAGAAAAAAAGGCCGCCACGAGGCGGCCTTTTCTAAAAAGCTGGTATGTAACGACAGATTTACATCATGCCGCCCATGCCGCCCATGCCGCCCATGCCGCCCATATCCGGCATTGCAGATTTGGGTTCTGGTTTTTCGGCAACCATAGCTTCTGTTGTGATTAACAGACCAGCAACCGAAGCGGCATCACGCAGCGCTGTCGCCACAACTTTAGTGGGATCAACGATACCAGCGGCAATTAGATCGCAGTATTTTTCTTCCTGCGCGTCAAAGCCGAGCTTGCCTTTAGCTTCCAGTACTTTTCCGACCACGATCGAGCCTTCAACGCCAGCATTTTCAGCGATCTGGCGCACCGGCGCTTCGAGGGCACGACGAACAATCTTGATACCAGCTTGGATGTCAGGATTGCTATTTGTCAGTCCCTCAATGCTTGTCGCTGCGAGCAAAAGAGCTGTACCACCACCTGGTACGATGCCGCTTTCAACGGCAGCGCGGGTTGCGTTTAGTGCGTCGTCGACGCGGTCTTTACGCTCTTTCACTTCGACTTCAGTGGCACCACCGACGCGCAGAACCGCTACACCGCCGGCCAATTTTGCCAGGCGCTCTTGCAGTTTTTCACGATCATAGTCTGAAGTTGTGTTTTCGATCTGTGTCCGAATTTGAGCAACACGACCTTCAATGTCTTTGCGCTTGCCGGCACCATCAACAATCGTCGTCTCGTCCTTCGTGATCGAGACACGCTTAGCGGTCCCTAACATGCTCAGTGTGACATTCTCAAGCTTGATACCGAGATCTTCCGAGATCACCTGCCCGCCAGTCAGGATAGCAATATCCTCGAGCATAGCTTTACGACGATCGCCAAAGCCAGGGGCTTTGACAGCAGCAATTTTTAGGCCGCCGCGCAGTTTATTCACAACCAAGGTCGCCAGCGCTTCGCCTTCAATATCCTCAGCAATAATCAACAGAGGACGCGACGACTGCACAACGGATTCGAGGATCGGCAACATTGGTTGCAGGCTCGACAGTTTCGACTCGTGCAACAGAATCAGCGGCGATTCCAATTCAGTCGTCATTTTGTCAGCATTGGTGATGAAGTAAGGTGACAAATAACCGCGATCGAATTGCATACCTTCCACGACGTCAAGCTCGCTATCGAGGCCTTTTGCTTCTTCAACAGTGATGACGCCTTCATTACCGACTTTCGCCATTGCTTCGGCAATCATTTGACCGATAGCACGTTCGCCATTGGCTGAAATTGTACCGACTTGGGCGATTTCTTCATTTGATTTTACTTTTTTCGAACGCTTTTCGAGATCGGCCAAAGCGGAAGCAACAGCAATATCAATACCGCGCTTCAGATCCATTGGGTTCATGCCAGCGGCAACAGCTTTAGCGCCTTCGCGAACGATAGCTTGGGTCAACACCGTCGCCGTCGTCGTCCCGTCACCCGCTTCATCATTAGTGCGTGAGGCCACTTCGCGGACCATTTGCGCACCCATATTCTCGAAACGATCCTCGAGTTCGATCTCCTTCGCCACCGACACGCCATCTTTAGTGGTACGAGGTGCACCGAATGATTTTTCGAGCACAACATTGCGGCCTTTCGGACCAAGCGTTACTTTCACTGCATCTGCCAGAATATCGACGCCGCGAAGCATTTTCTCACGGGCTTCCGCGCCAAATTTTACTTCTTTTGCCATTTTATAACTCTCTTCTTTTCTAGAAATTAGGGAAAGGGTTCTCGAGCGCTTAGCCGATAACGCCCAAAATATCGGACTCTTTCATTATCAGCAGCTCTTGACCATCGACAGTCACTTCACTGCCAGACCATTTACCAAACAAAATCTTGTCTTTAACTTTTACGTCGAGGGCAACCAATTTGCCGTCATCGCCGCGCGTACCTGGTCCAACAGCAACCACGACGCCTTGGGAAGGCTTTTCTTTGGCTGTGTCAGGGATAATGATCCCGCCCGCTGTTTTGGTATCTTCTTCAACACGTTTGACCAGAACCCGGTCGTGCAAAGGACGAAACTTCATTCTCTCTCTCCTTATTATGGTCCCACTTTCGGAGACACTAAAAAAACCGCTCGTTAGCACTCTATATCGTAGAGTGCTAACGTCACGCTTGGGAGATAAGAAGCAGGACCGTCCGTGTCAAGACGGTCGTCAGTATTTTTTTAGCTAAAGGTCTGTTTGCGGCAAAATTTATCGAATTTTAGGAAAGTTCTTGACGCGGAGGCCGCTTAGGCGCCGCGAAGAAAAACGGCCAACGCGTAACTGCGTTGGCCGCCCGTCCAATTACTTCCAGCGTTCTCGTGATAAAACGCGGGAGAGCAATACACTCTGATTGAAGCCAAATGTTCGGGGGTCAAACCCTCTCATTTTTTATCAACCAACAAAAACGCAACACTACATTACGCCTACAAACGCTGTGCATAACCGCTTACCATACGGCGTCCGTGTAATCAGCGATGTCGACTGAAGATCCCTGTTCCGCGCACAATTAACTCCTAAAACTTAAACAAAAACAGAACGATACAACCGACGATAGAATTAATTTATTTTTACACCAATAAGTAAAGTTAGTTAATTTCAAAATTTGCTTTTCGAAAGCTAGGCAATAGTTTGCCCGCCATCGATAACAAGTTGTTGCCCCGACATATAGGCCCCAGCTGGGCTGGCAAGAAAGACTGCCGCACCAGCAATTTCATCGGGCATACCGATCCGCCGGAGCGGGGTTGTCGAGGTTGCCTGTTTTAGAATTTCAGGGTTTTCCCATAGCGCTTGGGCGAAATAGGTTTTGATTAAACCTGGAGCGATGGCATTAGCGCGGACATTATGAGCGCCGTATTCAACAGCAATATTACGCGCCAGCTGGAAGTCAGCGGCCTTTGAAATGGCATAGGTTCCCAATATAGCCGACCCTTTTAGCCCACCGATTGAAGAAATAATAATGATCGAGCCGTCTTGCCGTTCAACCATTTCTGGCAACACCATATTACATAGCCAGTGATTGGACTTAACGTTGCTGCTCATAATTTTATCAAAGGCTTCATCGGGGCAATCGGCCGAGGGGCCGAAATACGGATTAATGGCGGCATTGCAAACAACAATATCAATCTGGCCAAAATGCGCCCGACTTTGATCAACGAGGTTTTGTAATTGAGCCTTGTCGCCAATATTACATGCCACAGTTAGCGCGCGCCCCGGATATTTGGCATTAATATCATTGGTCACAATATCGCAGGCATCACTCTTACGGCTGGAGATCACAACATTCGCCCCGTGATCTGCCATGTGTCTTGCAATCGCTTCGCCAATACCGCGCGAAGCGCCCGTCACAATAGCGGTTTTACCTGATAAATCAAAAAGTTGCATGAATTCCTCCTGCGCCAAAAATGAATTTCAGCTAAGTCTAGCGACAATTATGATGCTTGACGACTGCTGAATGCATCGGCAGTGTGCGGCATCAGGTCCATCCCTTGTGTAATCTGCAAACCAGTTACACCCGAAAGCGAGAGGTTACGATGTCGCAGACGCCTGTAAAAATGATCGGCGGTCTGGCCAACTTGGCTGAGAGTTATGATGCCCTGATCTGCGATATTTGGGGCGTTTTACATAACGGGAC
>CBFHZM010000047.1:0-14098 GCA_965660195.1 Alphaproteobacteria bacterium
TGGATGATATCCTCAATCGTACCCCCAACCGCCATGCGCCTTATGTTGGCGCCTCGGCTTTTGCTCATAAGGGGGGGATCCATGTCTCGGCAGTGATGAAAGACCCATCCACCTACGAGCATGTTGCGCCGTCATCGGTCGGGAACCAGCGTACCATCTTGGTTTCGGATCAAGCGGGCAAGAGCAATATTCTTGATCGCTTGAACTCAGCGGGTATTACCGTCGATAAAGATGATCCCGCTGTTGATCGCATTCTGTTTCAAGTTAAGCGAAAAGAGGCTGAAGGTTACAGCTATGACGGAGTTGGTGCGTCCTTTGAAATATTGGCTCTGCGCGAACTTGATCGTATCGAAGAGTTTTTTGACGTCGCGGGTTATGAAGTGCGGGTCGAGCAATCTGGCACGGGAGATGCCGTCTCGGAGGCTACGGTGCACCTGATCATTGATGGCGAACTGGTTGAAACCAAAGGGAGCGGAAATGGCCCTGTTAATGCCTTAGACAATGCTTTTCGCGGTGACTTGCGGCGGTACGCCAGTGTCATCGATGATATGCGCCTGACTGATTATAAAGTCCGTATCTTAAACACAGGCACTGAGGCGGTGACGCGCGTGACCATTGAGAGTAAAGATAGCCTCGGGCACAGCTGGCGTACGATCGGTGTGAACGAGAATATTGTGGTTGCCTCTTTTGAAGCCTTGCGGGATGCGCTAATATATAAGCTCTATAAAAATGGCGTTAGCGCTACCCCTCAATAAAAAGGGCGGGCTGACGCCAATAAATTGCGGTTGAGCCGTTCTGAGAAAGAAAAATCTAATGCGAAGCTTAACGTCCATTCTCGTTCCGATCCATCCTGAAGGTTACAGGTTTATTGCGATTTTCGCTCTTTTGGATGTGTTGTTTTTCCTCGTTTCACCGGTGCTTGGTTGGATCGGTGTTATTTTGGTGCTGTGGTGTACATACTTTTTTCGGGATCCTGCGCGGACCACGCCGCAGCGCGATGGTTTGATTATCAGCCCCGCCGATGGTGTCGTTAATATGATCACCGAGGCGGTATTACCGCCGGAATTGGGGCGCGGATTAGAAAAGCGTACGCGCGTTTCAGTGTTTATGAACGTTTTCAATTGTCACGTGAACCGCATGCCGGTTAGCGGCTCGGTCGAGAAATCCTTGTATCGCACAGGGCAATTTTTGAGTGCCGATTTGGATAAGGCTAGTGAAGCCAATGAGCGGCACACCATGCAAATCGCTTTGCCAGATGGCAGCGATATTATTGTGGTGCAAATTGCGGGCTTGGTAGCACGCCGGATTGTGAATTATGCCAATGAAGGTGATCAATATACGGTCGGCGAGCGGTTTGGTTTGATCCGTTTTGGTAGTCGTTTGGATATTTACCTGCCAGAAGGTGTCATTCCAATGGTTTCGGTTGGACAAACGGCTATTGCTGGCGAGACAGTGCTCGCCGATGCAGATAGTGACGAAGCGGCGCGTGAGGCCGTAACCCAGTGATGGTTGACCAGCAAGAGACGCAAAGCAAGCGCGCCAAGCGCCTGTTCCCGCTCGCCAAGTTAATCCCCAACGCCTTAACGCTCCTGGCGCTCAGTCTGGGGTTAACAGCAGTGCGCTTCGGCCTTGCTGGTAAATATGAAATGGCCGTATTGTCGATTTGCGGCGCAGCGTTCCTCGATATGCTTGATGGTCGTATTGCGCGCTTGCTGAAGGCCGAGAGCCCAATGGGTGCGCAACTCGATAGTTTGGCAGATTTTATGAGCTTTGGCTTGGCGCCGATTCTAGTTCTTTATGTCTGGGGTTTAAGTGAATTGCACCGCATTGGGTGGATGGTTCTGATCTTTTTTGGTGCTTGCTGTGCGCTACGTTTAGCGCGCTTCAATGCGACGATTGACGATCCCGACCGGCCGCAATGGATGCGCGAATATTTTATCGGTGTGCCAACCCCGGCCGCTGGTATTTTGGTGCTGGCGCCAATTTGGGTGGAGTTTTCTGGCTGGCTCGATCTGCGCGGCACGCCTCTAGTGATTATCGCGTATACGGTTTCAATTGCCTGTCTGATGGTGTCGCGTTTGCCGACTTTTTCGGGCAAAGGCCGAATGGCCAGCGTGCCGCGCGATTATGTTTTGCCAATTATGGTGTCTTTGGCGCTTTTGGCAGCGGGGCTGTTTACTTTCCCGTGGATTGGCTTGACGTTGCTCTGTGCGATTTATATCGCCGCATTGCCCTTTGGCTATACGAGTTTTCATCAACGCTTAAAGACAGTCGCAGAATAGTAATAAGCACTGTGCGTCTTCTACGCTAATAGAGTGGCGCTTCCTTTAGGCGCCGCGAAAAGCCGAAAATCTCTCGCGACCCCAG
Source organism: Alphaproteobacteria bacterium (assembly GCA_965660195.1). Taxonomy (GTDB): domain Bacteria; phylum Pseudomonadota; class Alphaproteobacteria; order RS24; family RS24; genus JAYODZ01. Next base: position 2,368 of record CBFHZM010000047.1, read on the forward strand.
TGACGCAGATCGGCGACTTTTTCTGGTAGCGTGATCATCACAGGTACCAAGATCAGGGTGAGTAGCGTCGAGAACCCAAGGCCGAAAATAATAGCCGTGGCAAACTGAACCCACCAGAAACCCTCTGGTGCGCCGAACTCGACCGATCGGCTTACGACATTGACGGTGACGTGCAGGGCCATCGGCAAAAGACCGATCATTGTCGTTACTGTCGTGATCAAAATCGGACGTAGTCTTTGCGCAGCGGCGCGCAATATAGCATCGCGCGACGTCATATCGCGGTTTAGGCGTTGGAAGGTGTCGATCAACACAATCGAGTTGTTAACGACGATACCAGCGAGAGCGACAATTCCGGTGCCGGTCATCACCACACTAAAAAGTTGCCCGGTTAAAAGCATGCCAAGCATCACCCCGACCGTTGACATAATAACCGTTGAAAGGGTGATTAAAGACAAATAGATCGAGTTGAATTGAAGTAGCAGCACAATAAACATCAAGAACAAAGAGGCGACCATGGCTTTACCCAAAAAGTCGGCGGCGTCGCGTTGCTCTTTATTGGCGCCCAATAGTTCGACTTTGACGCCAGTTGGGAGCGTGATGCCAGTGAGCCACTGTTTGAAATCTTGCACGGCCTTATCCGCAATAATTTTTCGTCCTGTCGCCGGATCAATTCGCGTATTGGCGCGTAGGTTAATTACGCGGAGGCCATCTTTACGGGATATTTGCCCAATCTTTTGACCTGCGTCTCGCGTCACGAAGGCTGAAATCGGCACTAAGCCAGAGGGGGTAGAAATTCTTAACTCGTCGAGCTGATCGATGGACCGACTATCGACGGGAAACCGTGCGCGAATTTCAAGCTCGTCTTCGGAGTCGTCGGGGCGATAATGGCCGACCAATACGCCACCAGTAACGAACTGAACAACGCCGCCGAGCTGGCCTATGTCAATACCAAACCGGCCCGCAGCTTCGCGGTCAACTGTGAGCGACCATTCGATACCGGGCAGATCGCGCGTGTCTTCCACATCTTGAAGTTGATCGGTCCGAGTGTCCAAATAATCGCGGATAACTTTAGCGACTTGACTGAGGTCGGCAAAGTCATGTCCTGAAATCTCAATCTCGACATCCTTGCCTGTCGGCGGCCCGTCTTCGCGCTTGCGGGTTTCAACATATATGCCTGGTATTTTATTTGCTTGTTCTTCAATGTCGGCGAGAATTAGAGACGACCGCTTGCGGGTTGAAAAGTGCGAGAACTCAACCAAAATACGGCCGATCGTATCGCGCGGCTGATTTCGCTCGCCGCTCAGAGCGCTGTCGCCCGAAACGGCTGACACGCTGAAGGCGGATTCTATGCCGGGTGTGTTGATGATGATGTTTTCAACTCGCTTGGTTAGGCGGTCCGAGTCTTGCGCTGATAAATTACCGCGGGCGCGGACGAAAACATTAGCCTGATGCGGTTCCATTTGAATAAAAAACTCAATCCCGCGTCCGAATGTGCCATACAGACTCAAAATCCCGTACATGAGGAGAACCGCGGCGAGTAATGTACGCCCAGGAAACTCAATACATTTTGATATGAATCGGACGTAAAGCCCCGTGAAACCGGGCATATCGCGGATGTCGAGATCACTCTCAGCAGCCAACCCCGAGAGGACTTCGTCGCCTTCTTGTTCGGATTTTCCGAAAAGGCCGCCAAGCACAGGTAAAAACAACATCGCCGTTACTAGCGATGCCAACAGCACAATAATCACTGTGATCGGCAGATAGGACATAAACCGGCCGCTAACGCCCGGCCAAAATAACATCGGGCCGAAGGCGGCCAGCGTCGTCAGGGTAGACGAGGTGACTGGCCAGAACATGCGCGAGGCCGCTAAAGCATAAGCGCGTTGGCGCGTGTCGCCCTCAGCCATTTTTCGGTCGGCATATTCAACGATTACAATTGCGCCATCCACCAAAATCCCAACTGATAGGACGAGGCCAAACAGAATCATTAGGTTAAGTGTGTAGCCGAGAACATCGATGATGAAAAACCCGATCAAGAAGGAGGTCGGGATGGCGACGCCAACCAACAAAGCCGAGCGCAGTCCGAGCGCCGCAATCACCAAAATCATCACCAGTGCAATCGCATTGGTGATCGATACTTCGAGTCCGCCAATCATATCGTAAATGACGGTCGAGAAATCTGAGGAATAGTCGACCTTAATGGTCTCGGGCCAATTTGCCGTAAAAGCATCTGAGACTTCTCGGACAGCAGCAGTGGTATCAATGATGTTGGCGCCGATGCGCTTCGTGACTTCGATGGAGATCGCCGACTTTCCGTTGTAGCGGGCAAAAGCCGTCGCATCTTTAAAGCCGCGCCGGATCTGCGCAATGTCGGACAATCGGACGACGGCGTCACCATCGGTTTTTATGGCGATGGTCTCGAGATCTTGAATATCCTCAATCAGTCCTGGCACGTTTATCGAGAAACGGCCCGAGCCATTATCGAGGGAGCCAGCCGGGATCAACCGATTATTTTGCGCAATGATTTGGTAAATCTGATTAGGGGTGATGCCATGAATTTCCATCATCCGCGGATCAATAATGATTTCGAGAAGTTCCTCGCGATTGCCAACGAGATCAGCTTCCAGAACGCTCGGTAGAGCCGAGATCTCATCCTTCAGAGCTTGGGCGCGTTGGTATAATTCGCGCTCAGGTGAATCGCCCGACAAGTTCACCATAATGACAGGGAAAAGGGCGGCATTAAATTCGCGGATGGTTGGCTCTTCCGCATCCTCAGGGAGTTCGGATTTCGCCGCATCGACCTTCTCGCGAACGTCGATCAATGCCTGATCTTTATCGAAGCTGACGTCGAATTTCAAAATAACGGCGCCATAATTTTGCGCCGCTGTCGAAATCACTTCTTCAACGCCAGAGAGGCGCCGTAGTTCTAGCTCCAGGGGTTTGACGATCAGGCGCTCGGCATCTGCGGGTGAAATGCCAGGCAAAACAACGCCGACATAGATATAGGGAATTGGAATATCGGGGTCGGCTTCGCGCGGGATGGTCGAATAAGCCGCCATTCCGCCGATCACTAAAGCCATCATAATGGTCAGAACGGCGCGGCTTCGCTTGATCGCCCATAAAACAAATTGAAACATCGTGTTGACCTTGCCCTAATTATTGGCGCTGAAGCGCTCGAGGGTTTTTCCTTGTTCTTCCGTGCCTGATGGAATGGTTACGGTCTCGCCATCGCGAATATAGTCTTGCCCAACGACAATCAAATCAGCGCCGTCGTCGAGACCTGTCACCCAAGCGCTCTCGGCCGCATTGGCTATCACATCGACGGCGACAAATTTAGCCTTGCCATCTTTAACGATGCGCACGCCAACGGCACCGTCATCGCCGAGCGTCATTACTGTTTGGGGGATACGGGTGGCACGAATTAAGCCAGAGAAAATGCTGACGTCGGCGCTGACACCGTCGCGCAGTTTGTCGTCGCCATTCGGGATTTCAATTTCGACCTGAAATGTTCGCGTCATAGCGCTCGGGCTCTCAGCAATATACTGCAGCTTGCCAGTCGTTGTCTCGCCGGTCGCCAGAACAACATCTGCCGAAGACCCGCTCTCCAGCATTTGCACTTGCGTCTCGCTGACATGTGCGACGACGAGCAACGGGTCTTTATCGATAATTTTTGCACACAAGCCACCGGCCGAGATGAAATCACCCACTTCGAGCGGCAGGCGGTCGACGATCCCGTCAAAAGGAGCACGGACACGCGTGCGACCTAATTCGATTTCGCGCATTTTTGTTGAGGCGCGCGCGGCGTCGAAGGCTGCTTTCGCTGCGGCCACTTGGCTCTTTGAGGTGTGGCCTTTTTCAAATAGTTTTTTAGCGGCTTGATACTCGATTGATCGCGACTCCTGCAGGGCACGAGCTTCCTCGAGTTGCGCGGCGCGAGCGCCGACTTCGATTTGGCAAATAATATCGCCTTTTTTTACTCGAGCACCTTTCTCGACCGGGAGTTTGGCGATGGCGCCGGCGGTTTCTGCCGCTAAGTTGACATGCCGGTCGGCCTCGGTTCGGCCTTGGAGTTGGATTATTCGGCGGTGATCCTCTTGGTAGACGGTTTCTACTTGCACTTGGAATGCATTATCTAGCGCGTCGCGCTCAGTGATGGCGCGCGCGTCGTGGCTCTCCTTTTCACTAAACAAGACACCGCTGACGACCCAGAAGAATAACGCGATTGTAATGCCCCCGGCGAGTAACACCGAGTTATTCTGGGGGAGTTTCTCGCGCAAACGCGCCAAGAAACCGCGAGGACTAGGGTCCTGGGAGGAGGACGGGTAATTCATAAAACACTCTCGGTTTAAGACCAATAAATAGGGTGCCAGTGGCGTTATTTCCAGATTCTCGTCTATTTAACGGAGATTATGGGTTTTGTCTGTCAAAAATGACGGTTTGTTCATAAAGTCGCAGGACGTATATCGGCGAGCAATCGAGCTTAGATCCTTTTTTTTCTTTTTGGACTGATGTTATCCTAATCGATAATGACGCTTTGAGCATAGAGAAATTATGCGAAAATGATATCGATTCGAGTTACAGGGGAAAAAGTTGCGCAATCTTGTCTCAATCGTGGCGGTTCCGCTCTTTGTATTGGCGTTTAGTCTCGCAGACTATATCGTCCTGCAGGCGCACTATTACTTCTACAATTATCGGAACCCGCTCACCGATCGCGGTACTTATAGCAAGTCTGCCATGGTTGTCTCGGCTCATGGCCTAGCGAGTGAGGTCGGCCGAACCGTGATGGCAAGCGGCGGCAATGCCTTTGATGCGGCGGTGGCCGTCAATTTCGCGTTAGCTGTGGTCTATCCGCAAGCCGGGAATATTGGCGGCGGAGGCTTTATGGTCTATCGCCTTGCTTCTGGTGAGGCGGGGACACTGGATTTCAGGGAAACTGCGCCTGCCGCGGCCTCAGCAACGATGTATCTTGATGCGGATGGTAATGTCGAGGCGGGCAAGTCGCTCGAAGGCGTGCTGGCGGTGGGCGTACCAGGAACAGTCGCTGGCATGGTCGAGCTACATGAGCGCTACGGTACAATTGCGTGGCCAGAGTTGCTCACGCCGGCCATTCGGCTTGCCTTTAATGGCTTTCCTTTGACCGAGAAAGGGGCCGCGATGCTAAACCGCTATCGCGACCGGTTCGTCAAATTGAACCGTGGCGAAACCGCATTCGTCGGTGCCGATCCCTGGCGTGCGGGGGACATTTTAAAACAGCCCGATCTCGCGGCTTCGTTGCGGCGAATTATGACATCTGGGCGTAGCGGTTTTTATGGCGGTCAGACTGCGCAGCTTTTGGTTGATGAAATGCGCTCCGCCGGCGGTTTGATCACGCTTGAAGATCTTGCCGCTTATCGTCCGAAATGGCGTGAGCCCATCCGATTCTCCTATCGCGACCATGATATTATAACCATGCCGCCACCCTCTAGCGGCGGGGTGGCTCTGGCGCAGTTGTTTGCCGCCTCAGAAGCTTTTCCAATACAGAGTTACGGGCATAATACCGACAATTATATGCATTTTCTGGTTGAGATGGAGCGCCGCGTTTATGCGGATCGGGCGGTCTATCTAGGTGATCCAGATTTTGTCGATGTGCCGCTGGCGCGCCTTTTATCGCGCGACTATATCCGCCAACGCATGGCGGATATCCAACCGCTTGTCAAAACCGATAGCACGTTAGTTGGGGCGGGGCAGGTCAATGTGATTGAGAGTGTTGAGACAACACATTTTTCGATTGTGGACCCCGATGGTAATGCGGTGGCGCTAACGACAACGCTCAACGGTAATTTTGGGTCCAAGGTTGTTGTGCAAGGCGCTGGCTTCTTTCTCAATAATGAAATGGATGACTTCGCCATTAAAGAGGGGCGGCCAAATCAGTTTGGCTTAATTGGCGGACAGGCCAATGCTATCGCGCCGGGTAAGCGCATGCTGAGCTCGATGACGCCGACGATTGTTGAGAAAAATGGCCAGCTTAAATTGGTGCTCGGAACACCTGGCGGGTCAACCATCATAACCTCGGTTTATCAAACGTTGCTCAATGTGATCGAGTTTGACATGACGGCGCAGCAAGCCGTTAACGCCCGAAAATTTCATAGTCAATGGCAACCCGATATTATTCTTTTTGAGAAAGGCACGCCGGATATTTTCGATATTATTGGGTTGCGCGCGCGAGATCATAAACTCGTGATGTGGCCAGCGTTTTCGTTCGAGCTTGGGCGGGTCGAGGCGATTATGGTGCACGATGACGGTCGGCTTGAGGGCGCTGCCGATTTTACGCGCGGTATTGATGATCGCGCTGCAGGGTTTTGATCTGTAATCTGGGCTACGATCTCGATAGTTGAAATTTGTCTCACAATTGTTCATCTTGCGGCGATGACTGACACAACACCCAATCTGGCTAAAGCGGATGACGTGCCGATTGCCCCCAATACTGCGCCGGTTATTGTTGCGGCTCTGTATAAATTTGCACCGGTGGCGGATCCGGCGGCTTTGCGCGGTCCACTAACAACATTAACCCGTAAAGCTGGGCTGACGGGGACCCTGCTTTTGGCCAAAGAGGGTATTAATGGCACCGTCAGCGGCGATCGCTTGGGGTTGCAGGCGCTGCTGACATGGCTCCGCCAACAGGAGGGGTTTGCCGACCTGAAACCCAAATATAGCTTTGCCGAACAACACACATTTTATCGAATGAAAGTACGGTTGAAGCAAGAGATCGTCTCCATGGGGCAACCCGAGGTAGATCCGCGCAACAGCGTCGGACGTTATGTTGCGCCGCAGGAATGGAATGCGCTGATTGCTGACCCCGATACGCTGGTGATCGACACGCGCAACCATTACGAAGTCGCGGTCGGAACCTTTGCAGGCGCCGTCGATCCCAAGACTGAGAGCTTTCGTGAGTTTCCAGCTTGGGTTGATGATTACTTGGCTCAGCTTCCTGAGCAGCCGAAAAATATTGCGATGTTTTGCACGGGCGGTATTCGATGCGAGAAGTCAACTTCCTATCTCGTCAGCCGTGGTTATCAAAATGTGTTTCATCTCGAAGGTGGCATCTTAAAATATCTCGAGACGGTTCCAGAGGCAGAGAGTAAATGGGAGGGGGAGTGCTTTGTTTTCGACCATCGTGTCTCGGTCGGGCACGGGCTGAGCCCGGGCGCTTATGATATGTGCCATGCTTGTCGGATGCCGATTTCTGAGGCCGATAAAAACCATCCGCACTATCAGGCCGGCCTGTCTTGTCCCGCATGCTACGAAACTATCACAGCTGATCAGCGGGCGCGTTTTGCCGAACGTCAAAAGCAAATCCAACTGGCGCGGGCGCGGGGTGAGGAGCATATCGGTCGGGCACAAGATCAAGCCCCTTTGGTCAAACCATAGCGTCGATTTTGCGACCCGATGACCCTACCGCAATTCGACCTTCCTGTCCTTTATAGTTTTCGGCGTTGTCCTTACGCCATGCGGGCGCGTTTAGCGCTCTATACGTCGGGGCATGCGGTTGAGTTACGCGAGATTTTGTTGCGCGATAAGCCCGATCATTTTCGCTCCCTCTCCGAAAAAGCAACGGTACCCGTGCTTTGGCTTGCTGATGGCAGCGTGGTTGATGAGAGCCTCGAGGTTATGCGTTGGGCGCTGACGGCGCCGCCGCGTCTGGCACAAGGTTTTGATCTCGAGCTGGAGCAACTCGATCTGCCCATCGTGGCGACAATTGACGGGCCGTTCAAACACCATCTCGATCGCTATAAATATGCCGCGCGCTTTGACGGCGCCGATGCGCTGAGCCATCGTTCGGCGGCAGTAGATATTCTAACCACCGTTGCGGTGGAAAAGCCATCTCTCTGGCTTGCTGGCGATCAGCCAGGGCTAGTTGATTTGGCGGTCTTGCCCTTTATCCGCCAATTCCGCATTGCTGATCCCGATTGGTTTGACGACGCGGAGGAGCTAAAGCCGATTGCAAAATGGCTGGCGGCTTTTCTGGCATTGCCAGAATTAGACGCCTGCATGCAAAAATACTCGGTTTGGCAAAGTGGTGAGGCGGGGGTGTTATTTACCCGCCCCATGGGCTGAGCTAGGCGACAAAAGCAGCTAGACGTTTTGCAATAATATTCTGCGCGTCGGCCATAATGCTATCGACCAGCTCTTGAACCGTCGGCACGTCGTGAATCAGACCGGCGACCATGCCGCAAGACCACGCGCCCGCATCCATCGTGCCTTCTTGCATAATTTTCGGATACACGCCTGCGACTTCGTCCATAATATCTTCGATTTTGATCTCGCTGCCGAGGCGCGTTTCTTTCTCGATAATGCTCTCCACGGCTTGGTTCACCAGCACGCGCTCTGTGTTGCGCAAGGGGCGCATGATTAGGCGCGTATCGAGTTCTGATGCGGCGACGATCGCGTCTTTTACGTTTTGGTGCACCGGGGCTTCTTTTGTAGCAATAAAGCGCGTACCCATATTAATACCATCAGCACCCAGCGCCAGCGAAGCGACGAGTTGCTGACCATTGCCAATGCCGCCAGAAGCAAGGAAGGGTACTTTTAATTCTTCGGCCGCGCGCGGCAATAAAATCATGTTCGGAATATCATCTTCGCCGGGGTGGCCGCCGCACTCGAAGCCGTCGACGCTGACCGCATCGCAACCGATGCGCTCGGCTTTCAAGGCATGGCGAACTGAGGTGCATTTGTGAATGACTTTGATCCCGGCCTCTTTAAGTTGTGGCATGTAGGCCTCGGGCGAACGACCAGCGGTCTCTACTACTTTGACCCCGCCATCGATAATGGCTTGAATATATTCGGGGTAGGGGGGATTGCTGAAGCCTGGGAGGAAGGTCAGGTTCACGGCAAAAGGCTTGTCGGTCAGCTTGTTGCACTTATCAATTTCGCGGGCCAAGTCTTCTGGTGTCTTCTGGGTGAGCCCCGTAATGGTGCCGATACCGCCAGCATTTGACACGGCAGCCGCTAATTCTGCAAAGCCGACATAGTGCATGCCACCTTGCATAATAGGGTGTTCGATGCCGAATAATTCTGTAATCCGCGTTTTCATAATCTGACCTCCTCGTCTGATGGATCGTTTGAGGCTATCGCGATTAATGGGTTTTGCAAGTGTCAAGCTTGAGGCTGGTTAATTTGTCTCACTCTTGCATGGGCGGATCACTTGCCGATCAAACGCTTTGGCAGTAAGACAAAGTTACTACTCATGGAGGAAAAAATGGCAGAAGCATATATCGTTGCGGCGAGCAGAACCGCTGGGGGACGTAAGGGTGGCCGCTTGAAAGATTGGCATCCAGCAGATCTTGCTGGCAAAGTATTGGATGATTTGATCTCCCGTTCTGGCGCGGCGCCAGAAATGGTTGAGGATGTCATTATGGGGTGTGTGAGCCAAGTCGGCGAACAGGCCTCAAATATCGCGCGTAATGCCGTCCTGTCATCTTGTTTGCCAGAAAGCGTACCGGCGACGTCGGTCGATCGTCAATGCGGCTCAAGCCAGCAAAGCATTCATTTTGCAGCGCAAGCTGTCATGTCAGGTGTGATGGATTGTGTGATTGCCGCGGGTGTAGAAAGCATGACACGGGTACCGATTGGCTTGCCCATTACGCTTCCGTTCAAAGAAGGTTTCGGCTTGTATGTCGGCGAAGAGATTAAAAAGCGCTATCCCGGTATTCAGTTCAGCCAGTTTGCGGGCGCTGAAATGGTTGCCGAGAAATATGGCCTGACCAAAGAAGAGCTCGATGCTTATGCCCTCGAGAGCCACTCGCGAGCCATCGCGGCAACACAAGCAGGGGTTTTCGATCCCGAAATCGTGCCGATCGATATTAAGCTGGAGGACGGCTCGAGCGAGCGGCATACCAAAGACGAGGGTATTCGGTACGATGCCAGCCTCGAGGCGATTGCTGGCGTCAAGCTTTTGGCTGAAGGTGGTCGCCTGACGGCGGCAACTGCGAGCCAGATTTGCGATGGTGCTTCAGGGGTTATGATTGTCAGCGAGCGAGGTTTGGCTAAGCTGAACGTCAAGCCACTGGCGCGCATTCACCATATGACGGTAATTGGGCATGATCCAGTGATCATGTTGGAAGCACCTATTCCAGCGACCCGCGTTGCGCTCGAGAAAGCGGGCATGACGATCGATGATATCGATGTGTTTGAAGTAAACGAGGCCTTTGCATCCGTGCCGGTGGCTTATATTAAAGAGCTCGGTGTTGACCCGGCGAAGCTGAATATTCATGGCGGCGCGATCGCGCTCGGCCATCCCTTGGGTGGCTCAGGCACGAAGTTGATGACGACGTTGTTGAATGCTCTGAAAATACGTGGCGGCCGTTACGGTTTGCAAACCATGTGCGAGGGCGGTGGTCTGGCCAATGTCACCATCGTTGAAAATCTGCAATAAAATTGCCCATTAGGACAAAAAGCGCGGTGGGGATAACTCGCCGCGCTTTTTTTTAGGGTTTTTGGTGTAAGGCGTAGACAGCGATCGCGGCAGCATTTGAGACATTTAGGGTGGTAAAGCCACCTGATGCTGCTGCTGGATCAGACAATCTCAAGAAACCATCGCAATTTTCGCGTGTCAAATGCCTTAAGCCAGGTCCTTCGGCACCGAGAACCAAAGCCAAACCCGCGCCGTGGGCGCTGGCTGTCGCAATCGGTCCCCCTTGCTCGTCCAGTCCATAAATAAAAAATCCTTGATTTTTCAAGCCGTGCATGGCCCGCGCTAGATTGGTGACAACCACCAGTGGAACCCGCTCCAGCGCCCCTGAGGCGGATTTTGCAAGTACACCGGCACTACTAGACGGACTGTTATCGCGGGTCATGACCACGGCTTGCACCCCAAAAACCGCGGCCGAGCGCAAGATCGCCCCAATATTATGTGGGTCGCTCAGCTGATCGAGGAGCAAAACCATACCCTGATCGGGAGATAAGCTCTCCAGTTGCGTTTCTTCCAAAGGCTTAAAATCAGCAATAAACCCCTGATGCACAGCATCGCGGGGCAGCATCGCCGATAACTCGGCGCTGGTTTTGATGCTGTGAGGCGCCGGTGGGTTCGTCTCTAGGGCCAGAGCTTGGGCGGCATTAGCGCTTAAATACAGGTGAATGAGGGTTCGCTTTGGGTTGAGCAAGGCCGCCTCAACAGCATGCCGTCCGTAAAGCCGCTCGGAAGTCGTCTCGCGGGCGGTTTTGCGGTTTTTCCTGTGATCAGAAAAATGTTTCTGGGGCTTGCGCTTTGTCATGCTTGCACTTATAACCGCCTTACAAAATTAGGGCAACGCTGCCTTGGTCCACCAATCCGATGGATTGGCGGTCGGGGCGGCGTGTCTGATATTTTGGACAACACGATGCGGACGAGGTAGGTGCGCGCTGAATGAGTGGCAGGTTTGTGCGGCTTTGGCGTGGTGCTTAAAACAGCTTTCGGCCGGAGAGGTGCCCGAGTGGCTAAAGGGGACGGGCTGTAAACCCGTTGGCTATGCCTACGTTGGTTCGAATCCAACCCTCTCCACCATCCGATGGATGGGCTGAATCAGATCGAAGCCGATCGGCGGGTGTAGCTCAATGGTAGAGCAACAGCCTTCCAAGCTGAAGACGAGGGTTCGATTCCCTTCACCCGCTCCAGATCGTGTTTAAAACCAGCCGTTTGGCTGATCGGGAACGGCAAGGATATTCTTGCTGCTTGGCAAACAGGGCGCGAGCCCATTGACAACGAGGAACGACGCTA
>CBFHZM010000048.1:0-13914 GCA_965660195.1 Alphaproteobacteria bacterium
TCGATATAGCGGCCGCCCGTCATAATGTCGTTGCCGTCGGCACACATCATGGCGATGACATAATGCTCGCCAACCGCTTCGTCGCCGCTAATTTCAACCCATTCATTGGCCACACTATGGAAAACATAAGAGCTGTTTTCTTGCACAAAATCGCAAATAAAATTTGAAAACTCAGCCGCGTCGCCATTGAAGACTCCTGCCATAACGGTTGCACCTTCGGCAAACAGGCTTGCCATAAGCTCTTTATCGCCGCGGTCAACAGCGCGGCAATAAGACATGCAAAGCTCATGAATGGCTATCTTTGATAAGGCTCGATCAAGCGCTTGCGCGTTTTGCTCTTGGTTTGCAGATTGCGATCCCATGGCTTGGGTCTCCTTTGAACGAAGTGTCGATTTGTGCCGTGCTTGCGCGGCGGCAAGTAAAACGCGCCCAGCATCGGCAGCACCATGACCGCCATAGGCGAGAAAGGTTTCATTGCTCGTATCTGGGTCAGCGCGGCCAGCATTATTGGGTTTGTTTGTATTCCCCTCGAGGGAATAGATCCGCTGCACGAGACGCCACTCGCCATCACGTTTTTCGTGGCTGTCGAGGTAGCGTCCGAAAACAACGTGCTGCGTCTCGGCATCCTCGACATAAGCGATGACATAAGACTCGCTCACCGCCTTATCGCCCTTGATGCGGATCGAGATATTGGATGTCCGGTGTTGGGTTGGCCCGCTGTTTTTTTGCCCGGCCGCTAAGGCGGCTGTAAAATCTTCAGACGACCCAATAAAGGCGCCGTAATCGACATGTCCCGCCGGGTGATAAGCGGACCCCAATAAATTCTCGTCGGCTCGATCGAGGCCGCGGCTATGATTTGCCAACGCCGTTTCAATCGCGTGTCGGTCTATGAGCGTTTGTAAATTAAACACATTTTCCATACGAAAATTGTCTCTTGCCGAGGGGAGCGTGTCTCCTGACACTATGGTTAGTAGAGCACCAAATCACAGCTGTTATAGTTTGATCTATTGTTTTGCTTTGGTCAAAACCTCTCGAAATGTTTGATGTTTCGGAAAGAAGGGCAAGACTGGCCGGAGGGGGCGGAATGACGACAATAACGCGACATCCTCTAACGCTGGATGGACGAGATCCCAGCAACCTTCGTGGCGACCCGGTGACGGGAGATCGCTTCTATTCAAAAGAATTTGCACAGGCCGAATGGGATCACTTGTGGACGAAAATTTGGCATATCGCGGGCCGCTTGGCCGATATTCCTGAGGCTGGCGACTATTTGGTCCATAATTTTTTGCGCGAGTCGGTCATTTGCGTGCGGCAAAAAGATGGAACGGTGCGTGCGTTTTACAATAGTTGCCGCCACCGCGGCATGCGATTGGTCAACGATAATGCCTCGACCGAGCATTTTTTCTGCCCTTATCATGGTTGGAAATATGATCTCGATGGTCTGCTGGTTGAAGCGCAAGACAGCGATACAGATTTTCCCCAAGGCTCGCCTTGCGGCAAATTGCGCTTAAAAGAGCTGCCTTGTGATCAATGGGGTGGTTTTGTTTGGTACAGCATGAACGAGGATGGGCCGACTTTGGCGGAGTATCTCGAGCCGCTGCCAGATGTCTATGCCGCTTATCCTATGGATACGGCAGTTCGCGTCGCATGGTATCGCATCGAGATCAACGCCAATTGGAAATTTGTGACCGATAATTTTTCGGAGAGCTATCACACGCGCACAGCGCATCCGCAAGTGCCGCCATGGATTGATCAAGATGTTGCTTCGGCGCGGCATGAAATGTGGCCGCGGGGGCATGGCCGCACGGTTCAACCGATGCGCCCGTCATTGACTGACCGTCTGCCCGATGGCGAACCGCACCCCTATAAAATGATCCTCGAAGCTTGGGGTATAGATCCAGAGAAATATGCTAGCTACGAGGAGATGGTCAATCAGGGCTGGCTCGATCTAAAGGCGACGAAGCGGGCGAAGTGGAAGGAACGTGGGTATGTTCATTACGCGAATATGGATGATGAGCAACTTACCGATAGCCCGCATACAGTGATCTTTCCAAATGTAACAATTTCTTTCCTGCCAGATAATTTGGTGTTCTTCCGGTCGGAGCCGCATCCCGATGATCCTGAGAAGTGCTTCTTTGATTTATGGTGCATGGCTTTTCCTGTCGAGGGCCAAGAGATTGTTGAGTCCATTATGGCTGGCCCCAAACCTCTGCGCGAAGCAGCAGAATGCGAGCATCGCGTGTTTGACGGTGGGCGCGGCATCCCCGAGCTTGCTGGGCAAATTGTTTATCAAGATATGATGCTTGCAGAAGATATGCAGGCAGGTATGCACAGCCGCGGATATCAAGACGCCTATTTGACTGGGCAGGAAACGCGGGTCAGATTTTTTCATGAAAAGTTAAATGACTATCTTGCCGGTCGTGAGCAATAGGATTTTAAGAGAGGAAAGCATGTCTAAAATTGGTCTTCCCCGTGGAATTGAGCGTCCTGAGAAAAAGCCTGAAATGCCTCTCCGAGGCGATCATGTCTGCGCGTCGCGCTATACTGATGCCGAATATTTGAAAAAAGAGTTCAAAAATGTCTGGCACAAGACATGGAACCTCGGCGGCGTCAGCTATCAGATGCCTGAGCCGGGTGACTTTTTAACAACTGAATTGGGTTTTGACTCCATTATTATGGTGCGTCAGGAAGACGGCTCTGTGAAGGCGTTTTTTAATTCTTGTCCGCACCGTGGTTCGCTGATCACAGAAGCGCCGGAAGGTCATGTAGCAAATTTTAAGTGCCCCTATCACGGCTGGGAATTTGGCCGTGATGGTGTTGTCACGGCCGTGCCGGACGAAGAAGATTTCCCGCAAGGGAGCCCTTGTGGCAAACGGAGCTTACGTGAAATGCAATGCGTCGAGCGTTTCGGGTTCATTTGGTATAATTTTGATCCGAGTGCTGTTTCATTGGAGGCGTTTCTGGGTGACACAATCGTACAAGAGCTAGAGTCGTATCATTGCGAAAATATGATCCGCGTGCTCGACATTACCGCCGAGACAGATTGCAACTGGAAAATTATCACCGATAATTTCAACGAGGCGTATCACGTGAAAGAGCTTCATCCAGAGTTGATACCTTACATCGCCGCTGATTATGGCGACTGCCAGTTTGACATGTTTGCTGGCGGGCATAATCGAGGATGGTTTCCCTCCTTCTTGCCGTCTAAGGCCTATGGTAGTGATAAAATCGGTGAGCCACTAATCAGTATGGCTGCAGCGTGGGATATTAACTCTGACGAATATATTGGCCGCGATCGCTGGCGCGACATGCGGATTGATGTGCAACGAAAGAAGCTCGAAAGCGGTCCTTCAAAAGGCTTTAAGCATTACGAGCACTTGACGGACTATCAGACAACGGATTACGTGATTTATAACATCTTCCCGAATAACGTGCTGACAGCTGGTCCCGACGGAATGCAATTACTGCGGCCGCGCCCACATCCCACCGATCCATCAATGTGTTATTTCGACCACTGGTGGTTGGTGCATCCTGTCGAGGGGCAAACCATGACGCCATCTCCAGCGGGCGGACCTGATCTGCCGGTCGAGGATGCAATGCACGAATTCATTAAATATGGTGAGAAAACCCTCGGGACGACCGCCGACCAAGATTTGTCGATTGCAGGTGTGCAGCAACGCGGTCTCAGATCGGCCGGGTATCAAGGTTATTATTTGCCGCATCAGGAACGACGTGTGCAACACTTCCATGAAGTCTTAAATGATTACATGGATGCGGAATAAGTGCTGCGACTTACAAAACAACGATTGTCTTGCCGCGATTTTGGCCGGTGAATAATTTGCTGTAGCCTTTGAGCAGGTTTTCGATCCCGTGTGTCTCATCAAACGGCATATTGATTTTGCCGTCACGGTAGAGCTGTTGCAGTTGCTCGATCATGCGTGGCATATGTTCGGCGAAGTCGGGGGCCAAAAAGCCTTGGATGAGAAGTCGTTTCATGAGCACTTGGTCATACTGCTCGGGCCTTGTGGGTTGGCCTTCGTAATCGCCGATCATACCGCAAACGGCGATCCGACCGTGCAGTGCCATATTAGCTAACGCGGCGTCCAAAACCGCACCGCCGACATTATCGAAATAAACGTCGAAACCCTCTCGGATAATGGCGAGACGACCTGCGAGGTCTGGTTTTTTATAATCGAAAGCGGAGACGCCGTATTCGCTTTCGAGCATTTGGCATTTTGTGTCGCCCCCAGCAATACCATAAACCTCGGCGCCCAAAGCCTTAGCGATTTGGCAAGCCAGCAGGCCGGTGCAGCCAGCGGCGGCAGAAACTAGAACGCGCTTGCCTGGCCCCGCTTGTCCAATTTCGGCTATCCCCCATAATGCTGTCAGAGCATTAAAGCCGATCGTGCCCAAATATTCACGAATATCGCCAATGCTAGGATCGAGTTTAGTGAGGCCTGCTTCGTCGGCCGAGACGATCGAGTATTCTGACCATTGTCCGAAGCCCCGTACCAGATCGCCGGCTTTGAAGTCGGGGTGGTTCGAGCTGTGGACTTCGCCAATGCCTAAGCCAGCCATGGGGTGTCCGAGCGGAATAGGGGGCATGTAGCTATCTTCGCGCGGCGACATCCACATCCGTGTTCCGGGATCGAGCGAGATATATTTATTTTTCACGATCACTTGGCCTTTTTCCGGCGTCGGTAGAATAGCCGTTTGCAGCGATAAGGCGTCGTCGTAATTGTCGCCCTCGGGGCGGCTATCTAGCCGCCAATAGCGATAACTAATCTCGGTCGTCATGGCGATGCTCTCTCTTTCCGTGGGCGTAGGTTAGATTGAAATCTTACGCGGCACTTTCACTCGCCGTGCAGGACGGTGAATTTGCGATGCGCGAAATACCATTGGCCATTAATTTTGACGCATTTATCGTCATATTGACCACGCGGACGAATTTCTGTTCCGTCTTGCATTACCGCAACTTCCGAGGTGTAGCACCGCATCGTGGCCGTATCGCCGTTGACCTCGATAAAGCCAGGCATCGCCATCATATTGACGAAAGGAAACATTTTCATCGCTTCGACCCAAGAGGACATGATGGCTTCACGGCCCTGCAAGCCTCCCATATCGAGATGAGGTAGATCCCAGACAGCATCTTCGGCCCAAGTCTGGGCCATGGCCTGCTCGCTTCTTTGGTTCACGGCATCGCAATAGCGCTCTAGCAGTTCGCGAATGGCGAGTTTTTCCTGAGTTGCTTTATCTGTCATCACCCCTCCTAGTTATATGAATTTCCTACAATTTTACGATTGTTTTACCGATATTGCCGCCGGTAAATAATTTTTCATAGGCGACCAACATATTTTCGATGCCGTTGGTTTCGTCAAACGGGATCGTCAGTGTCCCGTCTTTATACATTGCGGTCAGCTTTTCGGTTAGCATGGCGCCCTGATCGGCAAAATCGGGCGAGAAAAACCCTTCGACGCGCAGACGCTTCATCAAAATTTGGTCGAAACGCTTTGGTTGTGTTGGGGCGTTCAAATAATCATTGACCAGGCCGCATAGCGCGATACGGCCATAAAGCGCCATATTGGGAAAGACGTCATCAAGTATTGGACCGCCGACATTGTCGAAATAGACATTAACCCCGCCTTCGACTTGCTGCAGTTTTTCGAAAATATTATCGGCCTTGTAATCGATCGCCTGAATACCGTATTGCTCGCGCAAGAAGTTACATTTCGTTTCCCCGCCCGCGATACCGATGACATTGCAACCAAGGTTTTTAGCGATTTGGCAGGCTAGAATGCCTGTGCTTCCGGCCGCTGCTGACACCAATACCGTTTCACCCGCTTTGGCTTGTCCGGTATTGACGATCCCCCAATAGGCGGTCCAGCCATTAAAGCCGAGTACACCATGGTGTTGACGCAAATCGTCGATTGTCGGATCGAGTATCATCAGCCCCGACAGTTCGGCTGTTACGGTTGAGTAATCGGCCCATTGGCCAAAGCCGCGAACGAGATCGCCCGGTTTAAAATTGGGATCGTTAGAGGCATAAACTTCGCCAACGCCAAGCCCAACCATCGGGATGCCAAGCGGCAGGGGCGGCTGATAGCCATCGGTGCGCGGCGTCATCCACATACGCGTGCCAGCATCCAATGATAAGTAACGATTTTTGACAATGACTTCGTTTTCGCCCGGCTCGGCCAGGGGTACCTCCTGCAACGATAAGGCCGATGCATAGTCGTTGCCTTCCGGGTGTTTATTCAGTTGCCAAAAGCGGTTCGAAATAGCACTCATTTAATGTCTCCTTGACGTAAGACTACCCATAAACGGGTCTTCAATGTAACCTTGACCAAATCATAGGTTTTCAACGCCCGTGCAAGAAGGGATAGTTGTGTCAAAGCCATGCAGATATGGTCAGGGAGGAATTATGACGAGATTGCAGAATAAAGTCGCGATTATCACGGGTGGCACATCGGGCATTGGGGCAGCGACAGTAAGACGGCTGACCCAAGAAGGTGCGCAGGTTGTGTTTACGGGGTCGAAAGCAGAGCAAGCTAAAGCTCTGTGCGATGAGACGGGTGCCTCTTTTGTCTCGCATCGCGTGCAAGATGAGTCCGGTTGGCAGGCTTTGATGGCTGAGGTGAAGGACAAGTATGGTCGTCTGGATATAATGTTTGCTAATGCAGGAACCGAAATCGGAGATGCCGATATTGAGAACGTAAAGCTCGAAGATTGGCAGAATCTCATCGGCATCAATCTCACGGGCACAATGCTTAGCTGTCAACATGCGGTGCGCGCGATGCGACAAAATCCGGGCGGACCTAGCGGGTCTATTATCCTGAACAGCTCGATGAACGCCTATATACCGCTCGGCAACTATGTTACCTATTCGACGACTAAAGGTGCCATGATTGCGCTGATGAAGTCCGTGGCGATGCATTGTGCAGCGCAAAAAATGCCAATTCGATGCAATTCGATCCATCCTGGCGTTGTCGAAACCGAGATGATACGCGCCTATATTGATGGTGCGGACGATAGTGCTGCGGTTCGAGCTATTTATGAGGGTATGGCGCCGATGAAGCGTATGGCGCGGGTCGAGGAAATCGCAGGCCTTGTCGCTTATCTTGCCTCTGACGAAGCTGGCTTTATTAGCGGCGCTGACTATAAAATCGACGGCGCGACAACCGCCGGGATGATGGGGGTTTCTTAAGAAGCTCTCGTAGGCTGATTGTTTTTCTCTTTCGCTATTTGCAAAATGCGCGTTTCTCGCTACTCTCGGGGGAACGGTTAACCCCGATCTGCTTTTTGCAGCCCAGAGAGTAAAATGGAAAATGCCTCCGATCAGGCTCGGACTGTTCCCGCGCCTAAACCTCATCAAGACAAACGCGTATCTAGAGCGCAATCCGCCGTGCGACCGGCTAAAAAGTCGCTTTATGCGGCGCTCGATCTGGGGACTAATAATTGTCGTCTTTTGATTGTTGAACCGCACGGCCGCTCGTTTCGTGTGAAGGATAGTTTCTCCCGCATTGTTCGCCTCGGGGAAGGCCTAGAAGCCAATGGGGCACTGGGCGAAGAAGCTATGGAGCGAACAATTGCCGCCTTAAAAATTTGCGCTTCGAAAATCCGTCGTCTGCGTGTTCCCCGCGTCCGCTGTGTGGCTACTGAAGCCTGTCGCTTCGCTGAAAACGGCGCCGACTTTATTAAACGGGTGCAAAAAGAAACGGGCTTACGTTTGGAAATCATCGAAGGCGGCAGTGAGGCGGAACTTGCAGCTTTAGGGTGCGAGAATCTTTTTGCCAAGAACGCGCAGTCAGTTTTAGTTTTTGATATTGGGGGCGGCAGTACCGAGTTGACTTTACTGAAGCGCGAGGGCGATGCGCGGTTTCAGATTGCCGACGTTGCGTCCTTTCCCCTTGGCGTTGTGCGTTTGGCTGAACGCCACGCTGGCCCGGGCGAGCATGAGCATGGCTACGATATGATCAAGCAAGAATGTCTCGATATTTTGCGTGAATTCGCTGCTAAACAGGATCGTCAAAATGCTCCGATGCAGTTGGTTGGAACCTCTGGGACGGTAACGACATTAGCGGCCGTGCATCTTGGCCTTGAAAAATATGACCGCAGTCAGGTGGACGGTTGTGTCATGCAGATGACTGATATGATGAGGGTTGTTTCAAATCTAAGGGGCAAAGGGCGAAGTGAACTGGCGCAAAACCAATGTATCGGCGTGCAGCGCGCGGATTTGGTTCTGGCGGGCTGTGCCGTGCTCGAGGCGATTTACGAAATATGGCCGACTGATAGTGTGAGTGTTGCCGATCGCGGTTTACGCGAGGGTATTTTATTGCGCATGATCCGGCGCGATCATCGCCGCAATCGACGTCGTTATCGCGGTCACCGCAACAAGACAGATACCGCATGACAACGCGAGGGCATAGTGGCCGTGGCCGCAATAAATTATCGGTGCGCGTAAAAACGGCGCGCGGTAGGACGGTGTCCTCGCAGCGCTGGCTCGAGCGTCAGTTGAATGACCCTTATGTGCATGAGGCGCAGAAAATGGGATACCGGTCGCGCGCGGCCTTTAAGCTTATTGAGCTCGATGACCGTTTTAAGTTTCTGAAACCTGGTCGCTCGGTCATTGACCTCGGGGCGGCGCCCGGCGGCTGGTCGCAGGTTGCTGCGGATCGCGTTGGGGCGGGACAGGTGATTGCAATTGATATTCAAGAAATGGACAATCTGCCGGGCGTAACTTGTGTGCAGATGGATTTTTCGGCCGATGAAGCACCAGCGAAAATTATGGAACTGGCAGGTGGTAAGGTTGATGTCGTAATTTCGGACATGGCGGCGCCGTTGACCGGGCATAAATCAACGGATCATTTGCGCACCTTGGCTTTGGCCGAGATGTCGGCCTATTTTGCATTTGAGGCGCTAGAGGAGGGCGGGTTTTTTTGCGCCAAAGTGTTTCAAGGCGGTACGACGGGCGATTTGTTGCAGGAGCTGAAAACCCGCTTTGAGACAGTATCGCACGTCAAGCCAAAAGCCAGCCGCAAGGAATCAGTGGAGCTTTATGTCATCGCGCAGGTATTTAGAGGCTAGAAAAGGTTCCAGCCTATGGGTGAAACGCCCGAAAATGGGCGGTTTTTGGGAGCGACCAAACTTTTAGTTAGCGCTTTTGTGATTTTGTGTTATCTGACGGTGCCAATATCACATTCTTGCCAAGGATATTGCGCATGTTTAGAGAAGCCCTGACATTTGACGACGTTTTGCTGGAGCCTCGTGACTCCAATGTCTTGCCGTCGCAAGCCAACACCTCAACCTTTGTAACGCGTGAAATCGCTCTGGGTATTCCGCTTCTATCCTCGGCGATGGATACCGTCACGGAAGCCGATATGGCGATCGCTATGGCGCAAGCCGGTGGTATCGGCGTGCTGCATCGCAATCTGACGGTTGAAGAACAGGCTGCTATGGTAACGCGGGTGAAGAAATTCGAAAGCGGTATGGTGGTCAATCCGATCACAATTCACCCACAGGCAACGCTGGCTGATGCCTTTGACTTAATGACGGAATACAAGATTTCTGGCATTCCGGTGACTGAACAAGGCGGTAAGCTCGTTGGTATTTTGACGAACCGCGACGTGCGCTTCGCCAGCCGGATGGATCAGGCGGTCTCAGAGCTGATGACCAAAGATAATCTGGTGACGGTGAATGAGGCGGTGGATCATGAAGAGGCCAAGCGCTTGTTGCATCGCCACCGCATCGAAAAGCTTATTGTTGTCGATGATGCCTATAAATGCATTGGCTTGATCACTGTTAAAGATATGGAAAAAGCGCAGTTGCATCCGAATGCGGCAAAGGACCCGCAAGGGCGGTTGCGGGTTGCAGCGGCCTCTACGGTGGGTGAGGATGGGTACATTCGTTCTGCCGCGATGATCGAGGCGGGCGCTGATTTGATTGTAATTGATACGGCGCATGGGCACTCGGTGCGTGTAGCCGAAGCAGTGCGGCAGTTGAAGGCAGCTTATCCGAAAGCACAGATTATGGCCGGCAATGTTGCGACGGCCGAAGGGGCTCAGTCGTTGATCGATGCTGGCGTTGACGCGGTAAAAGTCGGGATCGGGCCAGGTTCCATTTGTACGACGCGGGTTGTTGCCGGGGTTGGCGTACCGCAATTAACAGCGATTATCGATGCCGTTTCGGCGGCCCGCCAAGCCGGTATCCCGGTAATTGCCGATGGAGGCATTAAATATTCGGGCGATTTGGCTAAGGCCATCGCGGCGGGCGCCAATTGCGCTATGGTCGGCTCCTTGCTCGCGGGCACCAGTGAAGCGCCGGGTGAAGTATTTCTGTATCAGGGGCGAAGCTACAAAGCGTATCGTGGTATGGGTTCGGTCGGTGCAATGGCGCGCGGGTCTGCCGATCGTTATTTCCAAGCCGACATCGCCGAAACGCAAAAGCTCGTCCCCGAGGGGATTGAAGGACAAATTCCATTCAAGGGTCCGGCTGAAGCCGTTATTCACCAAATGGTTGGCGGCTTGCGGGCGGCTATGGGTTATACGGGTTCGGCGACATTGTCGCAATTTCAAGAGCGCGCACGGTTTATAAAAATGACGGCGGCATCTTTGGCTGAGAGCCATGTGCATGATGTCACGATCACGCGCGAAGCACCGAATTATCCGGGATCGGGTAAAATTTAGGTGCGGCCCGCCGCGCGCCAACAAGCTGTTATTGATCTTCTCACCGCGCTGGCGCAGGGCGGCCTGCCAGCTGATCGTATTTTTGAACGCTGGGCGCGGAGCAATCGTTATGCTGGCAGCAAGGATCGCCGATTTATCGGCGAAGTTTTTTTCACCATCTTGCGAAACAAACGGCGCTTGCGCCATGCCGCGGGGCTAGAGCAGGGCGATACGGTGTTGGATGACGCGCAGATAGCTCGTCTCTTGGTGGTTTTTTATTTGCGCCTTTACGCTGAGGCCTCGGCTGACGACATAGCGGATTTATTCGACGGCAGTCGTTTTGCGCCGGCCGCTTTGTCAGCAGATGAACGGCACAGACTAGAGCGCTGGGTTGATGCGCCCTCCAGTATTGCTGTGAGCGCCAGCATACCTGCTTGGGCAGAGGCTGGAATGGCGGCGCATCTGGGAGAAGATTACGAGGCTTCGGCGGCGTTTTTATGTCACCGCGCGACGATTGATATTCGCGTCAATAGCCAGCTCATCTCGCGCGCTGAGGTGCAGGAGATGCTACATCAAGACGATATTGAGACCGAGGCGCTAGCGGCCTGCGCCACGGCCTTGCGGGTCATAGAGGGGCGGAGCATTACGCAAAGTGCGGTCTTTCAAAAAGGTTTGATTGAAATTCAAGATCTCGGCTCGCAAATTGTTAGCGCGGCGCTTGCCTCCTACGCACAAGGACGGGTGCTCGATTATTGTGCTGGCGCTGGTGGTAAAGCGCTAGCCCTAGCCGATATGGCGCCTGACATTCGAGAAATCGCTGTCTATGACGCCAATCCTAGCCGCATGCGCGATTTGTGGCGTCGGGCAGAACGCGCCGGCGTTACGCATATCCAGGAAGCCAAGCTGGCGAACGCCGAAGGTAGTTTCAACTTGGTGCTGGCCGATGTGCCATGCTCAGGAAGCGGGCGTTGGCGACGTAATCCTGAGCAAAAATGGATGTTTTCTGCCGCTGATTTGCAACAAATTGTGAACGTGCAAGCGCAAATTTTAACTGCGGCAGCCAAATATGTACGCCCAAATGGCTACCTCGCTTACATTACCTGCTCAGTTTTGGAGCAGGAGAACGCCGCTCAAATTCAAGCTTTTTGCGCCCAAAACGCCGATTTTCATTTGCCAGCGGTGACGCAATTAAAAGTGTCGCCAGCGACCTTTCAAAGCGATGGGCTTTATGCCTGTGTATTACAGCGCCGCACGACTTGATTTTAACCGGATGGAGTGCGACACAGTTTTATGAATTTTTATCGGCTTTGTGTGATTCTGATGCTTCTGGCGCCCGTTGCGGCGCAAGCTGATTTGCGCGACAGCTATATAAGCTTGTCACAGCGGCTGCTAGAGCAGGCGCACGCAGCGCAAAATAACGGTGACGTTGCCAAAGCTCGCACTTTGGCTGAGCAGGCTCTGGCTGCCGACCCGTCTAACCCGGACGGCTACATGTTGCTTGGCGACCTCGCCGTCGCCGCTCAGAACGATGAGAACGCAGCACGACATTTCCGTTCTGTTGTCGCTATTGATCCAGCCAATCGCTTTGCCTATCGAAAGTTGGGTGAGGCTGATATCCGTCGCGAGGAGCTGGCATCGGCTAAGGACACATTGGCCGAACTTGAAAAACTTTGCACCGATTGTGAAGAATATAAGGTCCTATCCGATCTGATCGCGAGCAAATCAGACGAGACCAAGTAAACATGGATAAAGTACTTATTGTCGATTTTGGTTCGCAGGTGACGCAACTGATCGCGCGCCGCGTGCGCGAAAGTGGGGTTTATTGCGAGGTCATACCGTTTAATCGCGTTGCCGAGATGTTTGCTGACTTCGCGCCAAAAGCAATTATTCTCTCAGGTGGTCCTGAGAGCGTGACGCAGGCCGAAGCGCCTCACATTGAGGATGCTCTGATCAATAGTGGTCTGCCGGTTTTAGGGATTTGTTATGGGCAACAAGCCCTTTGCCAGCGATTGGGTGGGCAGGTTGAGGGTAGCGATGAGCGCGAGTTTGGCCGCGCCACGCTGGAGCTCGTCGGCACATCGCCTTTGTTCGATGGCATCACGGGCGGCGAGATGCAAGTTTGGATGAGCCATGGTGACCGCGTGGCTAAATTGCCTGAAGGC
Source organism: Alphaproteobacteria bacterium (assembly GCA_965660195.1). Classification (GTDB taxonomy): domain Bacteria; phylum Pseudomonadota; class Alphaproteobacteria; order RS24; family RS24; genus JAYODZ01. The sequence goes on from CBFHZM010000048.1 coordinate 12,824, forward strand.
TTTTCGGTGATTGGCCGCAGTGAACACGCACCTTTCGCAGCCATTAGCGATGAGGCGCGCAAGATTTATGGCGTGCAATTTCATCCCGAAGTTGTGCACACACCGCAAGGCGCGATCTTGCTGCGCAACTTTACGCATCAGATTGCAGGCTGTGCTGGTGACTGGACCATGGCTGCATTTCGCGCCGAGGCGATCGAAAAAATTCGCGCTCAGGTTGGAGAGGGACGGGTGATTTGCGGCCTGTCGGGTGGCGTTGATAGCTCGGTGGTGGCGGTTTTGTTACACGAAGCCATCGGTCAGCAATTAACGTGTGTCTATGTCGACACGGGCATGATGCGGGCAGGTGAGAGCGAGCAAGTGGTCAGTTTGTTCCGCGATCACTTTAATATTCCGCTGGTGCATAAAGATGCGTCAGCGTTATTTCTTGGAAAGCTTAACGGCGTTAGCGATCCCGAACAGAAGCGCAAAATTATTGGCGCCACTTTCATTGATGTTTTTGAAGCTGAAGCCAATGCCGTTGGTGGCGCCGATTTTCTCGCCCAAGGCACGCTCTATCCCGATGTCATCGAGAGTGTTTCCTTCACAGGCGGGCCGAGCGTGACCATAAAAAGTCATCATAATGTTGGTGGTCTGCCTGAGCGGATGAATATGAAGCTCGTGGAACCTGTGCGCGAATTATTTAAGGACGAGGTGCGGGCTTTGGGCCGCGAGCTGGGCTTGCCCGAGCAATTTGTTGGCCGTCATCCTTTTCCAGGTCCGGGTCTGGCCATCCGCGTGCCAGGCGAAATTACCGCAGAGAAGCTCGAGATCCTACGTAAAGCCGACACCATTTATCTCGATGAAATCCGCAAAGCTGGGCTTTATGACGAGATCTGGCAAGCCTTTGCCGTTTTGTTGCCGGTGCGGACGGTGGGCGTTATGGGCGATGGTCGCACCTATGATTATGTCTGCGCCTTGCGGGCGGTTACCTCGACCGATGGCATGACAGCGGATTATTACCCCTTCGAACATAGCTTTTTAGCGCGTGTCTCAACGCGGATTATCAATGAGGTGCGCGGCATTAATCGTATCGTCTACGACATCACCTCTAA
>CBFHZM010000049.1:0-13887 GCA_965660195.1 Alphaproteobacteria bacterium
AAGGGGTTCGCTTGCGGCAAATAACACCGCCTCCAAAATACGAAGATGCTGGCTTATATTCTCTTCTGTCATTTCAAGTCCCGTCTCTCAACGCCCTTAGGCCAATCGAGGTCGCGCCCGCCGGATGCGCACCTCACCAAAATTCTTATCTTGCTGCAATTCGACCCGGCCATCCTTGGCAAACTCCAACGCCGCCGAAAAACCACTGGCGATATGGCTACGTCGGCGTGCTGGCGCTCGGATTTCTGAGATCAACAGGTCGTCGAGCTTCGACCAATCATCGAGCTTACCGAGAACCCGCTCAAGCCGCATGCGGGCCCGCTCAATGCTCAAAATATCAAGCTTTGGTGGCGTCCAATCTTTGTAGTAGGTGCGAAGGCGGTGTGTTGAATAGGACGACAGGATTTCATAAAGCGACGCATCGTACTTGCTGTGACGCTTCACCCGAATGCCTTCGGGCATGCCATGAAAGAATACGTCGCGACCTAATAGGTTGCGGCCCATGAGTTGCGCCACGCATTCTCGCATCGCTTCTAACCGCTGTAGGCGGAAGACGAGGCGAGCCGCCATCTCCTCCGCCGAAATTTCTTCATCTGTGTACTCGACGGGCAGGATTAAACGCGACTTCAAGTAGGCAAGCCAGCTCGCCATGACAAGATAGTCAGCAGCAATTTCAATCTTCAATTTCTGCGCTTCACGAATAAATTCGAGGTATTGCTCGGCCAAATTTAAAATCGAGATTTGTCGCAAATCGACTTTTTGCGTGCGCGCTAAGCTCAACAAAACGTCAAGCGGGCCCTCAAAGCCCTCAACATCGATCTTCAAACTTTGTAAATCCGGCGCACCATAAGCAACACCTTCTACAAAGCCGTCGGAACTCGGCTGGGAATCAGTCTCTTGCGTTTCCATAGCGGGAGTATACCCCGTTGCCTATGAGGGCGAAACGCTGGAGAGCATTTCTCCCCAAAGATTTACATCACCCTGCGTGAGCGGCTGGCCCTTCTTACGACGTTGTTCAGCGATTCTGAGGGCATTTTGGACAGCGCCAGCCCGCTCAAGTGCGGCATCTGTGAGTAACGGGGCTACCGAGGCAACATCTTGCATCTCAGCTAGATCGCCATTGCAGTGAAGAATGAGGTCGCAGCCGGCCGCGAGGCTCGTTGCGCTTCGTTCACCGATTGTGCCCGACAGCGCCTGCATTGAAACATCATCCCCCATTAATAGACCGGTAAAGCCAATATCCTGCCGGATAATCTTCTCAACTATATGTGGTGAACATGTGCTGACACGATCGGGATCGAGCGCGGTAAATAACAAATGCCCCGTCATAGCGAGCAGGTTGTGGCGAAGGCGCACAAAAGGAATGAAATCGCTAGCCTGCATGTCCGCTAGCGATGCATCGACCTGCGGCAAGCCAATATGGCTATCCACTGCTCCGCGTCCGTGCCCAGGAATATGCTTGATAACAGGCAAAACGCCGCCGGCCAATAAGCCACGCGCAAAGGCGGCTCCTAATTCTGCAACTGCCGCGGGTTGATCAGAAAAAGCGCGATTACCTATGATATCTGATGTCTCGGGGCGACTAACATCGAGACACGGCGCGCAGTCAACATTGATTCCGAACTGCATAAGGTCGTCGGCCATAATTCGGCCGCCAAGCTCTGCTGCCCGCAACCCTTTTGCAGAATCTTGGTTGTAAAGTAATCCATACTGCGCTGCTGGAGGATGAACACGAACCAATGGAGGTTGCAATCGCGCCACCCTCCCGCCTTCCTGATCAATTAAAATCGGGAAGGAGCTATCATTCGCAATAGATCTTATTTCTGAAATAAGTTCATATACTTGTTCACGGTTTGCTATATTTCGCGCAAATAAAATAACGCCCCAAGGACAATGCGTTAGGAGAAACTGCCTTTCATCCGGAGTAAGCGTTACGCCAGATATGCCGCAAATAAAGGCGCGCCGCTGATCAAGTTGGCTCATTCTTAACCAGACAATCTTGCCCTACTTTTTTCAGGGCCGCACAGAACTCAACTGCATCACCACGATTGTCAAACCCGCCAATATTGACCCTATAAAATATACCCTTTGGGCCCAAGTCGACACGCAGTATGAGCGGGTCACGCCCGCTTAATAATTGCGGATATTTTTTCTGCATATCGCCAAAAGTCGAGCGTGCTAGGGCCCGACTACGGGTTGCCGCAACCTGCGCCATAAAGCGTTTGCGTATCGGCGCATCGGCTTCAGGTTGGGGCGCTGGCTTACGCGCCGCTTCACGCTCTGTAGCTGGTTTCGCTGGGGCGCGCTCGGCAACCGCTTCTACTGGCTCTGCAACCGGCGCCGTCTCAGCTACGTCGGGAGCCGCCTCTTTCACGATCTCCGGCGACGCATTTAGGGGTTCCTTGGCACTTTGCAGCAAGCTTTCGCGAGCGCCGTCATTATGATCGGGCTTACCTTGCGCGATATCGTAAATCGCCAAGTCCTGCGGCGGCGCCTGCTCCACGCCAGCGGCTTCAGGTGTCACGCGGATGGGACCAGGATCAGCGGCGATCATTGGAGGATTGCTTTTTTGCCCGTCCTCAAGTCCTCGTTGATAGGCATAAAAATACAAGGCTGCGGCAAGCCCCGTCACCGCGATAGCCGATAAACTTATTAAACCAAGCTTCATGAATGAACTAGCTGAACGCTGGGTTGAATAAAGGGGGCGACCCGCTTCTAAATCTGCGTCGTAGTCATTCTGACTATTATTTGACAGAGGATTATTAACCATTTTTCTCTTCTCCGAGGCTCAAGCGCGAAACATTACATTTCGTCCAGAGCGGCAACCCCGATTATGTCGAGGCAGTTGGCGATTGTCAAAGCGGTGGCCCGCAGCAGCGCAAGCCGCGCTCGTGTTACGGCTTCATCATCCTCGACAATAAAACGCAAGGTGGCATCTTCCTTACCAAGATTCCACAAGGCATGAAACGCGGCGGCGAGATCTTGCGCATAAAACACCAAACGATGAGGCTCAAGCGCCTCTGCTGCAGCTTCCACTGTCCGCGGAAAGGTTGCCAGAAGCTTAATCAACGACAATTCAGCATCGGACGACAAAGCGCTCAAATCGGCTGTGGCGAGGGCCGCATCATCGAGTCCAGAAATCCCCACAGCCGCCGCATTGCGTAACACAGAACAAATGCGCGCATGCGCATATTGCACATAGAAAACTGGGTTATCGCGGCTTTGCTGTTTTACCAACGTGAAATCAAAATCCAGCGGCGCATCATTTTTTCGCGTCAGCATCATAAAGCGCACGGCGTCCTTGCCGACCTCATCGACCACCTCGCGCAGGGTCACGAAATCACCAGCGCGTTTCGACATTTTCACCGGCTGTCCATCGCGTTGCAACTTTACCATTTGGCAGACTTTAACATCGAGCTGAGCCTGCTCATCGGTAATTGCGCGCACCGCTGCTGTCATACGTTTAATATAGCCAGCATGATCTGCACCCCAGACATTGATCATGCGAGTAAAACCACGACGAAACTTATCCAAATGGCAGGCAATATCGGGTGCAAAATAAGTCCAGCTGCCATCAGCTTTTTTTAGCGCACGGTCGCTATCATCGCCAAAGGCGCTTGACTTGAAAAGTGTTTGCGGCGCGGCCTCCCAGTCGGGCGGCGGCTCTGCACCCTTTGGCGGCGCTAAGGTGCCGATATAGACCAACCCCCGCGCATCGAGCTCCGCCAAGGCCGTATCGACGGCGCCGCTTTTATGTAAGGACAGCTCAGATAAAAAATGATCGTGAGAAACACCAAGAGCCGCCAGATCATCCTTGATCATGGCCATCATCATCGGCACGACAACAGTCTTCGCAATTTCGATTTGTCCATCTTCGTCAGCCGCCGCCATCTCCGCTTGATAGGTCGATGCCAAGGTCTCACCAACAGGGATCAAGTAGTGGCCGGGATAAAGCCCTTCGGGGATTTCGCCAACCGCCTCGCCTTGCGCTTCGCGCATCCGCAGCAATGCCGAGCGAGCTAAAACCTCGATCTGGCCGCCGGCATCATTAATGTAATATTCCTTTGTGACGTCATAACCCGCTGCGGCCAAAAGACCGGCCAACGCATCGCCAACGACAGCGCCACGCGCATGCCCAACATGCATCGGCCCCGTTGGGTTTGCCGACACATATTCGAGGTTGATCTTCTCGCCTGCCCCGATATTCGAGCGGCCAAACCCCGCCCCCGCCGTTAAGACATTACCAACCGCATCGTGCCAAATTTTTGTCTGCAACCTGATATTAATAAAACCAGGGCCAGCTATCTCAACGCTTTTAATATCGCCATCTTGCGCCAAGCGATCAGCGATCACGGCCGCAATATCGCGTGGTGGCATGGATGCTGGTTTGGCAAGTACCATGGCGATATTAGTAGCAAGATCACCGTGCGAAGGATCGCGCGGTGGCTCAACCGTCACGCGCGACGTTTCGAGCGCGCTCGGGATCTGGCCAGCGTCTTGCGCGCTCTGTAAATGGCTCAGCAATAGCTGGGTAAAGTCACTAAAAATACTCATATTCAGCCTCTAAACATTGCCTAGGCGAGTTCGTCGACAATATCAAATAGGCGTCGATACTCGGCGATCGCAAAGCGGTCGGTCATGCCGGCGACATAATCGCAAACAAAGCGCGCCCGCTCTGCCTCGCTGAAGTCAGCGCAACGCTCGGCCCAGTCATCCGGCATCAGGCTCGGCTCCGCGAGCAACAAGCCAAAAAGGTCGCGCACCAAACGTTTGGCCTTACTCATCGACCGATTAACGGTAAAATGCTTATACATGCGTTGCCGCAGAAACCGCTTAATCTCCATATTCTGCTGTTCCATCTCGGATGAAAAACTAGCAATCGCACCATCCAGCCCTCTGATATCGTCAACGCTTTCGGGTCGGTATTTCTCAATTCGTTTTTGCGTCTCTGAAACAAGATCAAAAATCATTCGCGAAATCATCCGACGAATAGCTTCATGGCGCAGGCGTTTGGGATCGGCACTCGCATGCTGTTGCAACAAATCTTTCAAAATTTCACCAATGACAGGCAAAGCGGTCAGCTCGTCCAAGGTAAAAAGCCCTGCCCGAAGGCCATCATCGATATCATGATTATTATAAGCGATGTCATCGGCCAAAGCGGCGATTTGGGCTTCTGCACTGGGCCAACCGTCGAGTTGCAAGTCTTGCTGCTCAGCATGGACACGGATGGCATAGGGCAGAGCCGATATGTCTGTACCGGATTTCAGCAAAGGTCCATTATGCTTAACGACGCCCTCAAGGCTCTCCCAAGTTAAATTCAAGCCATCAAAAGCCAGATAACGCTGCTCTAGTTGTGTCACAATCCGCAACGTTTGAGCATTATGATCAAATCCGCCATACGGAGACATTGCCTCATGCAACGCATCCTCGCCGGCATGACCGAAGGGTGTGTGCCCCAAATCATGAGCTAAAGCCAGAGTTTCCGCCAGATCTTCGTCCAACTTCAGCTCGCGCGCCACTGAACGTGCAATTTGCGCGACCTCCAGAGAATGGGTGAGCCGCGTGCGGTAGCTATCGCCAACATGGGCAACAAATACTTGCGTTTTGTGCTTTAAACGCCGAAAGGCACTGCAATGTACGATGCGATCGCGATCGCGTTGAAAAGCAGACCGGGTTCGGCTGTCCGCTTCAGCATGTAGCCGCCCCTTGGACTGGGATGCGTCGCTTGCGTAAATGGCCAGTGAGGTGTGAAACATGTGTTATCAATCCTTATGTCCCTCGATAACATTTACCGACCAACTTGAAAAGCCGCTCAATAAAGACTATCTCTGTGTCATGACCCAAGTTTCTGTGAGCGCACGCGCTGCCCAACAAATTGAAAAAATACTCGCCAGCGAAGCGGCTGGGTCGATGTTGCGTGTTTCGGTGCTAGGTGGTGGGTGTTCGGGCTTTCAATATAGCTTCTCGATTGATGATCAACAAATGGATGATGATATCGTGATTGAACGCGACGGCATAAAAGTCTTACTCGACCCGATGTCGGTGACTTACATGGCCGGTAGTGAAATTGATTGGGTCGACGACCTGATCGGCTCTGCGTTTAAAATCCATAACCCCCAAGCCACCGCATCTTGCGGTTGCGGCACGTCTTTCTCTATTTAAGCATGCTGATCGCGACATGGAATGTGAACTCGGTCAAAGCGCGCCTTGGCCATGTCGTTGACTATCTATCAGAGGCCAAGCCCGATATTCTCTGCTTGCAGGAGCTAAAGTGTCTCGACGAGATGTTTCCGCGCGCGGAGATTGAGGACGCCGGATATAATGTCGTAACCCATGGACAAAAAACGTATAATGGCGTTGCCATCTTGTCCCGCTTTCCGATCGAAGATGTTACCCGCGGACTTCCACATTTTGAGGATACACAAAGCCGCTATATTGAAGCCGTGATTTCCAGCGGCGACCTCACCTGCCGCATTGCTTCGATTTATCTGCCAAACGGCAATCCCGTCGAAGATGGCAACAGTGAGAAATATCAGTATAAGCTCGCTTTCATGGAAGCCTTGCAAGCGCATGCGCAAAATTTGCTCGATTTAGAAGAAATTTCTATCCTGGCAGGCGATTATAATGTCATTCCAAATGCCATAGATTGCTACTCACCCGAGGCCTGGCGCGAGGATGCCTTATTTCGCGATGAGACGCGTGCGGCTTTCCGGCGTCTAAAGAACCTGGGCTTCACCGATGCATATGAGTTGCTCAACCCGCTCGGCGAGGACAGCTACAGCTTTTGGGATTACCAAGCCGGTGCATTCCAGAAGAACAATGGCATCCGCATCGATCACCACCTCCTCAGCCCGCGGGCTGTGGATCGGCTGAAGGCGGCGCGCACCGATAAACAAATGCGCGCCCGCGAAAAGCCCTCCGATCACGTGCCTGTGGTTATCGAGCTTGAACCTTAAATATCAGCATATTGCCGTTTTTCAGCCTTGCCCCCTGGGTGCGTCACGGCGCCGTGGCGCGCGGAGCCAACGGTCTGTGCATACTTCCATAGCGTGCCGGATGTAAAATCTGTCTGGCGCGGCTTCCAGTTTTTCCGCCGTTCATCGAGCACTGACTGATCGACCATCAGGTCTAAAGTACCAGCTTGCGCATCGATTTTAATAATGTCGCCATCCTCAATTAGGGCAATCGGGCCGCCTTCGGCTGCTTCAGGCCCAACATGGCCAATGCAGAAGCCGCGCGTCGCGCCGGAAAACCGACCATCGGTGATTAAGGCCACTTTATCGCCGTTGCCTTGGCCATAAATTGCTGCCGTTGTCGACAGCATTTCGCGCATGCCAGGGCCCCCTTTCGGACCTTCGTAACGAATGACAATGACATCACCAGCTTGGTAGTCGCCACGCTCAACTGCAGCAAAGGCCAACTCTTCGCAATCAAAGCAGCGCGCCCGCCCTTCGAATTGCAACTTAGTCATACCTGCAACCTTAACAATCGCACCGTCGGGAGCGAGCGATCCTTTAAGGCCAACAACCCCACCCGTTGGGCTGAGCGGATTGGTCACGGGATAGATTACTTTTTGCTCGGTGTTAAATTTGATATCCGCCAAATTATCGGCCAAAGACTGTCCCGTCACCGTTAAGCAATCGCCATGCAAATAGCCTCCGTCGAGAAGCGTTTTCAGCAACATTGGTACGCCGCCCGCTTCATACATATCTTTCGCAACATAGTTACCGCCTGGTTTAAGATCGGCGATATAAGGCGTTTTTTTGAAAATCTCCGCGACTTCCATCAAATCGAAATCAATGCCGGCCTCATGTGCAATCGCTGGCAAATGCAGCCCACCATTGGTTGAGCCCCCCGTTGCGGCGACAACCACAGCTGCATTCTCTAACGCTTTACGCGTCACGATATCGCGCGGCCGTGTGTTTTTCCGCACCAAATCCATAACCGCCCTCCCCGAGGCTTCAGCATAGGCATCGCGGCTCTCGTAAGGCGCTGGCGCCCCAGCCGAGTTTGGTAAGGCCAACCCCATTGCTTCCGACACACACGCCATGGTGTTAGCCGTAAATTGCCCGCCACAAGCGCCCGCACTGGGGCAAGCGACGCATTCGAGGTCATGTAAATCGCGATCCGACATTGAACCCGCCGCGTGCTGTCCGACGGCTTCGAAAACATCTAAAACCGTCACATCTTTACCGCGAAACTCGCCCGGCATAATTGATCCACCATACATGAACACGCTCGGCACATTCAGACGCAACATTGCCATCATCAAACCGGGGAGCGACTTATCGCAACCAGCCAAGCCCACCATAGCGTCATAGCAATGGCCACGCATGGTTAGCTCGACGCTGTCTGCAATCACTTCTCGCGAGACCAGCGACGACTTCATCCCCTCATGCCCCATGGCAATCCCATCGGTGACAGTGATCGTACAAAACTCGCGTGGCGTGCCATGCGCTGCTTTCACCCCGGCTTTTGCAGCTTGCGCCTGCCGCATCAGAGCAATGTTACATGGTGCAGCCTCGTTCCAGCACGAAACCACCCCAACGAAAGGCTGATTAATTTCTGTTTCCGTCATGCCCATCGCGTAGTAATAAGATCGGTGAGGAGCCCGCTCTGGACCAACAGACACATGCCGGCTGGGTAGTTTTGATTTATCAAATTCGGTCATTTCGATCTCTCCGCTTGTTCTCACCGCGACGGGCTGTTTTACTGAACTTTCTCTAGCACATGGTATCGGGTTAGGGCGAGACAAAATCTGAGGGGATTTTATGACAGGGCTGCTTCTGTTTTTGGCGGGCGTACTCGGTGGCGCCATGAATAGCCTCGCCGGCGGCGGCAGTACGCCGACCTATGCAGCACTGGTTTTTGTTGGCATCCCCCCGATCAGCGCTATTGCCACCAACACGCTGGCCGTTATCCCAGGCTACATAAGCGGCCTGCTCGCCTTTCGCCCAGATTGGCGGCCCTTATTCGCCTCATTGCTTTGGCAAGTGCCTCTGGCCATTATTGGTGGCGTTATAGGTGCTAAACTCCTACTCGCGACACCTGAGAATATCTTTCGGGCCTTAGTCCCGTGGCTCTTGCTCTTCGCCACAATTATTTTTTATATGGCGCCGCAGAATCGCAAGCTTAAAGCCCGCATCCACATTGTTTTAGCCCCCATTATTCTGCTCGTGATCTTTACGTATGGTGGCTATTTTGGTGCTGGACTGGGAATTATCATGCTCGCCACGTTGTCGCTTCTGGGCTTTGAGCAAGTCGTTAAAATGAATGGCATCAAATTAATATTCTCGATCGCCAATGCCGCCGCAGCAGCCACCCTGTTCATTCAGGCCGACATGATTGATTGGCATGCGTGGATCATTCTTGTAATGGGGCTCGTTGTCGGCGCTTATAGCGCGGCGCGAATGGCCCTACGCTTATCGCAACAAACGCTCCGCTATATCGTCACCGCTATTTCGCTCTCCGTAACGACCTATTTTTTTATCGACTATTATATATAAGGCGGGTAACGGCTAGTTGAGCCGCGCCAAACCAGCCGCCAGCTTTGCCCGCTGTTCCTGCTCTTGTGCCAAGCGCGCCTGGTTTTCGGCAATCACATGCTCGGGAGCTTTGCTCAGAAACTCTTTGTTCTCGAGTTTAGAGCTGAATTTCTTAATTTCCTTGTCGAGCTTATCGATTTCTTTTTGCAATCGAGCACGCTCGGCGTCGATATCAATGTGTCCGGTCAACGGCAATGCCATGGTCTGACCTTGATAAACAAATTGGATGCTTCCCGCCGCCACATCGCTCACAACCTGCGTTGTCTCAAGCCGCGCTAAGCGATGTAATGCATCCGCTTGTCGCGCGATGCGAGCCGACACTTCGGCATCGGCTTGCACCAAGTCGAGGGTTAATTTCGCGCCCGCAGGTATATTCATTTCCGATCGTACCGACCTAATTTCCGTGACCAAGCCGATTAACCATTCGATTTCACCATCAGCCTCAGCATCAATCAACGCGGTGGCAAAGCTTGGCCACCTCTGCTGCATAATGAACCCACGATCGGCTTCAAGCGAGGCCCAGATTTCCTCCGTCACAAAAGGCATGATCGGATGTAACAGTTTAATGGCTTGGGTCAAAGCCCACCGCGCGGCGCGTTGCGTCTCATCGCGTTCATCAGCATCCGATTGCAAAACTGGCTTGGCGAGCTCGACATACCAATCGCAAAAGCTACGCCAAATGAAGTGGTAAATCGCGTGCGCTGCATCGTTAAACCGGAATGCCTCAAGCGCTCGGGTCACGGCGTCCTGTGCCCGCACGACTTCCCCAACCAGCCATTTGTTCAGTGCCGTTGTTGCCTGCGCAGGATCAAACTCAGTGCGATTGTCGAAACAGCCATTCATCTCGCAAAAACGTGCTGCGTTCCAGAGCTTGGTGCCGAAGTTGCGATAACCCTCGACGCGGGCTTGGGATAATTTTACATCGCGTCCCATGGCAGCTTGTGCCGTCAAGGTAAAGCGCAGGGAGTCAGCGCCATATTTATCGATCAGATCCAGCGGGTCGATAACATTGCCTTTCGACTTCGACATTTTGGCGCCTTTTTCATCGCGAACCAGCGCGTGGATATAAACCGTCTCAAACGGAACATCCTCCATGAAATGTTGCCCCATCATCATCATCCGTGCGACCCAGAAGAAGATAATATCGAAGCCAGTGATCAAAACCGAGGTCGGATAATAACGCGCTAAAGCAGGATCTCTGTCCTGCGGCCATCCCAAAGTCGAAAATGGCCACAGCGCTGACGAGAACCATGTGTCTAAAACATCAGGATCGCGCTGTAACTCGACCGCTTCGCCATAATGCGTCTGCGCTTTGGCTTGGGCTTGCGCTTCCGTCTGCGCAACAAAGACCGTCATATCAGGACCATACCAGGCCGGAATTTGGTGTCCCCACCATAATTGCCGCGAGATACACCACGGCTGAATATTCCGCATCCATTCAAAATAGGTCTTGCTCCAATTCTCAGGAACAAATTTTGTTTTGCCACTCTCAACCGCTGCGATCGCGGGTTTCGCCAATGTCGCGGCATCGACATACCACTGATCTGTGAGCCATGGTTCGATGACCTGATCCGAGCGATCGCCCTAGGGCACCATGTGGGTGTGCGGATCGATCTTCGCTAACAGCCCCAAGTCATCCATGGTTGCAACAATTTTCTTGCGCGCCTCAAAGCGATCAAGTCCCTGCCATTTCTCTTTTTCTGGCATAGCGTCAAAGGCGTCGTCGGTTAAATCGATACAGCCATTCATATCCAGCATGTTGATTGCCCGCAAATCATTGCGTCGGCCGACCTCAAAGTCATTGAAATCATGTGCTGGGGTAATTTTCACTGCCCCTGATCCTTGCTCGGGATCGGCGTAGCTATCGCCAACAATCGGGATTTCGCGACCAACAATCGGCAAGCGCACCGTTTTACCAATCAAATGCTGATAGCGCTCATCGTCGGGATGCACGGCAACACCGCTATCGCCAAGCATCGTTTCGGGTCGCGTTGTTGCAACAGTAATTTTGCCACTCCCATCCGACAGCGGGTAATCAAAATGCCAAAGATGACTGTCGACTTCCTTCTGCACCACTTCTAAGTCGGAGATGGCCGTTAGCAAACCGGGGTCCCAATTGACCAAACGCTTATCTTTATAGATTAGCCCTTGATCATATAGCGAAACGAACACCTTCAGCACAGCTTCGGAGAGGCCTTCATCCATGGTGAAGCGCTCACGGCTCCAATCGCAAGAGGCGCCGAGCCGACGCAATTGTCGGGTAATCGTAGAGCCGCTCTCCTCTTTCCACTGCCAGACGCGATCAACAAAAACCTCGCGTCCGAGATCGCGGCGCGACGGTTCGCCATTGGCCGCTAATTGTCGTTCGACAACCATTTGCGTGGCAATGCCCGCATGATCGGTGCCGGGTTGCCACAGAACATCTCGTCCTCGCATCCGCTCAAACCGACACAGAATGTCTTGCAGGCTATTATTCAGGGCATGCCCCATATGGAGGCTCCCTGTCACATTTGGAGGGGGAATAACAATCGAAAAGGGATCGCCGTCATTCGCACCAGCAGCAAAACAGCCTGACGATTCCCAAGCCTCATACAGCCGCGCTTCTAGCGCTGCCGGATCATAGGTTTTTTCGAGTTTACTATCAGACATGCGAACCGCCGAACACTTTGACTTTCTTTGCGTTTTGCTACACCACCGCTATAGGCTATTCAAGCCCTAAGCTTAGAAATCATCCCGATTGCGCAATTCATCGCGCACCACCTCGCGCACAATTCGTTCCATATTATCGGCTATCCACCTCGAGGCCATAGGCTGAACGATAGCCGCGATGGTTGCTTCTAGGATAGTTTGTGACGGTAGTTGCTTATGCGGCGGCGCTTCCTCGCGTCGTCCCATATCGCTCGACAGCGAGGCTTTCGTCTCTTCGAGAATAATCCGCTGAATGGCTTCGAGCGCTTCTGATGTTTGGTTTTTTTTGTCCATGACCGCCCTTCGACCAAAATGTCTCAGACGTCAGTCTACTATATTTCCCGCTGGTACGAAACTGGCTTGCAAGCGGCCGATGCTCGCAAGCAAACCATACGCGGCAACGAATTGATTACGTTCTGCGGTAATTAAATTCACCCGCGCATCTAGCAGATCTTGCTCTGCGTCCAAAACATCAAGTGTGGTGCGCGTGCCTAAGCTATTTTCTTGCCGCACCCCCTCGAGTGCAATTTCAAAAGCTTTAATTTGCTCCTGACGCGCTGCTATCACAGCCGAGGCTGACAAGTAACTATGCCATGCAACAACGACGTTTTCATCAACAGAGCCGGACGTAGCGTGCACTGACTGCGCCAGGGCATCCGCCGCATGACGAGCCGCTGACACTTTGGCTATATTCCGCCCACCGGTGAAAATCGGTACTGTAACGGTAGCGCTGACGTCATAAGCCACACCTTCTTCGCGTTGCAGACCTGGTACGGGAGTTTTATTGTCATAGCGCGCATAAGTTCCGACAACAGATACTTGCGGAAGAGCCGAGCCAATTTCGCTATAAGCGGTTAATTGCGCACCGCGCGCTCCCTCGCGCGCCGCGTTCAAAATCGGGCTCTCGCTGCGAGCGATCGAAATTGCATCCTCGACCGAGTCCGGAAGCTGGGGAATAACGCCATCATTGATGAGGTTTTCAGCCTCAACACCAACAACCCGAAGATAACCGGCATAAGAGGCGCGCAAATCAGTTTGCGCCGCAATCAGCTGTGACCGCGCACCAGCAAAGCGCGCTTCGCTTTGCGCCACATCGGTGCGTGTTACGACCCCGACTTCAAAGCGATCACGCACTGCTTCCAATTGCTTTTGAAGCACCTCAAGGTTTTTTTCGTTAACAGCCAACACATTTTGATCTCGCAACACATCTAAATGCGCGGTTATGGCCTGCAACAGAACATTTTGTTCGGTACCTTGCCTGCTGTAGCGCTGTGCCCGCACGTCGGCGCGCGCACTACGGAAAGCGTTTAGATTTTTACCACTGGTAAACACATCATAGGTGACACGCAAGCCATAGGCATCGTCTTCATTTTCTTTCCAGGTTTCGCCCGGATCATCCTCGCCGGTTTTATGATAATAACCGGTCGCGTAGGCGGTCACCTGCGGCAACATTGTCGAAAAACTAATAAATTGGCTCCGGTGGCGGGCTTTATATTCGGCCTTTGCCGCCGCAAGCTCGGGATTGTTTTCAATGGCGAGACCAACACTGTCTTGTAGTCCGCGCACGGCGATAGCGGCCTCACTCGCTTTTTCAGCTTGGGGTTCGGAAGCGCTGACAAAGCTTACGGACAGAGCCCAAAAAGCCCCAACAAGG
>CBFHZM010000050.1:0-13693 GCA_965660195.1 Alphaproteobacteria bacterium
CTCGGCTTATGCGCAAATCAAATCTTCAATGGCTACACTCAACACGTCGCTAAGCGCCCTCGAAGGCGAGAATGGTTTTGTCGCCAGCTCGTCAACTAGCGATGTTACTGTCTCGGTCACAGATGCCAGCGAACTTACTGCAAATAGTTTCAATATTGATGTTGCTCAATTGGCAGCCTTCCAAACCTCCGTCTTTTCAGGCTTTGCATCACGCGAAGATAATATTGGCGGCGGAACTCTTAGTTTCGACCTCGGCGCCTGGGACGCTGGCACCGGCGTCTTTACCAGCCAAGGTAGCGACCCGATCGCTATTACGATCGACCCAGAAGCCAGCTCGCTCAATGATATCGCTGCTGCGATCAATAGTGCTGGCGTCGCGATTAAGGCAAATGTTGTCAACAATGGCGACGATACCTACAGTCTGATGATCAAAGGCGCCACTGGCGAAGAAAACGGTTTTACGATTTCAGCAATCGAAGACGCCGCAGGGGCAGGCTTATCAGCCCTCGCCTCGACGACTTATGATGCTAGTGTCATCGTTCAGGCGGCAAAAAATGCTGTTTTTGACCTCGATGGTGTTACCATCGAGCGCACAAGCAACCGCGTGACGGACTTAATTGATGGTTTGCAGCTCGATCTGAATACGGTCTCCACCAGCACTGGTACAATTGCCATTGCCCAAGATCGCGCCAGCGCCTATGACAAATTTACCAATTTTACGACAGCCCTAAATGCGGCGATTAATCTGCTCAATGAATATAGCAAGCCGGGCGTAAATGGTTCTGATGCCGGGCCTTTGGCGGGCGACTCCAGCATTCGAGCGCTCAAGTCACGCCTCGCTCAATTCACCACAACCGAGATGGTGAATTATGATGGAACGAGCTTTTTCCTAGCAAATTTTGGCTTGCAAACAGAACGCAACGGCTCTTTAAGCCTTGATCAAACGAAGTTTAACTCTTTTTTCGATGCGAATCCGACGGCCTTCTCTGCAATATTCTCAAACGGCCTGTTTGCCGCTACCGATGCGATTTACCCACGCATGTCGGGCGACAATTTCACTGCCGGCACCTATACCATAGAAGCCACCGAGGCAACGGCCGGAACCTTCACGGGTGCGACGCCGACCACCGATTACAATGTCACACCTCTGGTAATTTCTGACAGCAGCGTGCAGCTCGATATTGCCCTTGATGGCGGAGCAGCACAGAGCATCACCCTCGCGACAGGCACATATAATAGTCTGGCCGACGTTGCGACCCAGATCCAGTCACAAATCGATAGTGTGTTCGGCGCCAGCACCTTATCTGTATCGGCAGCTACGGGTACGCTGGTCTTTACATCAGCAACGACGGGTGCCACGAGCTCTGTGGAGATTACTGACGTTTCAACTACGCTCAACGGATATTTTGGTATCAATAGTGGTATATCAACCGACGGCGAGGCGCGTACAGTGACAGTCGATGATATCGCCGCCGAGGCCTTTGGGACCAGTTGGCGTGTTACCGACGGTAATGCCAAGGGCCTAATTTTGGGGATCGATAGCTACCCCCTCTCGAGTTCGATCGTCGCAACGCGCAGCATGACATCGATGATCTCAGGTTATCTTGATGATGTCCTCGCCTCCTCAGGCTTTATCTCGGCGAAGCTCGTGACCCTCAGCGATAATGTGGCGGAAAAACAAGCCGAACTTCTCGACCTCGACGATAAGATGGAAAACCTCCGCGAACGCTATATGAAACAATATGCCGCCATGGAGTCGATGGTCTCGTCGCTCAAGAAAACCGGTGATTATTTGACAAGTTTTATGGATAGCTGGTCAGCTAGCCTGAAAAAATAAGTGAACCTACAGCATGTCCATGACGGAGGTTTCACGCTCTGTCATTTTTTTCAAGGGCTCAACATCAGCTTCATCGGCAAGCTTCCACCCCGTCGGCATCTTCGGCAAAACATTAGAACGATCGGCATAGAGATAGGCTTTGAAGCTTTTCACCGACTTATCCGCCGAAAAGGTCCGTTCTTTAACAGGGTCAAAACACGTCGACAGCATCGATTTACGTTTGCGCTTAATGGCGCGGTGGTTTTCAAAATTCAACGAGAACCAGCAAAACTGAATGAGATAATCAATTGCATCCTCGCCGACCTTAATTTCGTTCAAAAACTCCAAAATCCCAGTCGCGGCCAACTCTATCATTTCGGCATCAACGTCGTTATAGGTTTCCGATAAGTCTTTTGCGTATTTTTTGGCATGCGCTTCAATCGGCAATTCGGCTGACAAAAAATCAGCTGCCGTTTGCGCAACGCAATACTCAAATAACCATTCGGGACAATATTCCATAGGAACTCCGTTTTAGAGCTTGGAAAATAGGCTCCTTTTTATAATCTTTCAAGCATAACGGCCATTGTATCTGCGGACAAATGATAGGCTTTGGCTGCTATATTCGCCTCGAGGTCGAGCTGCGCCAGCAACTGCGGCAGCACCGATTGGCCTCTGGTTAGCGGCTGACCCGAAGAATCTATGTTAACATATTGTTTTTGAATTGTATTTTGAGCATTATTACTGATCGAAACAAGCAACGACTCTTTTAATGTAGTTGCACGCTGAGCCAAAACGCTGATATTTGCAACCGCGCTTTGGTCAGACCCATTTGTCAAAGCGGTGGGATTTGCAACAATATTCCAGTCTGTATAGTCATTGGGCGCATTTTGCACGCGGGTTGATAGACGATTGCGGTCTAACTTAAAAGACGTCAGAAGTTCAGCATCGCGTTTAGACTCTAGAAGCGTCAAATCACCGCTAAGCTGCAATTGGCTTAAGCCCGCCCGCAAGTCAGCAAAAGCATCCGAATTGGCACTGGCAATCGTACCAGAACCACTAATCGCCATCAGCGCCGAAACTTGCGCACCCGTTACCACAACGCGCGCACCCGCTTCCAATCGTAAGGCTGAAATATTTTTGAAAGACAGGCCTGAGAGATCCATCACCGTACGACCTGCAGCAATTGTCACGAGGCTCTGCGACTGTCCTTCGAGCGTTATGGCACGATCCGCTAAACCTTGTGCAAGACGCTCGGTTAAGAAAATAGAGTCGCCGATTTGAAGCCGACCCCCCGCCTTAAGCGAGCCTAGAACACCATCTTCATAAGCTGTCAGAAGAGGGGCATCTAAACGCTGCAATTGCTGACTGGCCCGCGCCCGCTCAAGAACAAAACCCTGATAGCGTCCCAAATCTTCGTCACTTGCGAAGAAGGCAACTTCATTCATTGCACCCGCTCTCAAAACAGCCGTTGCTATATTTTTACGACCTTGTTCAGAAGTAGCAGCAACTTCGCCGCGGCCCGAGATCACGGCGACGCCAGCCGCCGAAGCATCGCCAAAACGCGCAGCGACGCCATCGCCCAATATAATTTCGCCAATTCCTGTAAGCGTTAGGGAGTGTAGATCGACAAGTTTCTGTCCGGGCGCGCCAACAATTTCAATCACGGAGGCCCCGTCGCCAGTAATTCGGCCACCAGCAGATGCCAACGCCGCAAGCTGATCGGAACGAATACGCAGAGTGGAATTGAGATTGATCTCCTCAATGCTATCGATTTCCACGGTCGTAAAGTCCATTTCGCCGTAACCGAAAATTGCATCATAGCCTTCACCGCCGCGAATAATCTCTCCCGCAGACAGATCGCCCTCGCTATTATTAAGATCGTCAAGCGATAATAATTGCGCAAGGTTAACACCGCTGCCGGCCGAATTTTCGATTGCGCTCGCCGCATATTGGCCAGGCTGCGTTTTACCCACGATGACAAAACGGTCATTGCCGCTTCCGCCATCCAAAATATCGCGCCCCGCCCCACCGCGCAGCGTGTCATTGCCAACACCTCCTTGCACGACATCACTACCAGCGCCAGCCGCAATTACATCATTGCCAGCTCCACCATCGATTGTTCGGTCAACACGATCGCCGCGGTCGACAAGCAAGGTGTCATTGCGAGCGCCTCCCGCATAAGACGTAACCGCTTGATTTAGGCGACGGCGTTCACCAACGCGGTTTTCGGCTGAAATGGTAATTGTTTCGTCGGTCAGTTCAGAAACCGTTAAGGTTTGGTCGTCGAACCGCAAATACTCAACATTGCGCAAGCTGTCCGTGCCATAGCGCCCGCTGGTGAGATCTGTCACAGTGACCGAACTACCCTCGCGCTTGACCCGAAAGGCCGCCGCATTACCCGAAAAAATTGCTGTATCCGAACCACTACCACCATCAATAATATCATTGCCGCCGCCGCCTGTGATCGCATCGTCGCCATCATTGCCTTCTAGAAGATTGGCTGAGGCATTACCCGTGATTAGGTCATTACCTGATCCGCCCTTGGCATTTTCAATCGTGGTCGAGAACGCGATGGCCACATTATCTTGGCCACGATATACACCATCGGTAAAATCGCCAGCATTGGCGGTCATCATGGAGCTGGCTGTGGCATCAAAAACGCCAAACCAGCCGCTCACGGCCCCAGCAGAAATACCCAGACCCTCATAATAGGCTTGTGCCGCCGCGCGGTCAGGCAAGAGGCCGATCGATGAAAAACTGCCTGGCGTAAGGTCGATAATATTTTGCCGCGTTTGGTTGGACGCATCGAGGGTATCTTCCCCGCCCGAGTCGTAAATCGTCTCTAAGGTGACAGGATTGACGTCGAAACTGTAACGCGTGCTACCTGTATTGGTGGTGGTCTCGACGCCGTAAAGTTCCTCACCATAGGCAATGTCGTAAATCATCGGCGTGATAGGATAAACGTGTTTCCAATTCGAACTGCTATAGCCCGAGGCCAGAGTGCTGACATCGAAATAGCCGTTACGATCATCGAAATTATACGACATCACGGTGTTCCGGTTGAAATGCTCGGTGCCGGCCAATTCGGGCTTAGCCACAAAGGGGCTGGCGCCCGCGAAAGGATGAGCCAGACCAATAGCATGTCCCATTTCGTGAATAGTGGCGAAATAATCAAAGGTATATTCGCCAGCCATGACCGTCGTATTGGCCATATCAAACCAAACGTCACCCCCAGAAGGGCCTGTATTGGGATAATAAGCAAAGGCAAATGTCCCTGCACCGCCACCATCTCGGTCAGTCACAAAAGCCACGCGCATTTCACCGACAACGTCAGAACCCACCGTCTCGGTAACTTCCTCAAGATCAATACCGATGACGGCATCCCATTTGGCAAAAGCGTCGCGCACCTTTTGATCATTGCCAGCATCGCCGTCGGATAGAGGGACCGGCGTGTTATCGTTGTAGCTGGCCGGCAAGCTATAAGCATAAGGCGTCACGGCATCACCCTTATAGAACGAATAGGTCAGCGTCTCACCTGATGCAGTATCGATATCCCACTTTACGCCAGCATTAAGGGCTTCAATGTAATTTGTGGCGAAGGATCCCGAACTCGCGGTGCCGGTATTATTGGTCGTATAGGTCGAAGCAATTGACTCCGGCATTGCAATATCGTTACCCAGCGAAGCGTTCAATGCCGATTGCTCGAGGTCACTATTCTGAGCCGCACAGATCGGACAGTCAGGCGCATAGTGCATATTCTCAAAAATCGAAGCGAAATCGACTTCGAGCGCCAAAAGCTCAGCCTGGTCGACGCCTAAGCTTTCAATCGACACGGTATCGGGCAAGAGCGTCGTCAGTAGCTTATCAGACGAGCCATGAAAGCCAGAGAGATTAAGATCTTCGCGATGATAAGACTGCGCGATCACTTCGTTAATTGCCGCCTTGCGCTGGTCAATGGTCAAACCAATATCAATGCGCGCATCCGGCGTTAGGTCTGCATCCTTGAGGTTAGTTTCCAAATACAAAACATCATTTATTAAATTATCGAGATCAGCGAGAACCGATGCTTGCAACTCAACCGCGGAATAGATGATGCTTTGGGCGTCGATATTCTGCTTCAACAATAGAAAACGTGACCCATCCGAGGCCGAAAAAAAACGATTTACATTGTCTTGATCCGAGTCTTGATCTGACGCTGCGGCCGGAGCTGTCGCCATCGCAGCAGATGACAATTTATCGACAAAATAGGTCGATAATTGCAAAGAACTCAAGGTTGAGATATCGATCGCCATTGATCTCCCTTTCAACACCGGGAACACAGTCTGCGTCGCCGCGGTTTGCGAACATATTTACCAACCCTACCCTCGATTATATAAACGACTGAAAATCATCAAGTTTAACGAGGAATAATTATTTTTTTGACCCTTTTTGGCACGGAATTTGGATCGACTTTGGGGGCCAATGGGAATTTGTGGCATGACTGAACCTTTATCAATCAGACCTGCGTGTGCTGGTGATTGCGAAATTTTATGTGAATGGCGCAATGATCCTGATACACGTGCGGCCTCTCTCGATAGCGCTGCCCTAGATGCCGCCGTACATCTTGATTGGTTCAGCCGAACGCTTGATAACCCTGATCGACGCATTCTTATTGGCTCATTCGGCCAAACTAAAATAGGGATGATCCGCCTCGATCACATATCGCAAGACGATCGCGTCGATGTCAGCATCATTATAGCCCCCAATGCCCGCGGCGCCGGCTTTGGCGCACCGCTGTTGCGTAGCGGCCTGGCGCATAACCCTTATCCGGCTAGCCATTTCTCAGCCACGATTAAGCCGACTAACATCGCCAGCCAAAAAATCTTTGCTGCCTGCAATTTCCGCCTCTGGCGTGAAAATTGCTTGATCCTTGGAGAACGAAAGATTTAGGACAAAGCCCATGAAAACTGCCTTAGAGATCATCGACGAAATCGAAGCCATTCGCTCGCGCAACAATAAAAACTGGATGGACATTCTGCGGCTTGCCTTCACGCACGCACCCCAGGAGGCCGCCGATATTTTATCCAATATCTATCTTGAGGACGCTAATATTTCAGCTCTCGCCAAACAATTAACAAGCAAAAGCCATGATCGGTAAATCACCCTCACCCTATATCATCGCGGAAATTTCCGGCAACCATAACGGCGATCTTGACCGCGCTAAAGCCTTGATTAGCGTTGCCGCCGAGGCAGGTGCCGACTGCGTGAAATTGCAGACCTACACAGCCGCCAGCATGACGCTCGACAGTGACAAAGACGATTTTCGTATTTCAGGCGGCTTATGGGATGGCCGGACACTATGGGATCTTTATGAGGAAGCCCATACACCGCTTTCATGGCATGGACCGTTATTTGAGCATGCCAAATCATTGGGCATTGACTGCATCAGCACACCATTTGATGAGGCTGCAGTTGATTTTCTCGAGGCGCTAGCCTGTCCTTTTTACAAAATCGCATCCTTTGAGCTTCTCGACCTGCCGCTGATCGGCAAAGTCGCGCGCACGGGTAAGCCGATGATAATGTCGACCGGGCTAGCCTCAATCGTTGAGATCGAACAAGCAGTCGCCCACGCCGAGGCTAACGGGGCACGGGACCTTTATCTCTTGCATTGCGTCAGCGGATACCCGACCCCCATTGAGGACATTAATCTTGCGGCGATCAGGACCTTGCAGGATAAATTCGGGGATCATATTGGGTTATCGGACCACAGCCTCGGGACAATGGCGGCAATTATGGCAACAGCTTTGGGAGCACGGGTGATTGAAAAACACATTACCCTCGCGCGCGCCGATGGCGGGCCAGACGCGGCCTTCTCATTAGAACCACAAGAACTAAGAGATCTCGTAGCCCAGTGCCGCCAATCCGCGAAGGCGCTAGGCGACGGATCGGTGTCCTGCACCTCGGCCGAGGCGGCTAACCTTAAATTTCGGCGTTCGATTTATGCCAGCCGCGACATTCGCGCCGGCGAGACCTTCACGCCCGATAATATCAAGCGCATTCGTCCAGGCTTTGGGCTCGCACCGCGCTATTTTGAAACATTGATCGGCCGCACCTGCCAAAAAGATATTGCCTTTGGCGACCCGTTGGCCTTCGATCACACTGATATTAATGAGACATTTGGCGCGCAAAAATAGCTTCGCAAATATCCCAATCTTCTTGCGTATCAATATCCCAAGAGCTGGTGCGCGGTAGCTTATAGGCAACGGTCTCAGGCCCAATAATCGGCTCGTCCTCAAACCATAGATCTCTTGCACCAAAGCAAAAGGCCGCCGCATCGTGATAATATTGAGAAAAATCCTGCGTTCGTTGCTTGCTGGCAAACGCCCCCGCTGGCTGCAAATGTCCGTCCGCCGTAATTGCGAAAGCCCGCTGGATCGGGTGACCATAATCGGTAACAGATAACAAGTAACGTTTATCAAGCCTCGAGGCCTCTGCCTGCGCCTGCGCATAAGCGGCCGCTGGAACTAAAACGGCGGTCGCGTAGACCAGGGTATAAATATCGAATTTCTGACCGCTCGCTTCGATCCACTGTATCGAGTCTTGAACAACATCTTTTATCGGGCTGTGGTCATCGGCAAGTCTAGCATCGCGCGGTATCAAGGTCGCCGCTTCCGGCAAGCCCATGAGGCTTTCCTGCGGGGCATCGGTGTTCACAAATATTCCATCGAAACACGCGGCTTCAACAAGCTGATCAAGCACGCGAAATAAAATAGGCCGCCCGAGGAAGGAACGAAAATTTTTCTGCGGAATGCGTTTGCTGCCATACCGCGCTGGAACAATAACTGCTGTTCGCATCACGCCGCCCGTTCAAGCATCCACGCATTCATGACCGAACAAATAGCCTCGACATCGGCGCGCGAGATTTCCATATGCAGCGGAAGACTTAATTCACGGTGATAGAAGCTCAGGGCGTTCGGACATTTCCCGTTAAAGGCCGCATAGCTAGGCTGCTCATTGACTGGATAATAGTGCACATTGAACTGATAACCGACAGATCGCAAAGCTTCGTAGAGCTCAATTTTCATCGTCTCGCCGATATGCTCTGGCAACAAGACTGGGAATAGATGATAAGCCGAGCCGTCTTGCGCCCCGCCAACGATGTAAAAATGTTCTTGCGACAGGCTCGTGCGGTATGCTTTTGCCAGCTCTGATTTATGGGTCCGAAAATCATCAAGACGTTGCAACTGCGAGCGGCCCAATGCAGCCTGCATATCGGACATCCGGAAATTAAATCCAAAACCATGCTGCTCGTAATACCAAGGCGCTGACGAGGCCTTAAAAAATACTTGCCTGTCGCGCGTAACGCCGTGGCTGCGTAAGGATCGGCAAATCTCTGCAATATCGTGGTTCTGGCTAAATATCGCACCGCCTTCGCCAGTCGCAATAGACTTCACAGCATGGAAACTGGTTACGGCAGCATCAGAATATTGCGCCCGACATAAGGGGGTATCTTGGTAACGACCGCCAAGCGCGTGCGACGCGTCTTCAACAATAGCAAAACCAAAACGGTCGGCAAGGCTGCGTAGTCTGTGCATATCGACCGCCAGCCCAGCGAAATGAACAGGCACCACAATATCGGGTAGATCCGTCGCGACGGTCAAACGCGCTTCTAAGACATCGAGATCAATATTGCCCGTGGCAATATCAATATCTAGAAAATCGACATCGGCCCCAATCAAGATAGCAGCATTGGCCGTTGCGACGAATGTATTGGCCGGCACCCAAACGATGGGGGAAGGCTTATCGCGCAGCGTCAAAACCGCTTGATAGGCAAGCATGAGCGCCGAAGTCGCACTGTTCACAGCCAAGACATGGGACGCGCCTGTATACTCTGCGAGCGCCTGCTCAAACTGCTCGACCGCTGGCCCTTGCGTCAGAAAGTCCGACGTCAGAGCCTCGGTCACGGCTTTTACATCGCCCGCATCAATCGACTGTCGGGCGTAATATTTCATGCAGCAACCCCAAGCTCGCCCAGCAAGGCCGCGATCTCAGCGCGCGTTAAATACCAATTATTTGTGCCGGATTGATATGAAAAATCGCTCGCCACATGCACGCCAACTTCACCAAGTGCCGAGACTGTATAATCAATCTCCATACCAAAGAAACGAATGGCGGGACGGATGGTGAAATAATCCTCGAATTCAATGGCATCACTCGCGAGCTCGAGCGGGATCATTTCCTCATGCATTTTCTCGCCTGGCCGTACGCCGATAATATTATGCTTACGTCCCGGCAACATTACGGCCGCAACGTCGGTAATTTTCACGCTCGGTAGTTTCGGAACATATATTTCGCCACCATACATACGGCTGAAACTCCGCAATACCAGATCAACACCCTCTTGCAGTGTAATCAGAAAGCGCGTCATATCAGGATGCGTGATCGGCAGAGTCTTCGCACCTTCGCTACGCAATTTTTCAAAGAACGGAATGACCGATCCGCGCGAGCAAGCAACATTACCATAACGCACAACAGCAAACTTCGTCTGACGGTCACCACGCATATTATTGGCGGCGGTGAATAGCTTATCGGAGACGAGCTTGGTCGCGCCGTAGAGGTTAATCGGTGAGCTAGCCTTATCTGTCGAAAGTGCGATCACCTTATCGATATTATTAGCCAGGGCTGCGGAGATCACATTATTGGCACCGACAATATTGGTTTTCACGCACTCTTGCGGGTTATATTCGGCCGCTGGAACCTGCTTCAAGGCCGCCGCGTGCACCAGATAATCAACGCCACGCAAGGCCATGACCATGCGTTCGGCATCGCGAACATCACCGATCAAGAACCGCAAGCGCGGATCGGGCATTTCTTGCTGCATTTCGAACTGCTTGAGCTCATCGCGCGAGATAATTACGACTTTTTTAGGGTTAAACTCGCGTAAAAGCTTTCGCACAAAAGCGCGGCCAAACGAGCCGGTGCCGCCGGTTACTGCGATGACTTTGCCCGAAAACTGATTGCAAATGATCATAGAGAGCCTCCTGAATTACGTCGGAAGACTGCAAAACCTATGCCAAGCCCGTCAACCGATACGGTGAATAATAAACACCCTTCTGTCGGCCCAGTTACAGGCTGGCACAAGCTTTGCAAGCTCTATGCCGATATTTCGGCATGATAGGAGACGCCATGCAAGCCATTTCGGATAAGGATCTCGTCGATAGTTGCTTAGTGCAAGCAACTACGGATGATCCCGAACAAACCATTGTCACACTTGAGAAATTAATGTCGATCAGACCCGAGCTCAAGCAGTTGCACGTCGGGCTGGCGACCGCACATTTGCGTGCCAAGGATTTCAAGAACGCCCAAAAACATATCGATCTTGCGCGCAAGAAAAAGCTGTTTGACACGCATGCACTTAACCTGTTGCAAGGCAAAGTTTTATGGGAACAAGGCCGCCGCGACTATGCGGTTTCCTTCATTCGTGGCGGGGAAACCTATGCCGACGATGCAACCGAAATGGCAATTGCCCAACTATATACGGAAGCATTCGATTATTTGTCGGCGGAAAAAATTTATCGCCAGTTGATCGAACGGACCCCGAAATATTCAGACGCCTACCAAGCCTATGTCAGCCTGCTAATTAAGGGCGATAAATACGAATTCGCACGCACCGTTATCGATACAGCGCGGGTGCAACTACCCGACGACATACTTATTTTTCAGCTGGCATTGAATGTTTATTATTTGCAAGGCGATTTTGCGCTTCTCGAGCAAGAGGCCATCGCTTATTTACAAGACAATCCTGAGGCAGACTTTGCGATACACCTTCTAACACAAGCATTGTGGGAAATGGGCCGCACAGAAGACGCGTTGGCCGTAATTGAAGAAAATCGTGCAGTCGTCGAGAGATATCCTCTGCTCAAAATTACTGAGGCTAGTATTTACAGAAGTCGAGGCGACATCGATCGCTGTAAGGAGATACTCGATCAAGCGCGCGCCTTGAACATTAAAGTTCCAAAAGCGCTGTGGAACATGGGGTTGCTCGACCTTTCCTGCGGAAATATCAAAGCCGGGTTCGAGCAATTCCGGCTGCGTTTTGAGGTGGCCATCAACACCACTGAACCTCGCCAGTTCACGAGTGCCCAGCTTTGGCAAGGCCAAGCTTTGCGCGCAGACGAGAAGCTCATGATTTGGCGCGAGCAAGGCGTCGGCGATGTCATCGCTTACGCCTCTCTTCTAAACGAGCTTCCGATCGCCCAAAATCAAATGATCCTCGAAATTGACCCAAAACTCATACCACTGTTTCAAACCTCTTTCCCAGAGGCGCTGGTACGAACGCCACGTTACGACAAGAATTATCTGAGCGTTAACGAGGACTATCAGCATCAGATGCCGATTGGCAGCCTCATGCCGCTATATCGCCATCAAGATAGCGATTTCGATCGCCAGCCAACCCGTTACTTAGACCCTGATAGCACGCTTAAAGCGACATACGGCCAATGGTTGGCTGGCCTATCGCGAAAACCCAAAATTGGTATTTGCTGGCGCAGCCGGCGCACCGACGGCGTTCGGAGCAAGCACTATTATGAACTCAACGAACTCGTACCGATGTTTAAGTCCGTGGATGCCGATTTTGTAAGTCTACAATATGATAATGATGCAGAAGAACGTGATACTTTATTCGGGCAGCATGGCATCCGGCTCTACCGTCACCCTCATCTCGATCAGTTTCATGATATAGCGGGCACAGCCGCTTTTATCGACAATCTTGACTTCGTCGTGACCGTCGGCACCTCGGTTCAAAATATTTCAGGTGGTTTGGGAAAACCGACTATCGTTCTGGGGTTGAAGGGCGGATACTGGTTCTTTGGGCGTGACCGAAAAAGTGTTTTCACCCAGCCCGTGCATCCGAACTCACACGTCTTTGGCCGCACGCTTAGCGAACCGAAGCAGGCGGTGATTGAGAACGCGGCAGCCTACTTACGCTCGTTTTTCATGTTTATCGGCCAGAAATAGAAAAGGCGTCCCGCGGGACGCCCTTTCCGTTTTCGTATACTGAAACCTAACTTAGCCTTGCAGCAGTGAGAGAACTGTCTGCTTCGACTGGTTGGCCTGTGCCAGCATCGCAGTTGCCGCTTGTTGCAGGATTTGCAACTTGGTCAACTTAGATGTTTCGGCGCTGAAGTCGGCATCCAAGATGCGTGACTTGGCAGCTTCAGTGTTCACGACGATGTTCGACAAGTTGTCGATCGTGTGACCGAGGCGGTTTTCAATCGCACCGAGGTTCGACCGTTGGCTCAGAATGTATGAGATCGCGCTGTCGATGACAGAGACCGCATCATTCGCACCGTCTTGCGAGCTGATGTCGATTTGGGCAACTGCACTTCCAGAACCGCTTGCAGCAGACGAGCTGGAAGAGACAGCCACACGACCATTGATCGCACCTGACCCGTTGGCAACATAGCTGTCACCTTGGCCAGCCGCTGGCGCAAAGGTGCCAGTCGAGCCAAGAACAGAGCTGAAGCTTTTCAGCGTGATGTCGCTACCGCTACGGCTGGTCAATGAGACCTGACCGGCGCTGTTGACGGCGGCATCAATACCAGAACCGTTCAGAGCTGCATTCAGCGACGCGGCAAAAGCCGAACGTGAATTGCTGTCCGAAACATCGAGCACTGCGCTGGACAGTGTGTAGTCCGAGGTGCCATTGCTGATAACCATGCTATAAACATCGTCACCGCCCAGGGTCAATGTGGCTTGCGTTGCAACCGCAGCAACACCCGTAGCAGATGCAGAGGTCGTTGCTTCGAGATAGTCAAGCGTAACAGCAGAACCTTGCCCTGCAAATGGCGTCCAGGTAGCGGCCAGCGTGTCTTCGGCACTGACGAACCCTGTCAGAGC
>CBFHZM010000051.1:0-13487 GCA_965660195.1 Alphaproteobacteria bacterium
CCAGGGCGCCGGATAAAATCAAATCACCGGCTTTTAAGGGGCGGCCGACAGCAAACATTTTTCGCGCCAGCCACAAGCAGGAGGTGAGAGGGTTACCGAGACAAGCCGCGCCGACGCCGCTTGAGACACTCTTGCCATTATGGTCGATTACCATTTTACAGCCGAGGTGATCAAAAGCGTCGAGCTTCACGGGGCGTGATCCCAGGACATAGAGGCCCGAGGAGGCATTATCGGCGATGGTGTCAGTGATACCAATTTTCCAATCGGCAATGCGCGAGTCGACAATCTCAATCGCCGCGACAGCATATTCAATCGCCGACAAAACCTCGGCCAGAGTGAGGCCTTCGCGATCAAGGTCTTTCGCCAAATAAAAAGCGATTTCGCCTTCAATGCGGGGTTGCAAGAGATGGCTCATAGAAATTGTTTCGCCGTCGGCAAAGGCCATATCGGTAAACAGCATGCCGTAATCGGGTTGGTCGACGCCAAGCTGGGTTTGCACCGCCTTCGACGTCACGCCAATTTTGCGCCCCGATAGCAATCGTCCCTCTTTCAGCCAACGTTCGGTATTGTTATTCTGAATTTGATAGGCTTCATCAATCGTCATATCGTAGCGATCGCGTAGCGGGCCGATGGCCTGATGCGATGCATGCGCCTGATACAGCGCATCGGCTGCGGATTTTATATCTGCCGAAGTTAACGCCATTGTCTCATTCCTACCATTTCAGTTTCTTCCGCGACGGTTGTCCGCGGTAGTTTGCACGTAAGAGCATGCTGCTTTACTCAGCGGCGCTTTGGTCGCCCTCCCACGGGTCGCGCTTGGTGCCTTTGGTGATCATTTTGCCATTTACCCTGGCTTGGAAGTCCTTGGCCTTGGCGCGTGGGTTGTAGAATTGTTGGTACCAGATGCGGGCTTTGCCAAAAGGCCCATCGCCAACCACTTGCATGATTTGTAGACAAGGGCGTTTATGCGCCCAAATGTCAAAATCTTGTAAAAAGGCTTGGCGGCTGCCGTCTTGATAGCCGCGCGCCATTTCGACGTCGTTGGTTTTCACCAATAAGGCGTGCCATGCTCGGACCGTTCCGTCTTCAACCGGGGTGTGGGTGATGAGCATGATGGACGGAAACGTACCTTCCATACGCGACATTAATATACCGGGGCCAGTATACCAGGTGTCATTGTATAAAATATCGTCGGCCAAGGTGCGGTGCCCCGCGGCCAGTCTTTGCCGCACGACATGATCTTGGAACTCGCTTTCAAAATATTCCATATCCTGCGAGCCGTGAATCGGAGCTAGGTGTGCCTTGTCGGTGATATTGTCAATGATTTCCTGCGGGTGACAATTTAAAACCCCGAGATGGTCAATCTGCCAATTTACCCAAGCGGCATCTTCCCATTCCGGCAGCGCCGGTAGATCATAATCAGGGGTGCCATTTTCTTCATCGTTCCACACAAAGACGCAACCGCCCCATTCGGCAACGGGCCAGCTCTTGATGCAGGCTTTTTCGGGGATCGGCGCCGGTGAATAGGGGATTTCATCGCATTTGCCATCGGCGTTAAAGCGCCATCCGTGATAGGGGCAGCGAATGCCATCGCCATCAATTTGCTTGCCGTCGAGCACGACATATGACGTTTCGTTTTTAGCTAAATGTGTACCCATGTGTGGGCAATATGCTTCCATCACGACGACGCGACCGCTCTCGCCGCGATACATAACGAGGTCTTGGCCGAAATAACGCAAGGCAGTCGGCTTGCCGGTTGCTTCGCTACTCTCGGCAACCATGAACCAACCACGCGGAAAGGTAAATTCACCAAGTCCATAATCTTGTGTTGTCGTCATTGATTATACTCCTTCGCTATCTTATCCGTTCGACGGATTAAGCTGCTTGATCCTGCTCTAGTTCCCGCCGCCGTGGACAAATCACACCTTCATCGCCATCAATATGGGCGACACAACGATTGCAGGTAATGCAACCGCTTTCGGTTTGGGCGCCGCTGGCATAGAGATTTGGTAAATCAGGGTCATGGATCAGCGTCCGCCCTAAAACGATAGCATCAAACCCCTCGGCAATTACAGTCTCATAACTTGCTAAGGATTTAATGCCGCCGACGAGGCCGATTGGCATTTTAAGAGCTTTACGAAAGCGACGGGCTTTCTCTAGGAAATACATTTCTTGAAACGGCATATCGGGGAAATTGCGTGCCGCCAAGGAGTAAACCAGACGGCCAACAATGTTTTTTTGCTGCTCGATTAATGGCTTAATGAAGGAGGGGCCGCGGAAGAAGAACATCGGGTTTTTCGAGCTAAAGCCGCCCGTCAGCACCAGCATGGTTGCTGCGCCATCGGCCTCGATCATTTTGGCTACTTCTAACGCTTCGTCAGTTTCAAGGCCGCCCTTAAAGCCGTCCTCAACATTGAGCTTGACGATAATCGGCACCTCGGTGCCGATGCACTCGCGGACTTTCTGAATGGCCAGTCGGCCGAAGCGTGCGCGGTTCTCAATCGACCCACCCCATTGATCTTTGCGTTTGTTGACGGCGGGACAGAGGAACTGGCTGAACAAATAACCGTGGCCCATATGCAATTCGATAATGTCGAAACCGGCTTCAACGGCGCGCTGGGCGGCGTTACCATAGTCATCGATAATTCTCATAATTTCGGCGTCTCGCAACGGGCGCGTGAAAGGAATACCGCTGAACATTCCATAGGGGTTAAGGCCCCATTTAGCTCCCAGTGCAAATGGTTTGCTCGATAATCGTGAGAATTTGGTCTGAGTACCGCAATGCGCCAATTGGATGGAGGCAGCGGCACCATGACGTTTGATGCGCGCGGTAATTTTTTTCAATTGAGCGATGACGGCGTCTTCTTGCATGCACATTTGGTCGTCGAAAGTTCGCGCGTCTTGGTTCACAGCGCCATAAGCAACCGTAACGATACCACTCCCGCCCGCGGCAAACTTTTCATGGAAATTGCCAAGCTTTTCACCGGGGTCGCCGCCTTTGGTCAGCCCCTCAAAGGTTGCGGCTTTGATGATCCGATTCTTCAGCTTTAAATTGCCGAGTTTCCAGACTTTGAATGATTCTGGTTTTTTGCGTGCCATAATTGCCCCCACAAGGTTTTACGCAGTATATAAGGATCGGGAAAAAAGTCTATAAATATACGAAAAGTTGCATAAATTATTACAAATTGTACGAATTGCGCAGAATTAATCTATAATTATTACGCAATATAGGTCATAATCGAAGCTGTCTGAAGGCTCGGGATTTCCTCTATTGCCGTGTTCAAGGTGGCGGTGTCAGCTGTTGTGGTTCAGCTGTCTGAGGATTACAGTCCGTAGCGCAAAGTGGATTTGATGTTCAAGGGGGGTAGCATGAGCGATCAAAATTCTGAGGTAGCGCCATCGCGTTTTTACGCTTGGTATGTGCTTATCATTCTCATGTTGCTGTACATGCTCAACCTAGCCGACCGCTGGGTTGCCTCGGGACTTCTCGAGTTGATTAAGCAGGATTTCGAGGTTTCCGATAGCTATATGGGGCTCTTAGTCGGCCCCGCCTTCGCGATGATCTACACTTTTCTCGCTGTACCGATTGCTCGTTTGGCCGACCGCTATAATCGCGTCCGCATTATCGTAACGGGGGCCGTGATTTGGAGCATTTTTACTGTTCTCTCTGGTTACGCATCGACGCCGGGGGTTTTTGCGTTCGCGCGGATTGGTGTCGGCGTTGGCGAGGCGGCCTTTATTGCCCCGACGATGTCAATTCTGGCTGATTATTTTCCACCGCGGCGTCGGGCTCTGGCGCTCGCTGTTCTAAATTTCGGCGTCTATTTTGGCCAAATCCTCGGTCTATCGGGCGGCGCCGCCATTGCTGCTGCTTATGACTGGCACATGGCCTTTTATGTTTTGGGTGCGCCTGGTATTGCGCTTGGCATTTTAACCTTGATCTCGGTTCGCGAGCCGGCGCGTGGGCGGCTCGATGCCGGCAATGTTGCCGACGCGCGTAATCCCTTGTCCTTTGGGCAAACGTGGCGCCTGCTGTGGAGCAAGCGCTCTTTTGTTTTCATGTTTTTCGGCTCGGCCTTTAGTGGCCTTGCGGGCTATGGCTTCGGGGTTTGGGCGCCGACCTTATTCGCGCGCGCCTTCGATCTGTCAATTTTAGAGGCGAATACGCGCTATGGACTAACGGCCGTCATCTTTGGCTTATCGGGCGCGGTGATTGTCGGAACGATATGCGATCGCTTGGCACAACGCGACGCGCGCTGGCCGCTGCGACTGGCAGCGATCGGGGTCTTGGCGTCCATGCTGTCGATGATTGGTATTTGCTTGGCGCCGAATATTAATGTTGCCACCGCGCTTGTTGTCGCCGGCGGGCTCACCGGTGGGGGCTGGGTCGTTGCAACGCAAGCCGCTTTGCAAGATATTCTTCCCGCGCAATTGCGTGCCATTGGCACTTCACTCTGGGGCTTTAGCATGGTCTTTGGCGGCATGGTGATTGGCGTTCAAGTCACCGGTTTGCTGACGGATTATTTTACGGCTGAATTTGGCGCGCAAGCGATCCGGTATGCTCTCATACTGGTTTTGCTGGCTTGCGTTCCAGGTTTCTTCTGCTTGCTGTGGGCATCGCGGACGCAAGTTGAAGACACGCGTGAATTTCTCCAGCAGGTGACGGCGGGTGAGGGCAAGGCGTAAAGTAGCTTTGCCCCAGTGCAGGCGCGCGGCGTCGTGTAAAAATATCATCGATGACAAGGAGAGGATAGGACAATGAAAGAACCAAAAGTTGCTCTGGTGACGGGCGCGAGCCGAGGCGCTGGTAAGGGTATCGCCCTTGGCTTAGGCAAAAAGGGTATGACGGTCTATGTAACAGGCCGGAGCACACAAACCGGTCAGGTAAAAAATTGGGATGGCACGCCTCTTCCTGGGACTGTCGCTGAGAGCGCAGCTGAAATCACCGCCGCTGGCGGCACCGGCATTGCCGTCATGTGTGACCATACTGACGACGCGCAAGTCGCGGCTTTGTTTCAGCAAATTCAAGATGAGCAGGCAGGGCTCGATATTTTGGTCAATAACGCAGCTTTTATTCATCATGAATTGATTGCGCAAAAACCTTTCTGGGAAAAAGAATTATCGGCCCAAGGTATCATGGATGTAGGTTTGCGCTCGGCCTATGTCGCGAGTTGGCACGCCGCCCAGATCATGGCGAAGCAGAAATCCGGCGTGATTGCGATGGGGTCGAGCTTTGGCGCCAGCTGCTATATGCACGGTCCTGCCTATGGCGCACAGAAAGCGGGTCTCGATAAAATGGCGCATGATATGGCGGTTGATCTCAAGCCTTTCAATGTGACGGCGGTTTCTTTGTGGATGGGACCACTGATCACCGAGCGCGCTTTGATCGCGGCCGAGGTGCATCCCGAGCAGTATAAAGAATTCATTGCAACGGCAGAAACACCCCAATTCATTGCCGACATTGTCTATGCTATTGCGACAGATCCCAAAGCGTCAGAGATTTCGGGGCACACATTGATCACCGCCGAGGTGGCGCGCGATCGCTACGCCATTACTGATCGCGATGGACAGCAACCGCCTTCCTATCGTGAGGCGCTGGGGTCTCCCAACCCGCCCAATCCGGCGATTGTTTATTAGAGGTTAAAATGTCTAACGTGTTGATGACGATTGTTGCCGTTTCACTGGTCTCGGCAATTGGTGGGCTTGTGTTCAATACCATGCCGCTCATGCTCAGCAGTGCAGCGCAAGGTCTGGGACTGGGGGAGGTCGAGCTTGGTTTTCTCTATTCGAGCACGGGGCTGGGCTACTTGGCGGGAACGCTCTCGGGGCCTCTCTGGGTTGATCGCTTTAGCTGGCGCAAATCAGCAACTGTGATTTGCCTGTTGGCGGTGTCGTCATTTGTCGCTTCGGCGCATGTTAGCGGCGCTTCGCTTTATGTGACGTGGATTGCCTTCGGCTTTTTTTGTGCTCTGATGCACGCGCTGACAATGCGAATTTTGGCTGACATGCCGAACCCAGAGCAGGCCTTTGGGATGCGCCTGAGTATCGAGTTGATCACCATATCTGTGATCTTATTCGTCCTGCCGATTGTTTTGATTGCCGCTTATGGCTATCAAGGGGCGGCTTATGGCCTCGCGTCTTCAGTGCTCATTCTGGCGCTCGGCATATTGATGATGCCATCGGCACCAGCGCATGACGGTCGTAGCGAAGAGGTCATCGCCAGCTATCCGAGCTGGCAAGCAGCCAAACATGCATGGCTGGCCGTCTTGTTTTTTACCGTCTACCTCACGGCTAATGTTGGCATGTGGGGGTTTCTCGCCACGATCGGACAAAAATTTGCTCCGTCGGGTGAGCAAATCGGAACGATGTTCTCGGTGTTGAAATTGTTGGGTGGCCTGGCAGGTTTTCTCGGCGCGCTTTTGGGCATCAGGCTCGGGTTTAAACGCACGCATGTTTATTGCTACGCCATTTTGGTGCTCGGTGTTTTCGGCCTGTGGCAAGCCCAGAGCTTCACGCAGTTTATGGTTGCTGCGTGGGTTTGGGAGTTCGGCTTTACGCTCGGCTGCTTATATCAAACCGCAGCAATCGCACGTTTTGACCCGAGCAATAAATTGGTTGTTTTAGTAACGACAGCGTTCGGCATAAGCATATTAACAGGCGGCGGGTTAGCGGGCGCGGTGATGGAGCATGCTGGCGCTGTACCGCTTTATGGCGCTGTACTTTTGTGCTCGCTGGTCCAGCTGATTTATTATCTGCAAGGCCCCTCGGTTGAGGCCGAAGCCTAAGTCTTAAACAGCCTCACAGGATATGGATACTAAAAAAGGCGGCGAGATGAACTCGCCGCCTTTCTATTAACCGTATCGGTTTTGAGATTAGAATTTAACCCCAACATTGACACCGACTGTGCGTGGGTCGCCCCAATAGACACCAGCATGGCCGAGTGCCTGGAAGTCAACTGCGCGGGTAACATATTCTTTATCGGTGAGGTTTTTACCCCAAATGTCGATAAAGGCTTTTGACCCAAAGGCATTTTCGATACGAATTTGTGCATCGAAGAGGGTCCGGCTCTTTGACACAACTTCCTTCACAAGCTTCGTCACATAAGTGTTGGCGAAGGAGTGATAGCTTGCGGTGTAATTGGCATTCACACGCGCCGTTACTTTACCGATTGAGGTCTCGTTCTCATAGGTAATGGCAAAATTGCCTGTGTCTTGCGGCTCAGTATTCATCAGATCACCCGAAATATCTTGAATATTCGGGTTGGCGGCAGTGCCAATATTCCACAAGAAGCCTTTGGTTTCGATGTCGAGATAGCCATAGGACGCCGTCATCGATAAAAGGTCGGTCATGGCAACATCGACTTCAAGCTCGATACCTTCAATGGTTTGCTCGGACGCATTAACAATTTTGTTAACATAAGCACCCCCATTTGATATGGGTTGGGTAATCTGACGATCTTTATAATCCGTCGAGAAGATCGCCGCATTGAAACGAACGCGGTCATACTGGGTCTTCAGACCAAGCTCATATGATGTTGCCGTTTCCTCGTCGAACTTGTCACCATCACCACGGGCAGCAAAACCACCTGAGCGATAGCCGCGGGCGACTTTTGCATATGTGTTGATGTTGTCATTAACCTCATAAGCCGCAGTGATGTGGCCGGTTGGCTCGCTAAACTTCTCACTTCGCGTGCCGGCGGCAGCTGTTGGCAATGTTTGAACAACTTCCATTTCGTCTTCAGAGTAACGAAGGCCCGTGCTCAGCGTCAGACGATCGCTCATATCGTAGTCGATTTGACCATAAATGGCCCGCGATTCAGACTCCATTTTGAACGCTGGAGAGGCGGCCGAGATTAACGTGCTAGCGCCGATCAGTGGCGGATTGCCTCCGATCAGATAAACATACTGCGTACCCGACTCTTCGCCTTCTTCATCGAGCATGAAGATGCCTGCAACCCAACGCAGTTTGCCGCTGCTGTCAGAGATCAAGGTGAACTCTTGTGACAACTGCTCGTGATGACGATCGCTATCAGACGAGTACAAGGCGCTCGCGACGTTCGCTGGGATGCCCAAACGAGTTACGCCCGCCAGAGCGCCGTAACCGCTCAGGTCGCCAACACCCGCATTAAAGTCCCATTCGCGCTGTCCTGTAACCGAACGCAGGGTCATGCCGTTGAGGGCAAATTCGAGTTGCAGCATGTGGCCTTGCGTGTCGTTTTCAGACTTGCCAAGGTCATTGATACAAACATCGCTCAGACGCTTAGCGCTGAGAGCCGTCGGACACCCCTTGCCGGCATTTGCGCCGGCGGCTATGCCGCGCAATACTTGATCATAACCGGTACTATAAACGCTTCTGTCGAACGCCGTTGTTTGATAGTAATTTGCATAGCTATCGGTCGACGTGCTGTCAAACGTGTAATAGGCGTTGACGGTATCCGAAATATCCCAATCAACGGCAACACGGTAATTCGTTGTTTCATAGGCGCCTGGATCTTGGTCATTGCCAACCAGCAAGTTATTGATCACGCCGTCGCGCTCGCTTTTGCCGAAGCCAAGCGAAACCCGAAAGCCATTATTGCCGATATCACCGAGATCGGCTTTGATTTTGGCATTTTTGTAACCATAGTTACCGCCACCGATTTGCGCTGTGGCGCCAGCTTCGTTGCTGGGGCGACGGGTTTTAAAGCTCACCGCACCACCGATCGCGTTACGACCGAACAGCGTGCCTTGCGGCCCGCGCAAAACCTCGACTTGCTCAATATCAGCAAGGTCAACCGACATAGCGGCACCTTTGG
This sequence comes from Alphaproteobacteria bacterium, assembly GCA_965660195.1. Classification (GTDB taxonomy): domain Bacteria; phylum Pseudomonadota; class Alphaproteobacteria; order RS24; family RS24; genus JAYODZ01. The sequence goes on from CBFHZM010000051.1 coordinate 8,795, forward strand.
TGATTGCCAAGCCGTCAATATAAATACCCGTTGGGGCATCTTGGGTCAGCATTTCTTCACCCGAAATACCAATACCACGAATGGTCAGAACGGACGCGTTCTTATTGGTTGTCCCAGGACGCGCAACAAGGTTTGGCGCAAATGCATTCAGGTCATTTACGTTTTCAACTTTTTGCAGTTCCAGAGTTTCAGCCGAGATAGCTGTGATCGCGATCGGCGTGTCTTGCAAAGATGCAGAGCGCTTTTCAGCCGTCACCACAACCTCGTCGATCTGTTGGGCCGCCAACGGGCTTGCCAGCAGACCTAGGCCCGCTGCTGCGAGCAGCGTGCTTTTCAGTTTATGCTTAAACATAAGTCCTCCTCATAATAGACCAACCCACACGCTCTACCGCATGGGTAATGTTATAGGTTTCGTTCACACTGCATCTCATGCCCACAGGTGGGAGAAAGGGCGACGGGCGAGCTAAACTGACCTAACACTATTTATAGGAAATACAGGAAATAAGTCAATAATTTTACGCAATCGTCCATATATGCTATTAAAACACCGAGAATATGTTGATGAGGCCATATATATTTACGCAGTTAGCTATTCTTTTGATGATTTCAGCTATCGACATGCTGACGTGAGGGTTAAATGACGCGGAAAATCTTCTCCCCCTGCCGCTTGGGGGATATTGAGCTTGATAATCGTATTGTGATGGCGCCGATGACCCGCTCCCGCGCCGGCGCGCAGGACGAGCCTTTGCCAATGACGGTTGATTATTACGCGCAACGTGCCAGTGCAGGGCTCATTATCACCGAGGGGGTCTATCCTGCCTTTGAAGGCAAAGGGTATGCTCGTACCCCCGGACTGATTAACGATGTGCAGGCGCAAGCCTGGCAGAATGTTGTTTCAGCTGTGCACAATCGAGGTGGGAAGATTGTTATGCAGATTATGCATTGTGGTCGTATCGTTTCGCACCTCAACCGGGCGCAAGAGGCTCGTGTTTTGGCCCCTTCTGCGGTCCGTGCAGCGGGCGATATTTTTACCGAACAAGGCATGGCGCCGCTCGAAATGCCAGAGGAAATGAGCTCTAAGGACATTCAAGAGACGATCGCGGCTTTCGCCGCAACTGCGCAACGGGCGCGCGACATTGGTTTTGATGGCGTCGAGTTGCATGCGACCAGTGGCTATTTGCCTGCGCAATTTTTATCGACAGGGACCAATCAGCGCCAAGATGCCTATGGCGGTAGCCTCGAGAATAGAGCTCGTTTTGTAATCGAACTTCTGCAGGCCATGGCTGCTGAAATTGGTGCTGGGCGGGTGGGTATGCGCATTAGCCCCGGTAATCGCTTCAACGATTTGCATGATGACGATCCGGTGGCGACCTATGAATATTTGTTGCAAGCCAGCAATCCCATTGGACTAGCTTATCTGCATGTTATCCGCATGGCCGACGGCATTGATAATGTCGCCCTCGCGAAAAATAATTTTACTGGGCCGATTATCGCCAACGAGTCCTATGATCTTGCCGAGGCAGAAGCCGCTCTTGCGGCAGAGGATTGCGCGGCCGTCTCATTTGGCCGTGCCTTTATCTCCAATCCTGACTTGGTTGAGCGCTTTCAAACTGGTGCACCGCTAGCGCCGATCAATTTCAAGACACTTTATACACCAGGGCCAGAGGGCTATAGCGACTACCCAACCCATACAGCAGGGTGAGGAGGGATCATCATGGACGCGAAAATTAATCACGGGAAGACGGCACTCATTACTGGCGGCGGACAAGGGGTCGGGCAGGGCATCGCGCTGGCTTTGGCGAAAACCGGCGCTCAGATCGTGATCACGGGTCGGACGCAGGCTAAGCTTGATGCGACCTGCAACGAAATCGAAAAACTTGGAGGCCAGGCGCTTGGTGTTGTGGCCGATGTGCTGTCGGCCGAAGACATTGAGAAAAGTGTATCTCAGACTGTCGCACAATTTGGTGGTGTCGATATTTTGGTGAATAACGCCCAGTCTGTCGCCAATGGTCCCTTGTTGGATTTGGATGAAGCGGCTTTGCAAGCGGGGTGGGAGTCGGGTCCGCTTGCTAGTTTTCGCCTGATGAAATTATGCCATCCCTATCTCAAAAATGGTGGCCATATCATTAATGTTTTGAGTTCGGTTATGAAGCGCTGGGATATGGCGGGGTTTGGTGGCTATGCTGCTGCCAAGGCGGCGATGCAACAACTGACCCGGGCTGCTGCGTGTGAATGGGGCGTGGATGGTATTCGGGTCAATGCCATCATGCCGCATGCCGACTCACCAGCTCTACAATGGTGGGCGCGTGAGAACCCAGAACAAGCCGAGGCATTTGCTCGCAATATTCCCCTTCGGCGCATCGGATCGTGCGAAGCTGATATTGGTCGATTTGTCGCCCTCATGTGTCACCCTGACAGCGCCTATCTGACAGGGCAGACGATTGCGCTGGATGGTGGGCAGGTATACATAGGATAATATGATGAGCCTTGAAGAGCGCCTGAACAGATTAGAGTCGATTGAAGAAATTCGTCAGCTGGTTGCGAAATATGCTTTGTCTTTAGATATGCGCGACCTTGATGCGCATGTGAACCTTTTTGCGCCCGACATCCGGGTCAGCCGCGAGGAAACCGGGCGTGCGGCCCTGAAGAAGTGGCTCGACGATACTCTGCGTTTGCAATTCACCGGCACATCGCACCAGACGGGAAATCATATTATTGAGTTCGATGACAGCGATCATGCGCATGGCGTTGTCTACTCAAAAAATGAACATGAGACGCCGAGCGATGGCGGTGACGAGTGGGTCATTATGCAAATGATCTACTGGGATAATTATGAGCGGATTGACGGACGTTGGTATTTCCGCCGTCGGTTGCCATGTTATTGGTATGCGACGGATCTCAACAAGCCGCCTATTGGCGATCAGAAAATGCGCTGGCCCGACCGCGTGGCTTATGAGGGCGCCTATCATGAGTTGTTTCCGTCATGGGAAAAATTTTGGAAAAACCCGCCGCGCGATGGGGTGACGCCAGAGGTGGCGCCACCCGCGCCGCTCGAAGAATTTCTCAAGACGATGCGCGCTGGCGCGCCGGATCCTAAAATTCGCGTACGGTAAAGGTCTAGCGGATAAAATTTTGCAGCTGTGTGGCGAGGAGCTTTTGCGCTTCGGCCTCGCCGACCAAGCGCGATGAGCGTCGGCAAATTTTCCATTCACCACTTTCGCGCCGAAACTGCCAATGGTTGACCGCCAGTCGCATCAGCGTCGGTGCCCCCTCTTTAAGATGGTAGAGCCGAGAATAGCCGACGGCTTGCGCCGCGTCACGATCGACCGATAGGGTCACGGGGCCCGTCGTATGGGCGCAGTTCGGCAATAGGCTTTGATGCATGTCGGAGCCGAGCATGGCGGCGATCTCTGTGTGTCCCGTTAGTTCCAAGTCGGTGCTGGCGGCGCCGCGCCCAGCATTGGGATCGCTAACGATATAGACCGCGTCTTGTGTGTGGCAGTGCAGGGCAGTGGCGATGTCGCCGCAATCCGCCGCAAGGCCATAAAGATTGATTAGGTTGCGAATAGCGAGCTCGGCCTCGATACGGTGCAACCGGTCTTCAATATCACTCATCATCGCGCCCCTGCGCGGCCGCCTCGGCAGTGATTTTCAGGAAGCTTGGCGGCTCACCGCCACCAAAAACTTCCAAGCATGCCCCCGAAACATAAGACGATTTTTCATCGGCAAGGAATAAACAGGCCTGTGCAATGTCTTGTGGTTTCCCCATGCGCTTCATGGGTAAATTCGCTGCCAGAAAATCCATTCCTTTCTGGCCGCCGTAGTGGTCGGCCGAAGCTTCGGTCTCAACCAGTCCAACAATAATGGCGTTGACGCGGATCATGGGCGCCCATTCCATGGCAAGCGAGGTCGTTACATTTAATAAGCCTGCTTTCGCCGCACCATAAGCCACTGTGCCGGGTGAGGAGCGCGTCGCCGATACCGATGAAATGTTGATGATGCTGCCGTTAATGTTGAGCGAGCGCATTTTGTTATAGGCAGCTTGCGAGAGGAAAATCGGTGCTAACAAATTGAGCTTGATAACCGCTTCGGTCAGGCGCGGACTTGCTTCCTCGGATTTAACCGGTGGCCCGCCGCCTGCATTATTGATTAGACAATCGAGCCGGCCAGTGCGCTCGACGGCAAAATCGATTAGCGCTTCGGCAGCCTCGGCTTGTCGAATATCGAGTTCAATATGGTGGATATGCGCTGCAATCGCCGGGTCAAAGGCCAACGGTTGGCCTCGCGAGCAGATGATGACCTCGGCTCCTGCCCGCGCGAAAGCCTCACTAATGCCGTGGCCGATGCCACGGCCGCCGCCTGTCACGATGATGGTTTTGTTGCTAAAGTCTTGCATAAGTATTTTCCAATGGTTTTACGCATATCGACAAGAATTCTTATGAATATACATAAATGCGTAGAAAATCGCATATATTTTATTGTATAAACGAGTTTCTCAGGAGTAATGATGACTTCAATACCGCAAATTTTACGCCAACAAGCGCTGCAACAAGCTGAAGCCGACGCAATTATAGACGGCGCTTGGCGGCTTTCCTATGGCGATTTGCAAGCACACGTTCTGCAGGCTGCGGCTGTGTTGCGTGAAAAAGGCCTCGGACGCGGTGACTGTTTTGCTATTTGGGCTCCGAATTGT
>CBFHZM010000052.1:0-13413 GCA_965660195.1 Alphaproteobacteria bacterium
CAATGGCTTTGAGCGTTTCTTCCGATGATTTGCGCGTTGCCCAACTCGGCTTGTCGGCATCGATCTGTTTTTTGAACTGGTCAATCGCCTCGCTGAGCCGGCTTGGTAGATCGCCATTCATCGTGCGTTGGAAGCGGTGATGCACATCGGCGGGTTGGTTCTCAAGCCGCTCTTCCCAGGCTTTTACGGCCGAGGCATGCGCGCGACCTGCCATCCGCCACGCATCGAGAATATCCGAGGGAATTTCGAAAGGCGCACTGGTCCATTGTAAATTAGCCCGCGTAGCTTCAATTTCTTCGGCCCCGAGAGGTGCGCCATGCACGCCCGAGGTTCCGGCTTTGTTGGGTGATCCAAAGCCGATTTTTGTCTTACATGCGATCAGGGTTGGACGGTCACTCGTTTTCGCATCATTGATTGCTTGATCGATGGCGGCATAGTCATGCCCATCAATCCGAACGGCGTTCCAGCCTGCGGCTGTAAAACGGGCTAGTGCGTCTCCAGACTCTGCTAGCGAAAGTGGCCCGTCAATCGAGATATCATTGTCATCATACAGCACGATCAAGCGCGATAGTTTCAGATGCCCAGCGAGCCCAATTGCCTCGTGGCTAATGCCCTCCATCAGGTCACCATCCGAGGCGATAACGTAGGTACGGTGATCAACCAGCTCGTCACCGAAGCGGGCATTTAATAGGCGCTCGGCGAGAGCCATACCGACGGCGGTCGCGAGACCTTGTCCCAGCGGGCCAGTTGTTGTCTCAATGCCTTGTGCATGGCCATATTCGGGGTGACCAGCAGTTTTCGAACCCAATTGACGAAAATTCTTCAACTCGTCGATCGTCATATCATTGTAGCCGACGAGATAATGCAGGGCGTATTGCAACATCGAGCCATGGCCTGCCGAGAGAACAAATCGGTCACGATCCGGCCAGGTCGGATGCAGTGGATCGATTTTCAGATGCTTGGCAAATAAAATGGTCGCGATGTCAGCGGCGCCCATTGGCATGCCAGGGTGGCCAGAATTGGCCGCTTGCACAGCATCCATCGCCAAGGCTCGAATGGCGTTTGCCATGGGACGAAATTTCTCATAACTTTGTTCGACTGGTTCGGCCATTTTAAAAAACCTCTCCCGCATACGGGGGCGCGGCATGCGGTCTGACTGCTAATTCTGCGCAAACTGCGCAACTCGTAAGGATCATGGCTAGACCTAGCGCCATTCGGGCGCAAGATACCGCTCTGTCCACCCAAGTCAATGCCAGATTCGCCCGTTTTTGTGGTTTTTTATCGTCTTAATCTGCGGTGGTGGAGAGGTTTTTCAACAACTTAGATTTTGGGCCACGGCAGCTGCCCGCCTTGCGGCTCTGAGAGGCTTGGCTTAAACTCTCGAAAAAGGGGTTTTTATGGATCAAACGGCGCAAGCCTTAGAAAGATTGGTTGATGCAGTGGGGCGCTTGCAGCTTCGTTTGCAACAGCGTGAAAACGACGCAACAGGCAAGCTCTCCAGCCTCGATCAAGACAATGCGGCGTTGCGCGCTTCTTTGTCGACCCTGAAGCGCGACATGCAGGCAATGGAGCATGCCAATCGGAAAGCTGTTTCTGCGGTTGAAAAGGCAGAAAAGGCGGTCGATCAACTTATTCAGGAGCTTTCCTCGCGTGGCTGAAATTGATGTTACAATAGACCGTCGGCAAATTAGTCTAAAAGTCGATGACGGCCAGGAAGCGCAGATTAAGGTGCTGGCAGACAGTTTGACCGAGCAGATCAGGGATTTACGCAAGCAAACGCCAGGTGCGGTGGATAGCAATATTCTGCTTCTGACGGCGCTGATCCTCAAAAGTGAACTGGCGGCAGCCCAAGAGCAGATGCAGGCCTTGAATGACGCGACGGCCGCTTTGAAGGCGGCGAACCAGGCACGCGATACACTAGCGCTTGAGACGGATGCCCGTTTAGCCGCCCAAATTGCGACACTGTTGCAAAGGGTTGACGCACTAGCCGCCAGCACGCCGAGCGATATCTAAATTAAACGCTTGTCGTGACGACGATGGGCGCAGTAAATAAGCGAAGGGACTGCCCGGTTCGAGGATGCATATTACGCTCGGGACCTTACGATCCTTAAGGGAGCTGTCCCTGTTTCGGGTTGTGGCCTGATGCACATGGCGCCCACCTACTAATGTAGGTTTCCGAGGATCATGCAAGATACGGCCAGGGCGGTCCCGCTTCAAAAAGCTATAGAAGGCGAATGCAGAGCAAATCCGAATTACGCAACGCGATGAGTGAATTCCGCAAGGCCATTGCGCAAGACGATCAGCGACAAGCGGCCCAAGCTCTGGCGGCAACGCTGGCTGGGGTTTTTGCGCCGCGGCAGCGTTGTACCATCGGCCTTTATGCTGCGCTCGGAGGGGAGCTATCGCTGGACGTTGTGATGCGTGATCTCGATGCCGCTGGACATCATATTGCGCTGCCACGGGTCGATAAAAATGAACAGTTGCCTGCTATGTCATTTCATCTTTGGCATATCGGGTCACCGCTGCGCACGGGCGCCTTCGGCATTGCCGAACCAAGTGGCGATCAGATTACGCCGGAACTCATCCTGGTGCCTTTGTTAGCCTTTGACCGAACCGGCATGCGTCTTGGTCGGGGGGGTGGTTTTTACGACCGGTACCTTGAACAGGCGCGGCAAACGCGCGACATATGTGCGATCGGCGTCGGCTTTGATGCGCAAGAAGTTGAGAAATGTCCAATGGAGTCCCATGACCAACCGCTTGATGCTATAGTGACGCCGTCGAAGATGATTTCGATTCATGCGGATAAACTCGCCGCCTGTGGTTTTCTCGCGGAGTAAGCGATGCGAATTTTATTTTTAGGTGATGTTATGGGGCGCACGGGGCGCGAGGCTGTCGTCGAAGCCCCTCCGGGTTTACGCAAAGCCCATGCGCTCGATTTTGTTATCGTCAATGGTGAAAACGCTGCCGGCGGGTTTGGTATTACGCCGAAAATAAGTGAGGAATTATTTGCCGCTGGCGCTGATGTCATCACGACTGGAAACCATGTCTGGGATCAGCCAGAAATTCAGGGCTTTATCGACCAGGATCATCGGTTGTTGCGGCCGGTCAATTTTCCATCGGGTACACCTGGTGTCGGGTTGGGCTTGTTCGCCGTTGGTGAGCGCCAAGTTTTGGTGGTCAATGTCATGGGGCAGCTCTTCATGCAGACGCTCGATTGTCCGTTTGCGACGATCGAGCGAGTGTTATCGGAGACACCTTTGATCGATGTCGCTGATGCCATTATTGTCGATGTGCATGGTGAGGCCTCGTCGGAAAAAATGGCGATGGGGCATTTCTGTGATGGGCGTGCTTCGCTGGTCGTTGGGACGCATACGCATATCCCGACGGCTGACGCGCAAATTTTGCCGAGCGGTACCGCTTATATGACCGATGCTGGAATGTGCGGCGATTACGACAGTGTGATCGGTATGCAAAAGGAAGAATCTGTCTACCGGTTTGTTTCAAAGTTACGCCGTGGCCGGTTTCAAGCAGCAGAGGGTCCGGCGACGATTTGTGGTGTTTTTCTCATCACCGATGATGCAACGGGATTGGCCACCCATGTCGAACCCTTTCGCTATGGCGGAAGGCTGGCCAGCGCCCCCATCACAGGCTAATCTGGCAATGATTCGTTGCTGTTAGGGTTTGCGCGGAGGCAGATGCGTCGACCGCGTTGTGGGTTTTGGTAAAAGAATTAAGGACGATAAAGAATGGCTGGACATTCCAAATTTAAAAATATTCAGCACCGAAAAGGCGCACAGGATAAAAAGCGCGCCAAGATTTTTGCGCGGCTCGCCAAAGAAATTACCGTAGCCGCAAAACTCGGCATGCCTGACCCCGACGCCAATCCGCGTCTGCGTTCGGCTGTGCTCGCGGCGCGGGCCCAGAACATGCCAAAGGATAATATTGAGCGTGCCATTAAAAAAAGCGCCGATAAGGACTCGGAAAACTACGAAGAAATTCGTTATGAGGGTTTTGGTCCTGGTGGCATTGGCGTGATTGTCGAGACTTTAAGCGATAATCGCAATCGTACCGCAAGCGAAGTGCGGGCGGCCTTTTCGAAAAATGGCGGCAATATGGGCGAGACGGGGTCTGTCTCCTTCATGTTTGACCGCGTTGGCGCCATTGAATATGCCGCCGAAGGTTTGGATGCAGAAAAGGTTTTTGAAGCGGCGATTGAGGCCGGTGCAGAGGATGTGTCCTCGAGCGACGACGGCCATGAAATTTTTTGTGCGGTCGAAGATCTTCACATGGTGTCGTCAGCCCTCGAAGCAACGCTGGGTGCGCCGCAGGCTGCTAATATTATATGGCGGCCGCAAAATACTATCGGCGTCGAAGGCGATGAGGCCGAGCAGGTTCTTAAGTTCATGGATGCACTCGACGAAGTAGACGATGTGCAAAATGTCTATGCCAATTTCGATATTTCCGATGAGATTATGGAGCGCCTGTCGGCCTAGAGAGGTTAACCGTTAGCTGAATGAGTGAACATGCCCGCCGCATCATAGGACTAGATCCCGGACTGCAAGTCATGGGGTGGGGCGTCATTGAGGTGGTGCGGGATAAACTTACCCATATCGCTAATGGTTCGGTTGCGACGTCGCCGCGCTGTTCATTGGCCGAACGCTTGGTTCAACTAGAGGCTAGTCTCGTGGAAGTAATTGAGGCGCTGAAGCCGCAAGAGGCGGCGGTTGAAAATACCTTTGTCAATCGTGACGGTGCCGCCACACTTAAGCTGGGCCAGGCTCGGGCGATAACATTGTTGGTGCCCGCCCGGGCTGGGCTTACAGTGGCTGAATATGCTCCCAATGAGATCAAGAAAGTCGTCACGGGCGCGGGGCATGCGAACAAACAGCAAATCGCAGCAATGTTGCGTATGATCTTGCCCAAGGCTGAGCCGGCCAATGAGCACAGCGCCGATGCTTTAGCCATCGCGATTGCGCATGCCTATATCGGGCAAGCCAAGTTTTTAAAGATTAAGGAAGTGTCATGATCGGTGCCTTGACGGGAGATCTGCTGGGGCATCGCGATCAATCCATTTTGCTCGATGTCAATGGTGTCGGCTATCTGGTCGAGGTTACCAGCCGATTTTTGGCCAATTGCCCCGAATTGGGGTCGCGCGTATCGCTGTCGATTGAGCCTTATGTCCGCGAGGACGCGTTTCGCCTCTTCGGTTTTGTGCAAGATAGCGAGCGCCAATGGTTCAAGCTCCTGTTGGGGGTTCAAGGGGTTGGCGCAAAGGTCGCGCTCGCTGTTCTAGGGCTATTGACCCCGGATGAGCTCGCCGCTGCTATCGCGGCGCAAGACAAGGCCATGATTGCGCGGACGCCGGGCATAGGCCCGAAAGTTGCGCAGCGGATTGTGCAAGAATTGAAAGACAAAGCGCCCGATCCGCAATTTGAAGTGGCAACTGAAACAGGTGGCGGTGCTCGCGATTTGGAAGATGCTTTGGCTGTTTTGATCAATTTGGGCTATTCACGGTCGCTTGCCTTCCAAACATTGCAAACCATTCGCACGCAACATGCCGAGGCCGATGTACAACTCTTGATTAAATCCGCGCTTCGGGAGTTGTCACAATGAATGATCGCTTGATATCGCGTGCTCGACAAGAAGATGATATTGATGTCGCCTTGCGCCCGAAGACGCTATCGCAATTCATCGGGCAGAAAAAAGAATGTGAAAATCTCGCGGTCTTTATTGGCGCGGCGCGCAAGCGTCAAGAAGCGCTAGATCACGTCTTATTGGCTGGTCCGCCAGGTTTGGGTAAAACCACCTTGGCGCAAATCATTGCGCGTGAAATGGGCGGCGGGTTTCGCTCAACCTCCGGCCCCGTGATTTCCAAAGCGGGTGATTTGGCGGCCTTGTTGACCAATCTCGAGGCTCATGACGTCTTATTCATCGACGAAATTCATCGCTTGAGCCCTGCGGTTGAGGAAATTCTTTACCCGGCGATGGAGGATTTCGAGCTCGATTTGATCATTGGCGAGGGCCCTGCGGCGCGTTCGGTGAAAATTGATTTGCCGCCGTTTACGCTGGTCGGCGCAACAACACGAACGGGCTTGCTGACAACGCCTTTGCGCGATCGCTTCGGTATTCCGATTTATTTAAACTTTTATGAGGTCGAGGATTTGACGGAAATTATTCGTCGTAGTGCTGGCCTTTTCGGGCTCGAATTGAGCCCCGACGGGGCGCTCGAAATTGCGCGTCGCGCGCGCGGCACACCACGCATTGCTGGCCGCTTATTGCGCCGCGTAAGAGATTTTGCGGATTTGCAGGATGCGACCAGCGTCACGGCGGATATAGCTGATATGGCGCTCAATCGTTTGCATGTTGATCAGCGGGGTCTTGACGGGCTCGATCATCGCTATCTGAGCGTTATCGCAGAAAAATTTGGTGGCGGGCCTGTCGGGATTGACACCATTGCCGCGTCATTGAGCGAGCCGCGCGATGCGCTCGAAGATCTCGTCGAGCCGTATTTGCTGCAGCTTGGTTTTATCAATCGCACGCCGCGCGGTCGCCAGCTCATGCCCGCCGCTTTCAGCCATCTCGGCCTGATGCCGCCAGCACAGTCGGAAACGGATTTGTTTCAGCTTGGAGGCGGTGACGGTGACTGAGTTTCCCGAGGCCGCATGGCAAAAAATCACGGTCCGCGTTTATTACGAGGACACGGATTTCTCGGGCGTTGTTTACCATGCCAATTTCCTAAAATTTGCCGAGCGTGGGCGCTCTGATTATTTGCGCGCTATTGGTATTCACCACCGTGCATTAGTCGCGCGCGAGCTGCCGCTAGCTTTTGCGGTCACCGAAATGGATATTAAGTTTTTGCAGCCGGCACGGATTGATGATGAGCTCGAGGTGGCGACACGGTTTTATGATATACGTGGGGCACGCTTGCGGGCTGAGCAGGTTATTTTCCGCGACGGCGAGGTAATCTGGCATGCTAATCTAACGGCGGCGAGTATAGATTTTGCCGGCAAACCGCGGCGTTTGCCAGCTGAACTGGTGGGTTTGTTTGATCAGTTGCCGCGCGTGGCGCTTGTCTAAATTCGCCGAATAAGTCTAAGTTCTGACACAATTATCCTCTAATCCAACATGCATTATTGTTTGAGGATTTCTGCCCATTGGTGGCACTTGGGAGGCGTATATGGATCCTGTTGTTGAGCAGTCCGGCCAATTTGTTGATCAACTCGATTTTTCTCTGATCGGTCTTTTTATGCGCGCCGATTGGGTTGTGCAGTTGGTGATGCTGGGGCTGGTGCTGGCTTCGGTGGTGACTTGGGCGATTATCTTTGAAAAATGGCGGCTTTTGAGGCGTTACAATCAATTGGCTGATAAATTCGAGCATCGCTTCTGGTCAGGTGAGTCTTTGCAAGATCTCTATAAACACGCCGAGCGCGATCAGTCGCACGCCCTGTCGCGGGTATTTGTCGCTGCGATGCGTGAATGGGGGCGCGATAATGCCGATGCATCAACCAAGTTAAGTGAGAATACTTTGAAACGCGTCGATCGCAGTATGACTGCCGTCATTTTGGCTGATATCGCGATCATAGAAGAGCGGCTTTTGTTTCTCGCGACAGTTGGTAGTGCGGCGCCCTTTATCGGCCTGTTCGGAACGGTTTGGGGGATTATGAATAGCTTTCAAGCGATCGCCATGACCCGCGACACCAATTTGGCGGTAGTGGCGCCAGGCATTGCCGAAGCTTTGTTTGCCACGGGGCTTGGCCTACTGGCCGCTATTCCGGCCGTGATTGCTTATAACGTGTTTTCCAACGCAGCCGCGCGCTACGGGCAGCGGCTTGATAATTTTGCCGAATATTTCATGACCTTCGTCGTGGATCGCAAAGGAAAAGCGTGACATGGGGGCAAATTTTCAGACTGGCAACAGAATGCAGCCGTCGGCGCGCTTAGGCAGAAAGCGGCCTGTGTTCAACGATATCAACGTCACACCGATGGTTGATGTGATGCTGGTTTTGCTGATTGTGTTCATGGTTGCAGCTCCCTTGTTAACAGTTGGCGTGCCGGTTGATTTGCCGAAAACCCAGGCGCAAAACTTGTCTGGTGAAGATGAGCCATTGGTCATTACCATTAATGCCAAGGGAGATATTTTTCTGCAAGAAAGCGAGGTGAAGGCCAAGGCTTTGATCGCGCAGCTCAAGGCGATCACAGCTTCTGGTTACGACCAGCGTATTTATGTGCGCGGTGATCAGGCCGTCAATTATGGTCGCGTGGCTGATGTCGTGGCGCGGATTAACGCTGCAGGGTTCACGCGTGTTGCGCTCGTGACGGAGAGCAAAACGGAGCGCTGACGGTCCCATGCTTGCGCATCGCGATTTGGGCATTTCTCTTCTCCTGCACGGGGTTTTTATCCTCGTGGCTTTGAACTTGGCGCCACCATTGCGGCCCGTCCCAACACAATGGCAGCCCTTACCGGTTGAGTTGGTGCCAGTGAGTGAGCTCACCCGCCTGCAGAAAAAAAATGAGGCGCCGCCGACACCGAGTGAGGATGCGGTCAAGCCTCAGCCAGCGCCGGCGAAGCCAAAACCAGTACAAAAAGCGCCACCGCCAGAGGTTGTCCCGGAAGCGAAACCAGAGACGAAACCCGAGCCAGTTCCTGAAAAGCTCAGCAAGCCCGAACCAGAGAAAATAGCGCCGCCGCCAGTTGTGGTACCCACACCCGAACCGGAGGATCGCTTGAAGATCGATCAAATTCAGGCGCTATTGGATAAAACGCCAGACGCAGCCAAGGCACCCGAGGCGACACCAGAAGTGGCGGAGTTGACGATCAGTGAGATTGACAGTTTTCGGGCGCAAATGCGCCGTTGTTGGAGCTTTCCGAGTGGTGCCCGCGATGGCAGCGATTTGATCGTCGAGATTAGCGTCTCGTTATCGGCAACGGGTGCAGTATCGCAGGGGCCCGTGATTACCAATCGGCAGCGCCTATCCGATCCTTATTTTAGGGCGGCGGCTGAGAGTGTCTTGCGCGCCATATTACGTTGCCAGCCGTTTAACATGCCAGTTGAAAAATATGAACATTGGCGCGATCTAGAGCTTCGCTTCGACCCACGTCATATGCTAGGAGAATAGATTATGTTTAGTTTACATGCCGTGAAAGCCCGTTTTTGGTTCGCAGCGACCCTGCTCTATTTTATGTCGCTCGGCGCTGGGCAGGCAGTTTTAAAAATCGACATTACGCAGGGTAATGTTGATCCTTTGCCGATCGCTATTCTTGATTTCGATGGTGAGCGAGAAGTCGGCGCCAATATTGCCAATTTGATCACCGCAGATCTTGAGCGAACCGGCCTGTTCCGCCCCGTGAACCGCGATGCCTTTATTCAGACATCGGTTGCCATTAACGAGCGTCCGCGGTTTGGCGATTGGCGCATCATCAATACCTTAGCGCTGGTGACAGGGCGGGCGACGCTCGAAAGTGATGGCCGCCTGCGGGTTGAGTTCAGACTATGGGATGTGGTGGCGCAGCAGCAAATGAGTGGCTTGCAATTTTACACCAGTGGCGAAAATTGGCGCCGTATTGGTCATCTCGTAGCTGACGCTATTTATGAGCGGCTGACAGGCGAGCGGGGCTATTTTGACACGCGGATTGTGTTTGTTGCCGAAAGCGGCGAGAAAAATCGCCGCGTTAAGCGCCTCGCGGTGATGGATCAGGATGGTTATAATGAGCGACAGTTAACAAGCGGGCAGGGGCTGGCTTTGACACCGCGCTTCAGCCCAACGCGACAAGAGATTGCTTATCTATCATTTTATCAAAATAAACCGAGGGTTTACTTGCTGAACTTGGAAACCGGTCAGCAAGAAGTTGTTGGCGATTTCCCCGGCATGACTTTCGCGCCGCGCTTTTCGCCCGACGGGGGCAAAATTATTATGAGCCTCGAGCGCAACGGTAACTCTAATATCTATACGCTTGATCTACGGACGCGGGAGACCCGACGTCTGACTTCGTCGGTGGCGATTGATACAGCGCCAAGCTATTCTCCCGATGGCCGCGAAATCGTTTTCGAGAGCGATCGATTGGGTACGCAGCAATTATTTGTGATGGATGCAAATGGGCGTAATGCCCGGCGTATCAGCTATGGTAAAGGGCGTTATGGCACACCGGTTTGGTCGCCGCGAGGCGATCTAATAGCCTTTACGAAAACCTATAAGGGGCGTTTTTTGATCGGCGTTATGAAGCCCGACGGTACTGGTGAGCGCATTTTAACCGAGGGCTTTCATAATGAAGGGCCAAGCTGGGCGCCCAATGGTCGCGTTATTGCTTTTTTCCGCGAGACCGAAGGCGCGTCTGGCGGTCCGTCTTTGTGGACGGTCGACTTAACGGGCTATAATGAGCGCCCGTTGAAGACCACGAATTTTGCCTCTGACCCAGCGTGGTCGCCACTTAATAGATAGAACGTAACGAAACAATTTATTTTGTTCTCTGTAATAATTGCATTTTTGGATTATTTTGCTATAAGCAGGGAATTAGGGCGAGCACTTAACAAAATTTAAATATTTGAGCCTTTTACTTCTCAGGAGTTTGGTATGAAGAGGGACATGATGAAAAATTTACTAACTATTGGTCTTTTGACCATCGCGCTGGCAGCTTGTGGGCAAAAAGCATCGACGTCATCGGGAAGTTCAATGGGCGGTGTCAGCAGCGAGTCTCAGGCCTCAGAAGCGGGTTATCTGTCCGATAACGTTTTGGATCGTGTGTTCTTCGACACAGATCAGTCGTCGCTATCTTCGGATGCACGGAATATCCTCCGCGCGCAAGCTAGCTGGTTGAAGTCAAATTCAAGTTTGAGTGTTGTTATTGAAGGTCACGCCGATGAGCGCGGGACGCGCGACTACAACCTCGCCCTTGGTGCTCGTCGGGCAACAGCTGTTCGTGACGCGCTCATGAGCTACGGCGTATCGGGTAGCCAAATTGCCACGATTTCTTATGGTAAAGAGCGTCCTGTATCGCTGTGCTCGGAAGATCGCTGCTGGTCGAAAAACCGCCGCGCGGTTACGACCATCCGCTAGAACGCAAGGTTCAGATCATCAAAGGCACCCCCAGTGGGTGCCTTTTTTGTGTCACACTTACCCTGTAGGCGTGGGGTACGTGTCTCAGGGCTGGTATTTTGTGTGGTTTTTTATCATAGTCGGCTAAGAACGCGGTTGCGTTGATACCCCACCGTTTGGCATTCGGTGGGGGCTTTTGCGGAGGGTCTTTTATGATGCGTGTGTCATTTGCTATTGTAATTTTAGGGCTGGGCATGCTGTGGGAACAGCCTGCTCGCGCGCAGCAACTACCGAGCGAGTCGAGCGCGACCATTATAAACGAGTTACCAGCAGATATGACTGCGGTTTCAGCGGACGGCGCGTCATCGACTGAGGCACTAAATGAAGCTCTTGCCCTGCGGCTGATGCGCATCGAGCAGCTAATTCGGGCCCAGCAAAACCTTGGTCGTGGGGCGGACTTTCCGCCGGACATGGCGGCGCGGCTTGACCGCATTGAGGCGCGGCTGGATGGCCTAGCACTAGCACCGATGCAACAAGATAACGGCCCGTTAGCCGTCGGGTCGACGAGCGCGCCGATGGACGATCAGACCTCAGCCGACCTTCGGGTTCGGTTGACGACGCTCGAGGATTCGGTGCGGCGTATCGAAGGGCAAACAGACGAGATCTTGCGCCTCGTGCAACGCCTCGAAGAAGCCAATCAGCGGGCCGCAGCTGACATGGAATTTCGTTTTCAAGCGCTTGAAGCGCGCGCCCATCAGCAACAAAACGCAACCTCGGATGAACCGTTAGTGATCGGCCGTATTCCGGCGCCAGAGCCAGTGACGGGTGAAGGCGAGGTGATGCCAACAGAAGGCCCACTGGTCGGAGAGCAAGTCGATTTGATCCCCGTACCGACAGAGAATGAACCTTTGGCCGATCCCAATAAGCTTTATGACCGCGGTCTTGCCTCATTGCGGGCTGGTAAATATGCCGCGGCGCGGAGGGATTTTCTCGATCTCCTGAAGAATTATCCGAAGCATAAGCGGGCTGGACATGCTCAATATTGGCTCGGCGAGAGCTACTATGTTGAGCGCGATTTCAAGCAAGCGGCGCAGGCATTTTTGAACGGCTATACAACCTATGCTGAAAGCGACAAGGCGCCAGATAGCTTGCTCAAGCTGGCCATGAGTTTGAGTGCGTTGGAACAAAAATCCGCCGCATGCGACGCTTTCGCCGACCTTTTGGTGAAGTTCCCCAATGCCTCAAGCGCTGTCCGCCAGCGGGCCGCTAATGAACAAAAACGTGCCGGCTGCAAAATCAGCTAAAACGCTGACGCCCTCAGCTTTTTTGAAGCGTTTGCGATCGCTGCAAAATGTGGCGCATTACGGGCTTGCGGTATCAGGTGGTGCCGACAGCATGGCCATGCTTTATCTCGCTAGTCGCGCACAAAAGCTAAGAGGCGCGCCCCGCTTTACCGTGTTTACCGTTGATCACGGGCTGAGACCTGAAGCTCGAGAAGAGGCCAAAATGGTGTCGCGTCTATGTCGTCGCCTAGACCTGCCCTGCAAAATCCTGCTTTGGCATGATGGACGGGGTGGGCCCGCTCTTCAGGCGCGGGCAAGACAAGCTCGCTATGAGCTTATGGCGGCCGCCTGTCGGCAAAAGAAAATTACCGCTTTGGTTACAGCGCATCACGCCGTTGATCAGATGGAAACCCTATTGATGCGTTTGGCGCGTGGCTCTGATCTAACGGGTTTGCGCGGTATGCTAGGCCGCCGCCAGCATGGTGATGTTACCATTCTGCGCCCCTTGCTGGATCAAATGCCCGCAACTCTACGAGCGCTTTGCGAGCGTCACGAGATCAGTTTTGTGTCGGATCCGAGTAATGATGACGATACTTTCGAGCGTGTGCGGTGGCGCCAAACTGCCCTGCAAATCTTTAAAACCGGTCTTTCGGCTGAGAGCTTAGACATTAGCACTGCGCGTCTTGCCGCGATCGATGATGACCTGGACATCATGGTTGATGATTTTATTCAACGCCAAGAGGTGATCAAGCCGTCTGGGGTGGCCTGTATTCCGAGGGCAAGCTTCACGGCACTGCCGAAAACCTTAAAACGTCGCTTACTACAGCGTTTGCTCGGTTGGATTGGCGGGCAAGCCTATCCAATAGCCGCCAGCACGATCGAGAGCTTGTCTCAGGCGCTCAATGCGGGCGAGGTCAGAGGTCGCACACTGGCGGGGTGTTTAATTCGGCCGCGCCGATCGGTCATTTTAATAGGTCGCGAATATGCTGCGGTTGCGGCGTTGGCGGTGCCTGCGACAGGGCGCCAGGTGTCGTGGGATGGGCGGTTTACTGTGTCATGCCGGCGCAAGTTTCCAGTGGGTGCCGAGGTCAGGGTGCTC
>CBFHZM010000053.1:0-13411 GCA_965660195.1 Alphaproteobacteria bacterium
TAGCCTGGCGCGGCATCTCCCGCTTGACGACGCGGCTGGATTTGGCTCAATTGCGCCTATGAGTGCAGCATCATCAGCTTTGGTATTATTCTCTGGCGGGCAAGACTCGTCGATCTGCTTAGCTTATGCCCTGCAGCATTATAGCCATGTCGAAACCGTTGCCTTTACCTATGGCCAGCGCCATGCTGTGGAACTGGCATGCCGCCTCGAGGTTAGAGACGCCTTGGCTAAATTTTCATCCGTTTGGTCCGAGAGGCTGGGTCATGACCATATTTTATCGGCCGATGCATTGGCCGAAATTGGTGGATCGTCGCTGACCGATCAAGGCGCCATTCAAATGCGCGAAGATGGTCTGCCGACGAGCTTCGTACCGGGCCGCAATTTAATCTTTTTCACCTATGCCGCCGCGCTTGGCTATCGTCGTGGCATTAGCACGCTGATCGGCGGTATGTGCGAAACCGACTTCTCGGGCTATCCCGATTGTCGCGCCAAAACTTTGCAAGCCCTCAATACCAGCATCAACCTCGGCATGAACCACGCATTTACATTTGAAACCCCTCTGATGCACTTGACGAAGGCACAATCTTGGCAGATGGCAACGGATATAGGGGGCGAGCCACTGGTCGAGCTCATTTTAGAGCATAGCCATACGTGTTACGAAGGCGAACGCGAGACACGCCATGTCTGGGGCTATGGCTGCGGCACTTGTCCAGCCTGTGTTCTTCGTGCCCAGGGATATGAAGAATGGCGTATAGCGTAAAAGAGATCTTTTACACCCTACAAGGCGAAGGCGCACAAGCGGGGCGCCCGTCTGTCTTTTGCCGTTTTGCAGGTTGCAATCTCTGGAGCGGTCGAGAGGCAGACCGCGCCACCGCT
The DNA here is from genome assembly GCA_965660195.1 of Alphaproteobacteria bacterium. GTDB lineage: Bacteria > Pseudomonadota > Alphaproteobacteria > RS24 > RS24 > JAYODZ01. The sequence continues at coordinate 877 of CBFHZM010000053.1, forward strand.
GACTGTCGCTTTTGCGATACAGATTTTGTCGGTACCGATGGCGTCAATGGCGGAAAATTTGCCACCCCCGAAGCACTTGCCAGTGCCATTGCAGCGCTTTGGCCAGCGCAGCAAAAGCTATCGGTTCCTTATGTCGTCTTTACGGGCGGCGAACCCTGTTTGCAACTAGATGAGCCCTTACTAGAGGCGATGCACGCGCTCGGCTTTGAAACAGCAATCGAAACCAATGGCACCCTGCCCGTGCCCAAGGGGGTCGATTGGATTTGCGTCAGCCCAAAACCAGGCCCGCCATTGCAGCAGCAAACTGGCGCCGAATTGAAACTTATATTTCCTCAAAGTGAAATATCACCAAATGATTTTAATAATATGAAATTCAACAATTTTTTTCTTCAGCCTAAAGATGAGGGCGACGAAGAAACCAATCTAAAAAACCGTCAAGCCTGCATCGCCTATTGCCTTGAAAATCCGCAATGGCGCTTGAGTTTACAAACTCATAAATTGACCGGGCTGCCGTAATAAGGCATAAGCGGCGCATGAAATTAAGGCGAGAATTCCTGTTTGATGCGGCGCATCATCTAGCAAGCTATGAGGAAGGCCACCCCAATCGGCGGATCCATGGTCATTCTTTTCGCGTGCGCGTCAGCATTTCTGGCTCGCCTGACGCCGTTACGGGGCAAATTATGGATCTCGATCAATTCAAAGCGGCGCTCGATCGCGTACAAAGCCGGCTCGATCATAATCTCTTGAATGACATTAACGATCTCGGCTTGCCGACCCTCGAGAATATCTCGATTTGGATCTGGAACCAGTTACGCCCAGACCTTCCCGGCCTATCGGAAATAGAGATTTATCGCGACTCGCTTGGTCAATCGGTAAGCTATCAGGGACCGCAACATGGTTGATGGCGCCAACCAGCTCGGGCAGCAGGCAGCTCTGCCAGCAAGCCCTGAAACCGCGACGCTTGATCGGGTGGCCAATCCGCACCCAGACCTAGACTATGTCGCCCGCTTTACGGTGCCTGAATTTACCTCATTGTGCCCGGTCACGGGTCAGCCCGATTTTGGCCATTTGGTGATTGATTACGTGCCCGACCAGTATCTAGTGGAAAGCAAGAGCCTCAAGCTATTTCTAGGAAGCTTTCGCAATCATGGCGCCTTTCACGAGGATTGTACGCTTCACATTGCAAAGCGATTGGTAGAAACCCTCGCACCGCGTTGGCTGCGCATTGGTGGTTATTGGTATCCGCGCGGCGGTATTCCAATTGATATTTTTTGGCAAAGTAGCGCCCCGCCAGCGGGACTGTTTATTGCCGATCAAGGCGTGCCGCCCTATCGCGGCCGCTAAGCCAACAAATCACGCATCGCCTTAAGCTGTTTCAGCAAACCTTCGGCATCTGCTAGGGCTAGACAACTCGGGGCGTCGCAAAGCGCCGCATCTGGATTAGGGTGAAATTCGAGAAACACGCCATCGGCGCCCGCCGCGATGGCGGCACGCGCCAGAACCGGAACACCCTCTCGCCGTCCCCCCGTCGAAGCGCCTTTGGTTCGCGGGTCGGCACCTGGAAGCTGCACAGCATGGGTCGCATCCATTGTGACGGGTACGCCGAGTTTCCGCATCTCGCCAATCCCAAGCATATCGACAACCAGATTATTATAGCCAAAAGAGGTCCCGCGATCGCACAAGATGACGGGGCAATCCGGTGCCACTTCGCGCACCTTGTCGATAATATTTGAGCAATCCCAGGGCGCCAAAAACTGCGCCTTTTTAACATGCAAAATGCCGCCATTTTTTTGCGTCGCTTGGGCAGCAGCGACAATCAGATCAGTTTGCCGAACGAGGAAAGCGGGAATTTGAACAAAATCAGCAATCGCCGCCACAGGCTCGGCTTGATCGCACTCATGTAAATCGGTCGCAATTGGCACATTTAACTGCGCTTTGACCTTTTCGAGGATCGCCAAACCATCCTTCAGACCGGGGCCACGATAACTTTTTATTGATGAACGATTAGCCTTGTCAAAACTCGCCTTAAAGACATAGGAAATACCGAGCGCCTGACCAATTGATTTTAAGTGTTGTCCAACCTCTAAGGCTAACCCTTCATCCTCAAGAACATTGAGACCAGCAATACACAACAAGGGGGCGCCATCGCCGATCGCAAGACCGCTTTTCGCGTGCGTTAAATGGGGCATTTTCTGTCCTCCCGACTAGGCTCAAACCAAGCGGCTTTGTGTTAAAGCCGCTTCAATAAAGGATGCAAAAAGAGGATGCGGCGCAAAGGGGCGCGACTTCAACTCGGGATGAAACTGCACCCCAACAAACCAAGGGTGGTCGGCAATCTCAACAATCTCAGGCAAAACACCGTCTGGCGAAACGCCAGAAAACTTCAACCCAACCTCCTCAAGCCGCTCACGATAGGTCATATCGACCTCATAGCGATGGCGATGGCGTTCGGAAATAATCTGCGTGCCATAAATATCCTCAACCCGACTGCCCTGATCCAAAATGGCCTCATAGGCGCCAAGCCTCATGGTGCCGCCGAGATCGCCACCTTGTCGGCGCTTTTCGAGCATATCTCCCTTAGCCCATTCGGTCATTAGGCCAACCACGGGCGTACCGCTCTGGCCAAATTCCGTCGACGTGGCATCGTGAATACCCAACAAATTGCGGGCCGCTTCGACCACCGCCATTTGCATGCCAAAACAAATACCAAAATAAGGCACACCGCGTGTTCGCGCAAAAGTTGCCGCCGCAATCTTGCCCTCAGCCCCACGCTCGCCAAAACCACCTGGCACCAGGATGCCATTGACACGCTCGAGATAAATTGCGGCATCCTCGCGTTCAAAAATCTGCGAGTCCATCCACTCCAGATTGACTCTTACGCGATTGGCTATGCCGCCATGATGCAGCGACTCGATTAGTGACTTATAGGCGTCTTTGAGTTCAGTATATTTGCCAACAATGGCGATCGTGACCTGCCCCTCAGGCTCGCGAACGCTCTGGACAACGTCATCCCAGACGGCCATATCCGGCGACCGTGCGTCTTCAATGCCAAAAGCATCTAGGACTTCGGTATCCAGACCGTTATTGTGGTAAGTCTGCGGCACGGCGTAAATCGAGTCGACATCCGGCGCCTCAATCACAGCACTATCGCGCACATTACAGAATAAGGCGATTTTCCGTCGCTCGCCCTCAGGTATAGGCCGGTCGCAACGGCACAGAAGAATATCGGGTTGAATACCGATCGAGCGCAATTCCTTAACTGAGTGCTGTGTCGGCTTGGTTTTCATTTCACCCGCCGTGCTGATATAAGGCAACAGCGTCAAATGCACGAAAATAGCTTTATTTCGCGGCAATTCATTACCCAACTGCCGGATCGCCTCGAAAAATGGCAAAGCTTCGATATCGCCGACGGTGCCGCCGATCTCACATAAAACAAAATCGACATCTTCCGTATTGGCCGTGATAAAAGCTTTAATAGCATCGGTGACATGCGGGATAACCTGCACTGTACCTCCGAGATAATCACCGCGCCGCTCGCGCATGATAATGCTCTGATAGATCTGCCCCGTCGTAATATTATCACCACGGCATGCGGGAACACCGGTAAAGCGCTCGTAATGGCCTAGATCAAGATCGGTCTCGGCACCATCATCGGTGACATAAACCTCACCGTGCTGATAGGGACTCATCGTCCCGGGATCGACATTGAGATAGGGGTCAAGCTTACGAAGTCGGACGGAATAGCCGCGAGCCTGCAAAAGTGCTCCAAGAGCTGCAGAGGAAAGGCCTTTTCCGAGGGAGGAAACCACGCCGCCAGTGATAAAAATAAAACGCGCCATGGGAGATGAAAGTACCCTATCGATGTGATTCGCGCGACATCAAAATCATCGCCCAACGATTTAATTGCATTTTTTTGGGTATAGAATAGCGACGCGCTCGTGACGCCGCTACTTTCGAGCCTAATTGCCCGGCGTCGGCAACTCAGGTTCTGGCATCAGCGGCGGCGGTGCCAATTCACCCGCATTTTCATCCCGCTGAATGACACCATCAAGAACCGAGCTATTTTTCTCAACCGAACCCAAGATCGTCAAACCGATACTTGTGATAAAGAAAATGGTAGCAAAAATTGCCGTGAGGCGAGTCAGGGTATTACCGAGGGCACGCCCGCTCATCATGCCGCCATTACCGCCAATGCCCAAAGCGCCGCCTTCAGAGCGTTGCAATAGCACCATGACGATCATGGCCAGAGCCACCAGAAGATGGATGGTGAGCAAGATTGTAGACATAGCGTTACCTCGTAAATTCCTTGCGCTTTTAGGATATTTTTGTGCAAAAAGCCAGCCCTAGGCGCCAGCTTTTATGATCGCCCCAAAATCTTTTGCTTTTAAGCTCGCGCCACCAACCAAAGCGCCGTTGACATTGGCTAGACTTAGGATCTCTCTCGCATTGTCTGGTTTTACCGACCCACCATATAAAATGCGAATTTTTTCACCATCAGCTCCGCATAAACGGACCAATGCGCGCCGCAAATGGGCGTGAGCCTGGGCAATTTCCTGTGATGTCGGGGTCAAGCCCGTGCCTATCGCCCAAACCGGCTCATAGGCAATAACCGTATTTTTCGACGTCACGCCCGTCGGTAATGAACCGCGTAATTGCTGGCCAATAACCTTCAGCGCATCGCCTTTTTTGCGCTCAGCAAGGGTTTCGCCAAGGCACATGATGGCAACCAAACCAGCCCTATGCGCAGCAACAACCTTTGCAGCGACCACTTTATTGTCTTCGCCATGATCGCTTCGGCGCTCAGAGTGGCCAACAATCACATACTTGGCGCCTTCGCTTTTAATCATCTCAGCGCTGATATCGCCAGTATGCGCGCCGTGGGTATTTGCATGGCAATCTTGCCCACCCAACGCGATCTTTGAACCGCGGACGGTTTCGCGCATCGCCCCGAGCAACGTCGCTGGTGGACAAATGGCAATATCAACAGTGGCGCTAGCGCTAACTTTTCGCAGCGCCCGAACTTGCGACAAATCTGTCCGCGTACCGTTCATTTTCCAGTTTCCAGCAATAAGCGTCTTCGGGGGGCGCGCCGAACGCGCTTTTGAAACTGATGCCATGAAACCTCTCCTTTGCTATAATTCGTCGAAATGGATATATTGGTTTTGTTTAGCGGCAAACAGGGTAATATGACAAGTCCGTGCAGTAAGACTTGCGAAACACACCCCTCCCGCCCTATGATGCGCTCAAATTCGGCCCTTTTTCGGGTCTCGGCATCATCTAGGCGATAAAACACAGGATCATTTATGCTGCAAAAACTTCGGTCATCCGTCAGTGGGATTTTTGGCATTGCTCTCATCATACTTTTAGTAGTCGCTTTCGCGGTCTGGGGCATTGCCGATAGCTTCACCACCTTGTCGCAAAACACTATTGCGCGGGTCGGCAATAAAAATATCGATGTTGTCGAATTCAGGCTACGATTCAATCAACAGGTCAGTGCGCTGTCGCGTGAACTTGGCCAGCAAATTACAGTTGAGCAAGCTCGCGCCAATGGCATTGACCAGCAAGTGCTAGCGGCCATGATCGGCATGGCGGCAGTGAACAACGCAACCGAAGACATGGGGCTCACCTTAAGCAGCCAAGCCGTTGCCCAATCAATTTTGGACGATCCAGCTTTTCGCGGCGCCAATGGACAGTTTGATGACAATTTGTTCCGCATCATTTTGCAACGCAATGGACTCACCGAAAAGCTGTTTACCAAAGATCAAAAAGATTACGCAACGCGCGCGCAATTGCTTGATGCAACCAGCAAAATGGCGGTAATGCCAGACGCTCTGCTCGACCGCATGTATAACTATATCCTGGAGCGTCGCGTCGTCCGCTACGTCATTATTCCCGCCGATGCCGTCGGAGATATTGGCGAGCCGGCGGAGGAAGAATTGCAATCGTTCTACGAAGGAGCGCGTTTGCGTTTTTCTGAACCCGAACGCCGCAGTGCCAGCATCTTGGCGATTGCTCCCGATCACTTCGCCGCCAATCTCGAAGTGACCGAAGAAGATATCCAGGAAGAATATTCGTTCCGCGAGGCCGAATTTGCGAAGCCAGAACGCCGTCAAGTAGATCAGCTTTTAATGAATGACGACGACAGCATCAGCAAAGCGCGGGAGGCCATCGCGGCTGGCAAGTCTTTTGTCGAAATCGTGAGAGCCGTGGGACAGACTTTGGACAACACCGATCTTGGCGATGTCACACGCGATGAGATTATCTCAGTCGAACTAGCCGACGCCGCCTTTGCCCTCAATGAAGGCGAGATGAGCGATATTATCGAGGGCCCATTGGGCTCGGTAATTTTGCGTATTCGCAGCATCACACCGGCTGAAATCACTCCGCTTGACGCAGTCCGCAAACAAATTGAGGGCGATATTCGCCAAATGCGTGCCAATGATGAATTGATTAAATTTTCTGAGCGCATTCTCGACGAAATGTCTGCTGGCGAGTTATTTGAGAGCATTGCGCAGCGCTTTGATCTGGATCTTTTGAAGCTCGAAAAAGTCGATCGCGATGGCACCTTTGCCGACGGCTCAACCTCACCCTTGGTCAATCGTTTCACCGGCATCACGCAAGAAATTTTTGCCGCTGCTGTCGGGCAAGACCTTCCTATGTTTGAAGCAACAGATGGCACAGTGTATTGGGTCCGTCTCGATGATATTCAAGAAACCCGCAGTCGCCCGCTCAGCGAAATCCGAGACGAGGTAATTGCGCAATGGGAGAAAACGGAACGGCAAAGATTGCTCGAAGCGATGGCCGAACATCTCGCGGAAAAAGGAAATAGCTCCCGTAACTTCGAGGATATTGAAGCCGACCTCGGGCGAAAAGCCTTTACATCGGAGCAGTTAACGCGCCAGTCGCGTAATGAGACATTCTCAGCCGAGGGTATTAGTCGTATTTTTGCCGCCCGCGCCGACGAATTTGTTTGGGCGCCGGTTGGCTTCGGGGGCAGCTTGATTGTTATGCAAGTTGATAAAGTCATTGCGCCGAGCCGTGACAATGATCAATCAGTTGCAACAATTTACGACAATGAGCGCGAGCGGTTCCGTGGCGACTTAACCAATCAATTCATCAGCTCGTTGCAGACGAGCATGGGTGTCAGCGTGGATACGGTTGCATTGCAAAAAGCCTTGCAAGCCAACTAACCCTATGGATGAACTCACCCCGTCCCTCGATCGCTTTACATCGCATTATCAAGCCGGGCGATCTCAGGTTGTATGGATTGATCTTATTTCGGACCTCGAAACACCCGTTGCGAGCTATCTGAAATTAGCGGCGACGGCACCCAATAGTTTCTTGCTCGAGTCGGTTGAAGACGGCGATATTAAAGGCCGTTATTCGGTAATCGGATTGGACCCCGATCTGATTTTTCGTGTCCGCGACGGAAAAACTAGCATTTGTCGAAATATTGAGAGCAGCGTTTATGATGCCTCGGACGATCAACCCCTTGAGGCTTTGCGCAAGGTGCTTGCGGAATCGGCGATTGAGCTCGATGCCAACATACCTTCCATGTCGGCAGGCATATTTGGCTACCTCTCTTATGACATGGTCAAGCAAATGGAAAATTTGCCTGACAGCAATCCACGCGCCCTCGATGTCCCTGACTGCCTCCTTATTCGACCGACCCTCATCGCTGTTTTTGATACGGTCACCGATACTTTGAAACTGGTCACCCCGGTCCGACCCACGTCTAATATCGACGCCGAGACCGCTTATGGAGAAGCTCGTACGCGCCTGCTAGAAGCGTGCTTGCGTCTCGACACCCCTGTTGCGCGTGAAACAGCGGTTATGAATGCGGGCGAGCTCGACATTAGCTCGAATATGAGCCAAGAGGATTATTTCGCGATTGTTGATCGGGCACGTGACTATATTTCAGCGGGTGATATTTTTCAGGTTGTGCTGAGCCAGAGGTTCCAAGCCCCGTTCCCCCTGCCACCCTTTGACTTGTATCGTGCTTTGCGCCGTGTGAACCCCTCGCCGTATCTGTTCTTTCTGAATTTTGAGGGATTTGCGGTAGTCGGCTCGAGCCCGGAAGTTCTCGTCGGCGTGCAAGATCGGATCGTTAATATTCGCCCGATTGCTGGGACCCGGCGGCGCGGTGAGACACCCGAGGACGATCAACGTATTGGTGCGGAGCTTCTCGCCGATGAGAAAGAGCGCGCCGAGCACCTCATGTTATTGGATCTCGGGCGTAACGATGTCGGGCGCGTTTCTGAGCTCGGCTCGGTGAAAGTCAACCAAGCTTTTGGGCTACAAAAAACCTCACATTTGATCCATATCGTCTCCGATGTCACTGGCACACTGCGCCAAGATCTCGACGTCATCAACGCCCTAGAGGCTGGCTTTCCAGCCGGAACTGTCTCGGGAGCGCCAAAAATTCGTGCTATGGAAATTATTGATGAGCTCGAGGTCGACAAGCGCGGCATTTACGCCGGCTGTGTTGGATATTTTTCAGCCGGTGGCGATATGGATAGTTGTATCGCCTTACGCACCGCCATCGTTAAAGATGATATGCTCTATGTGCAAGCCGGTGGCGGTGTTGTTTTTGATTCTACTCCGCAATATGAGTATGATGAAACCGTCAATAAAGCGAAGGCTCTGTTCCGCGCGGCAGAAGAGGCCTTTGCGATTGCCCGAGACCGACGGAACAAACGCCCATGATCACGCTGATCGATAATTATGACAGTTTTACCTATAACCTTGTGCAGTTTATTGGTGATCTTGGTCATTCTTGCGAGGTCATTCGCAATGATAGCTTATCGGCGGCTCAGGTTATCGCCAAAAGACCTGAGGCCATCATTTTGTCACCTGGTCCTTGCACGCCGAATGAGGCGGGGATCTGCCTTGAGTTAATTGCGTCAGCGCCAAGCGATTTACCTATTCTGGGGGTCTGCCTCGGACACCAAGCAATCGGGCAGGCCTTTGGCGGGACTGTGGTCCGCGCGCCGCAAATCATGCATGGCAAATTGAGCGATATCGACCACGCCGGCAGTGGTATATTTTCTGGCCTGCCCTCGCCGCTGCGAATTACCCGCTATCACTCGCTGATTGTCGATCGCAATAGCCTCCCGAATTGTCTCGAAGTCACAGCCGAGAGTGCGGATGGTTTGATCATGGCACTATCGCATAAAGAACGTCCTGTTTTTGGCGTTCAGTTTCACCCCGAGAGCATTGCGTCCCAAGATGGACACCGCTTATTGGGAAATTTCTTGCAGCTGGCTGGCCTAACGGTTTCAAACGCGAATAGTTCGTTCGAACGTCTGGTGATCTGAATGTCTGACTTAAAATCCACCCTTGCACATCTCGCTTCCGGCATGCCCATGCCGATGGATATGGCGCGCGATGCTTTTGCGCTGATCTTAGATGGGCAGGCTGATGCCGGGCAAATTGGTGCTTTTCTGATGGCGTTGCATATGCGCGGTGAAACGGTCGAAGAGCTTGCCGCCGGCGCCGAAGTCATGCGCGCCCATGCCCTCGCTGTTGAAGCGCCGGATGATGCGATCGACACTTGTGGCACAGGTGGTGACGGCTCGGGCAGTTACAATATATCCACAGCTGTCGCCTTTGTGGTAGCAGCCTGCGGGGTGCCGGTTGCTAAACATGGCAATCGTGCCCTCAGCTCGAAATCGGGGTCATCGCAAGTTTTGGAAACCCTCGGGGTCAATTTAAATCTCTCACCTGCTGGCATCAGCCAATGTCTGCGTGAGGTCGGAATGGGCTTTATGTTTGCCCCCGCACACCACGCCGCCATGCGCCATGTTGGACCAGTGCGACAGGCGCTCGGTATCCGCACTATTTTCAACCTACTCGGACCACTTTCCAATCCAGCGCGCGCTAAGCGCCAATTGCTCGGTGTGTTCGATCGCCGCTGGCTTGTTCCTTTGGCTGAAACACTCAACAAATTAGGCAGTACGCGCGCTTGGGTCGTACACGGTGAAGACGGCTTGGACGAGCTGACGACAACAGGCACGAGTTATGTCGCAACGCTCGCCAATGGCGACATTAACAGCTTCGAAATTTGCCCCGAGGATGTCGGCTTACAGCGCGCGTCACCGAGCGACTTGATCGGCGGTACGCCTGAAGAAAATGCGCAAGCCCTGCGCGATGTTCTTGCCGGCAAATCTGGGGCTTATCGCGATATTGTCCTTTTGAACAGTGCCGCCGCCCTGGTCGTCGCCGACAAGATATCCACGCTGGCAGACGGCATCGCCCTTGCTGGCGCGGCCATTGACAATGGCGGTCCGTCAAATGTGTTGGCCGCATTGATCGCCGCCAGCCAAAAATTAGCCCACGACGCGTCGTAAGGCAGATGAGAATGGCGGGGCAATAAGCATGGCAGATATTTTACGGAAAATTGAGATCTATAAGCGCGAGGAAATCGCAGCTGCAAAGGCTAACTGCTCCGTGCATCAGCTAACCGATCGGATCGCTGCGCAAACGCCACCGCGCGGCTTTATCAAAGCCCTCGACGCCGCCCGCCAAGCTGGTCGCCCTGGCCTGATTGCCGAAATTAAAAAAGCTAGCCCATCGAAAGGCTTAATCCGCGCCGACTTCGACCCGCCTGCTTTGGCTGCTGCCTATGCCGCGGGCGGGGCTGACTGCTTATCAGTTTTAACCGACAGCCCATCTTTTCAAGGTCACCCCGATTATTTAACCGCGGCCCGCAATGCGGTCGACCTTCCAGCTTTGCGCAAAGACTTTATGTTCGACACCTATCAAGTTTATGAAGCGCGCGCTTGGGGCGGCGACGCTATTTTAATTATTATGGCGGCCGTGGATGACCCAACTGCGATGGAGCTGAAAGCCTGCGCTGACGAATTGGGTCTTGATGTGCTCTGCGAGGTGCATGACCGCGACGAACTCGACCGCGCACAAGCCCTCAATATGAAAGTGATTGGCATTAATAATCGTAACCTGCGAAGTTTTGAAACGACACTGCAAACTTCCTACACGCTGATCGAAGCTTGCGACAAAGATCGTTTAATTATTAGTGAGAGCGGTATCTTTACTGCGCAAGAATTATACGACCTGCACAATGCCGGGGCACATGGTTTTCTAATCGGCGAGAGCCTGATGCGTCAGAATGATGTGACCCAAGCCACGCAGGATATTCTGCAACGTCCCGCATAAATCTCATCAATGTAAAAAAAACAAAAAGGGCAAAAAAAAAGCCGATAGAACCCTTGCCCCGTCAGGCGAATGAAAGTAGAACAAAAAAAGTTATCGATTCGTTCTCATTTGTAGGGGTGCAGGGTGCTAACGAAAAAACAATACGAACTTCTTATGTTCATCAATGAACGTCTTAAAGAAACCGGTGTTTCGCCGAGCTTTGATGAAATGAAAGAAGCCCTTCACTTGAAATCGAAATCGGGCATTCATCGCTTAATAACAGCGCTTGAAGAGCGTGGTTTTGTGAAACGTATGGCGCACCGCGCTCGCGCTCTCGATATTGTGAAATTGCCAGACTCGATGGCACCATCCTTAAAGAAACAAGCCCGGCCGATGGTCTCACGGGTACCGCGCCCGTCAAATGACGACCGCAGTGTGCCGATCGCTGTGATGGGCCGGATTGCTGCTGGTACGCCGATTGAGGCCTTGCAAGATGAGACCCATCATATTTCTATTCCGATCGAGCTGATGCGGAGCGGCGAGCATTTCGCCTTAGAAGTGCATGGTGACTCGATGATCGATGCCGGTATTTTGGATGGTGACACCGCTATTATTCAGCGTGGCGACACAGCCGAAAATGGTGAGATTGTGGTCGCTCTGGTTGAAGGACATGAAGCAACCCTGAAACGCTTGCGGCGTAAAGGCGAAATGATTGCTCTTGAAGCAGCCAACCCCGCTTACGAGACCCGCATATTCCGCAGCGAGCAAATTCGCGTGCAGGGCCGTCTCGTCGGCTTAATCCGTAAATACTAATCTAACGACGATCTCATTTCGTACCGTTGATATGCCACAGCCTGCGACCTGTGTCACGCGTGTCGACGACATGCATTTGTTGCCGACCTTCCACGTAAAGGGCATGAACGGCATTTGCAGTATATTGGCCCGTATATAGATACTGCGCGGCACACGCCGATTGCCGCAAGATGGGTGAGATCACGATATCTGCAAAACGGCAGCCAACATCTAGAGCGGGGGCCGAGTAGGCAATATCCAGACGCTGACCGTCGCCTATTGTGAGACGACAATAGCGAGCTCCGCAGGCGTCAGTTGGCGCCAACCCTATCGACTGCCCTTCAAGCGCAAACCATTGCGACACGACAAAGTCATCCTGCACGGGCGCGAGCAACTTAAGCCGACCCTGCACATCGCGATAAGCGAGCTCTCGCCCACGTCCCAGAATGTAGAGATCGGGCAAGTGCGGACGTCCCTCAGCGATCACGACGACGATCAAGAGTGGCAACAACCAAATGCGTCGGCCGTGCCACCAATTTCCAGCCAGACCAATAAAAAACATCGCTACAGCAATCAAATAGCTATCGGG
>CBFHZM010000054.1:0-13369 GCA_965660195.1 Alphaproteobacteria bacterium
ATGGTATTTTGAAACGTATTGGCGTCAACTAACAGGAGTATTGACATGGCTGCTTTCCCCTTAACCGCTTTGGTAACGATTGCGACGCTGTTTGTGTATATCTGGGTGACCATGCAAATTGGCAAGGCCCGCCGCCTGCATAATATTTCTGCTCCAGAAATGACTGGTCCAGACGATTTTAACCGTGTCATTCGGGTGCATGCCAACACCATGGAAGCGATGCTTCTATTTTTACCCTCGCTTTGGTTGTTCGCGGCTCTCAATACTGATCTATATGCCGGCATCATTGGTTTGTTTTTCCCGCTCGGCCGGATCATTTATGCACGAGGCTATTACCAAGCCGCCGACAAGCGCGGCCGCGGTTTTATGATCGGTTTCTTATCGACGGTAGTTTTGCTGATCGGCGCGCTCATCGCCGTGGCGCAAAACCTCTGGTCAGCTTATAATATGTAATCAACTCTCATTTTAAGGGTGACAACGATGTCCGCTTCTGCTCTTTCCATAACCCCCGTGACGGGCGCATGTGGTGCTGAGATTTCAGGTGTGCAAATTAATAATTTGTCGAACGAAGAATTTTCCAATCTCCATGATGCTTTGATGGATTTCGGCGTTATCTTCTTGCGTGATCAAGATATTTCGCTGGAAGACCAGATTGCCTTTGCTCGTCGCTTTGGTCCTTTAGAAGTTCACCCGATCGTCGATGGTATGTCAGAGAAGCCTGAAGTCACCAAGGTGTTAAAACCTGCGGGTGAAAGCGCGACTTTCGGAACGGGGTGGCATACAGATAATTCGTTCTTCGCCAAGCCGAGCATGGGTTCAGTTTTATACGGTAAAACCATCCCTCCTTATGGCGGTGACACCCTGTGGGCCAATCAATATCTTGCTTATGAGCGCCTTTCAGACGCCATGAAGGATATGATTAAGGATTTAAAGGCCGTGCATTCAGCAAGCCGCGCCTACACAGCCGAAACGACGCGCGATAAGTATGAGAAAAAGGCAGCTATCACGTACACCTGGAGCGACAGTGTTATGGATGAGGTTCTGCACCCAGTGGTGAGAACACATCCCGTAACGGGCCGTAAAGCACTTTATGTGAACGACATGTTCACCTTGCGTTTTGAGGGCATGACCGAAAGGGAGTCAAAACCGCTTCTGTCGTATCTCTTCGAGCAATCAACTCGGCCCGAATATTGTTGCCGTTTCCGCTGGACACCCAATACCTTGGCGATGTGGGATAACCGCTGCACGCAACATTATGCCGTTGACGACTATCAACAATTTGAGCGGCTGATGTACCGTGTAACCATTGAGGGCGAAAAACCGGTCTGATACGCCTATGCGTTTTTTAATCATTGACGGCTATGACCGTAATGCGCGGACCGAATTAATCGGTGCCGGCGCCCATATTGCAGCCGATCTTTACGACGCGATGCTGTTGCGCTACCGACCAGAAGCGCAGCGCGAGATTGTGTTTCCAGCTGATGCAGATTGCGCCCTTCCCGATCTCGCCAGTTTTGATGCCATGCTATGGACCGGATCGAGTTTAACGGCCTATCACGATATTCCGGCCGTCCGGCGGCAAATCGAGTTGATGCGCGCTGGGCTCGCAGCTGGTGTGAACGGCTTTGGGTCTTGCTGGGCCTTGCAAATTGCCTGCTTGGCGGCTGGTGGTAGTGTGCGCCTTAATCCGAATGGGCGCGAATTTGGCTTGGCTCGGAAAATTCAACTCACGACCGAGGGGGCATCCCATTGGGTTTTTGCCAACCGCACTGCGAGTTTTGACGGGTTTTCGAGCCATTTTGATGAAGTCGAGCGCCTACCATCCGACAGTGTTTTGCTGGCGAGAAATGCGCATACACAAGTGCAAGCGGCGGAAATCCGATATCAAGGTGGCAGTTTCATCGGGTTACAATATCATCCAGAGTATGACTTGGCTGAAATCGCCGCCCTCGCCCGCTTTCGTGCCGCTGGTTTGATCCAAGAGGGTCGGTTTCAGGACGAGGATGCTCTCAATTCTTTCTCAAATGATTTCATAACGCTAAACGAAAATGATCAACTCGATTTGCGTTGGAAATATGGCGTCGATGATGACGTTATTGAACCTCTGCGCAAACAAAATGAGTTTATCAATTGGTTGGATCGACTCTGATTAGTCGTTCTCGTCAGAGCGCGCCATCGACGCAATATCGCCGGCTGCTTGTTGCGATTTGAACTGATCATAAAACGCCTGGAATTCGCCGCGTGCAATGGCATCGCGCATCCTCGCCATTAAGTCCTGATAAAAGGCTAAATTATGCCATGTCAGCAGCATCGCGCCTAAATATTCACCGCAACGATGCAAGTGGTGCATATAGGCGCGGCTATAACGCTGACTGGCTTCGCAACTAACATCGGGATCGAGCGGGCGCGGATCATCAGCGTGGCGGGCATTCCGGATATTGATCTTGCCGCGCCAACTATAGGCAGTACCATGGCGCCCCGCCCGGGTTGGCATGACACAATCAAACATGTCTACGCCACGGCGGACTGCTTCGACTAAATCATCGGGGGTTCCAACCCCCATCAGATAGCGCGGCGCTTGAACGGGCATTTTCGGCACCGTGAAGTCTAACACCTGCAACATGGTCTCTTGCCCCTCACCCACGGCCAGCCCACCAATCGCATATCCGTCAAAGCCAATTTCCGTAAGGGCAGCGATACTGGTGTGGCGCAAATCCTCGTAAATACCGCCCTGTACGATGCCAAACAGAGCATCCCCAAGACCTGCATCATAGGTCGCAAAGGCCTGTTTCGAGCGCGCGGCCCAGCGCATCGACATTTCCATACTTTTGCGCGCCTCGTCATGTGTCGCTGGAAACGGCGTACATTCATCCAGCACCATGCGGATATTGGCGCCCAATAAGGTTTGAATTTCGATACTGCGCTCGGGCGTCAACATATAGGTCTTGCCATCGATATGGCTTTGAAAAGAGACGCCCTCCTCCGACATTTTACGAAGCTTTGACAAGGACATAACCTGAAAACCACCGCTGTCCGTCAGGATCGGCCCGTCCCATTGCATAAATCGTTGCAGGCCGCCCAATGCCGCAACTTCTTCAGCACCAGGCCGCAGCATCAAATGGTAGGTGTTGCCTAAAATTATGTCGGCACCAAGATCTCGCACCTGATCGGGATACATCGCTTTAACAGTTGCCGCTGTTCCAACCGGCATGAAGGCCGGCGTTCGGATTTCTCCCCGCGGCGTTTCAATAATACCCGTGCGCGCC
Organism: Alphaproteobacteria bacterium; assembly: GCA_965660195.1. Lineage (GTDB taxonomy): Bacteria > Pseudomonadota > Alphaproteobacteria > RS24 > RS24 > JAYODZ01. The sequence continues at coordinate 3,267 of CBFHZM010000054.1, forward strand.
GCGCCATCCGTTGCAGAAATGTTAAATTTCATCAAAACGCTCCAAAAAACAGGCGTCGCCATAAGAATAAAAGCGATAGTCCTGTTCTATAGCATGGGCATAGGCCTGTTTCATACGATGCGTTCCCGCCAAGGCGCAAACAAGCATGAATAATGTCGAACGCGGCAGATGAAAATTGGTGATTAGGCCGTCAATAACGCGAAATTTATAACCGGGATAAATAAAAATATCCGTGTCCCCCGAAAAAGCTTCTAGGCCTTCCCTCGAAGCCTGTGCAGCGCTCTCGAGAATGCGCAAAGACGTCGTGCCGACAGCGATCACACGCCCGCCCCGAGCCTTTTGGGCCTTTATTTTGTCGACCACATCAGCGCTAACCTCACCCCATTCGCTATGCATCTTATGCTTCAGTATATCATCGACATTGACCGGCAAAAAAGTGCCGGCGCCGACATGCAACGTTACCTCTTCGACGGCAATATTATGGGCCGCCAAATCGGCCATCAGGCGATCGGTGAAGTGAAGGCCCGCTGTTGGCGCCGCAACGGCACCATCATGACGGGCGAAGCGCGTCTGATAGTCTTGCTGATCGCGATCATCGGCCGCCCGCCGGCTCGCAATATAGGGAGGTAAAGGCATCTCTCCAGCTGCAAATAGAGCGTTCTCCATATCAGCAGCAACAACATCGAACACAACCTCGATATACGCCTCAGATCGCGATGTCACCTGCGCACAAAGCCCACCAAACTCAATCTGGTCACCTGCCCGCAAGCGCTTGGCGGGTCGCGCCATGGCTTGCCATTGGGTTGCGCCCTGCCGCTTAATCAAGGTTATTTCGATTTTGGCTTCGCTCGTGTCGCGCCGCCTGATGCCGGACAGCCGTACGGGTAATACCCGAGTATTGTTGACAATTAAAAGGTCACCAGGGCGCAGAATCTGCGGCAGATCAAAAATATGTCGATCACGCGGTTTTGCGCCGTGCGGTAAGACGAGCAATCTCGCGTGATCACGAGGCTCACATGGCCTTAAAGCGATATTCTTATCCGGCAAGTCAAAGTCGAAATCGTCAACTTGCATGAGACTGAAAAATTAATCAGCCAAACGCATGGAAATGATTTTGTCGGGATCTGCCGGCGGTTCGCCGCGAGTAATAGCGTCGATGTGCTCTATTCCCTCAATTACTTCGCCAAAAATGGTATATTGGCCATTGAGCCAGCTCGCATCTTCAAAACAAATAAAGAATTGGCTGTTGGCACTATCAGGATGTTGCGAGCGGGCCATACCCAGCGTACCGCGTTTGAATTTCTCGTTGGAAAATTCAGCCCGGAGGTCTGGGTAATCCGAACCACCCATGCCCGTGCCCGTTGGGTCACCAGTCTGAGCCATAAAGCCATCAATTACGCGATGAAAAATAATCCCGTCATAGAATTTTTCACTCACCAACTGTTTAATCCGCTCGACATGCTTTGGCGCGAGATCATCGCGTAAACGAATTTTTACCGTTCCTGTTTTAAGTTCCATTAACATTATTTGCTCCCCTTTTTCCGCTGAATGCACCACGCCAGCAGATACCACAGACATCACCAGGCCAAGAGCTACTAACATAATGTAATGCAATTTCATAATCTTAATCCTTAAACTGAAAATCTTTTCTTAAGTTCTTTCGCAACAGCACTTGTCACAAACTTTTTTGTATCGCCGCCCATCGATGCAATTTGCCGTACCAGCGATGAGGAGATAAATGACGTTTCAGGCGCAGAGGCCAAAAACACGGTCTCGATATCTGGCGCCATTTTATAGTTCATGGCCGTCATCTGGGCCTCATAATCGAAATCCTGCGCCGAACGTAGTCCCCGAATAATCAAATCAGCACCACGCTGGCGCGCGGCATCAACCAGCAGACCTGAAAATTCAACAACCTCTACTTTGCCGAATTTAGCGGTAGCGTCCAAAATCAGCGACTTTCGTTTGCCAAAATCGAAACACGGTGTTTTGCTAGCGCTTATACCAACGCCAATAATCAATTTATCGATCAGCGCGAAACTTCGCCGGATAATATCGACATGCCCGAGCGTGATAGGGTCAAAACTGCCTGCATAAAATCCCGTCTTCATTGCTCTGTTTCGCTCTCTTCTGCTTCATCTTGCGACGTATCCCCGATCCGAACAACCGACATCACGCGGGCGTCATCTTCAGTTTTGAAAATCGTTACCCCTTGCGTGTTCCGTCCCGCGATCCTTACATCAGCCACCATCGTCCGTATCAACGTCCCGCCATTTGTAACCAACATGATTTGATCACTACTTTCTACAGGAAATGCGGCGATAAGTTGACCATTTCGCTTTGTCACGGTCATAGCAATAATACCCTTGCCGCCACGGCCCGAGACCCGATACTCATACGCAGATGAACGCTTGCCGAAGCCGTTTTCACTAACTGTCAGAATAAATTCCTCATTCGCCCCCATCAGTGCATATTGCTCGGGAGACAAATTGGCTTCTGCTTCGCCTTCTTCACTGGCATCTTCATCAATGGTGACCTCAAGATCAGAGGCCTCTTCTCCGCTAGCGCGGCGAATAGCGCTAGCCTGTTTTAGATAAGTCGCCCGTTCGGCTGGCGAAGCCTCGCTATGACGTAAGATCGCCATAGAGATAACTTGACTGTCATCGGCCAGCTTAATCCCGCGCACACCGGTAGAATTACGACTGCGGAACACCCGAACAGTGGTTACCGGGAAGCGGATACAGCGACCGTCAGATGCGGTCAGCAGCACATCATGGTCATCGGTACAAATATCGACGCCGATAATCACCTCGCCGGCTTCCGGTTTCATCGCAATTTTGCCGTTACGGTTAATTTGAACGAAATCAGACAGATCATTGCGGCGGACATTGCCGAGACTGGTGGCAAACATGACATGGAGATCGCCCCAACGCTCTTCATCGGACGGTAATGCCATAACGGCGGCCAATGTTTCACCTTCGGACAGCGGCAGCAAATTGACCAAGGCTTTTCCCCGAGCTTGCGGATTGCCGACTGGTAGGTGCCAGACCTTTAGCTTGTAGACCATGCCTGTGGTCGTAAAGAACAAGATCGACTGGTGCGTATTGGCGACAAATAAGCGGACGACAAAGTCCTCGTCCTTCGTCGACATGCCCGAACGCCCCTTGCCGCCACGCTTCTGCGCGCGATAGGTCGACAACGGCACCCGTTTTACATAGCCTGCGTGGCTCACCGTGACGACCATATCTTCTTGCGGGATGAGTGACTCGTCATCCATCTCGCCATCATCTTCTAAAATTTCTGTGCGGCGCGGCGTGGCAAACTCATCTTTGCTCTCTTTTAACTCGCCACGGATAATGTCGAGCAAACGCGGGCGGCTTCGCAAAATATCGAGTAGATCACTGATTTGCTCACCCAATTGCTTTAATTCATCGCCGATTTCATCGCGCCCCATGGCGGTCAACCGTTGCAAGCGCAATTCCAGGATGGCGCGAGCTTGCGCCTCGCTCAGGCGATACGTGCCGTCTTCATTGATCCGGTGTAGCGGATCATCGATTAGATTAATCAGAGCTTCGATATCGCGCGCTGGCCAAAGGCGTGACATCAACTCTTCGCGCGCAGCCTTTGGTGATACTGCGCCACGGATTAAGGCTATAACCGCATCAATATTAGTTACGGCAATCGCGAGACCAACCAAAACATGCGCTCGATCGCGGGCCTTCCCAAGATCAAATTTGCAGCGCCGCGTCACTACCTCTTCGCGGAATTCAAGAAACGCCCGCAACATCTCGCGCACGTTCATGAGTTGTGGGCGGCCACCGCGCAGAGCCAGCATGTTTGCACCAAAGCTGGTCTGCAATTGCGAGTATCGGTACAACTGATTGAGGACAACATCACCCATGGCATCGCGCTTAAGCTCAACAACGACCCGCATACCATCGCGATCAGACTCGTCGCGCAGATCGGAAATACCCTCGATCGTCTTGTCGCGCACTAAATCTGCTATCCGCTCAATCATCGATGTCTTGTTCACCTGATAAGGTATCTCGGTGATAATGATGGCCTCGCGATCTTTACGAATGGTCTCAATTCTCGCACGGCCGCGCATAACGATCGAGCCACGCCCTGTCATGACAGCACTTTTCGGCCCGTTACGACCCAAAATAAAACCGCCCGTTGGAAAGTCTGGCCCAGGGACAATTTGCAATAAATCTTCGTCGCTCAGTGCAGGGTCATCAATCAGCGCCAAACACGCATCGACCACCTCGCCAAGATTATGCGGCGGCACATTCGTCGCCATCCCGACAGCGATACCATTACCACCATTGACCAACAGATTAGGAAAGCGCGCGGGCAGAACCGTTGGCTCGCGCTCCGAATTATCATAATTGTCTTGGAAGTCGACCGTATTCTTATCGATATCGCTCAGCAAAAACTGTGCGGGCTTGGCCATGCGAACTTCGGTATAGCGCATAGCTGCCGGCGGATCACCGTCGACTGAACCAAAATTACCCTGTCCGTCGAGCAAGGGTAAGCGCATGGAAAAATCCTGCGCCATACGTACCAAAGCGTCGTAAATCGATTGATCACCATGAGGGTGATATTTACCGATCACATCACCGACAACGCGGGCTGATTTACGATAGGGTTTATTATACTCGTAGCCATTCTCATGCATCGAGAACAAAATTCGGCGATGTACGGGCTTCAAACCATCGCGCACATCGGGGAGCGCACGGCTGACGATCACGCTCATGGCGTAATCGAGATAACTGCTCTTCATTTCGTCTTCGAGCAAAATTGGACTGATGTCGCCTTCCGCCACGAAAGGCGCGACAGGGGTATCTGCTGGCGGCGACGTTTCGCCAGCTTCTACAACGTCATCATCATCGGGCGTATCGTCCACTCAACTGCTTTCTTAATTGCTGAAGATCGACTTAATTATACCTGCAAGAGCATATGAGTCGCAACCGAAACGGCGCATTTCTAGCCGAAAAGCGATATAAAATATATATATATTTCAGAGGCTTAAATATTAAAAGGGGATATCGTCGTCGATGCCGCTATCGCCGCCTTTATTGGCTATAAATTCGCCGCCGCCACCGCTTGAAATAGCGTCCCCACCACCACGCGTATCGAGCATGGTTAATGTTCCACCATAGTTTTGTAATACGATTTCCGTGGTGTAACGGTCATTACCATTATCATCTTGCCATTTGCGCGTTTGCAGCTGTCCCTCGATATAGACTTTCGAGCCTTTCTTAAGATATTGCTCGGCAATCCGGCACAAACCCTCGGAAAACAGCACGACACGATGCCATTCGGTTTTTTCGCGTCGCTCTCCGCTCGCCTTATCGCGCCAGTTCTCGCTGGTGGCCACACTTAGGTTGACCACGGGACGGCCATCTTTTGTCTGACGAACGTCTGGGTCAGCCCCCAAATTACCAACCAATATCACTTTATTCACGCTTCCAGCCATGATTCGTCTCCTTAGTTAGCCCTACATTAAACAAGTGACGCTTCCCTGCCCATGCTCTCAGCCATGGGTATTTTTTATTGCTGTGGACAAGTTCGGTGTTTTACCTATTTTCTCATATACGCCAGATAGCAGGCCATGCATTTTGTGTCGCATGGACGCACGACCCAGGCCGAATTAGATAAATGGATCATGACAAAATCGAAACCACCGGCGCCCACGAGGCAATTAAAGCAAATCGTAATTTCAGGTGCTCGCGAGCATAATCTGAAGAATATTTCGCTGTCGCTGCCCCGCGATGAGCTGATCGTCATCACCGGTCTGTCGGGATCCGGGAAAAGCTCGCTGGCTTTCGACACCATCTATGCCGAGGGTCAACGACGCTATGTTGAGAGCCTGTCGGCCTATGCGCGGCAATTTCTTGAGCTTATGCAGAAGCCCGATGTCGATCAGATTGATGGTCTGTCGCCCGCGATCTCAATCGAACAAAAAACGACGTCGCGTAATCCTCGCTCGACGGTTGGAACCGTCACCGAAATTTACGATTATTTGCGCCTGCTCTATGCCCGCGTTGGTATCCCTTATTCACCCGCCACAGGATTGCCGATCGAAAGCCAGACGGTTAGCCAAATGGTCGATAAAATTATGGCGCTGCCAGAGGGGACACGCGCTTACCTATTGGCACCTATCGTGCGCGGACGCAAAGGCGAGTATCGTAAGGATTTCCTTGAGCTTCAGAAACGTGGCTTCCAACGCGTTAAAGTTGACGGAGCGTTTTACGAAATCACCGAGGTTCCTACCCTCGATAAAAAAATCAAGCATGATATTGATGTTGTGGTCGACCGCTTAGTGGTGAAACCCGACCTCGGCAATCGTGTCGCCGACTCGGTTGAAATCGCCCTCCAGTTGACGGACGGTATTGCAGGGCTCGAGCTGGCTGATGACAAGGATGCGCCGCGACTGATTTTTTCGTCGCGATTTGCCTGTCCAGTTTCCGGCTTTACGATTGATGAAATCGAACCGCGGTTATTTTCGTTTAACAACCCCTATGGGGCTTGCCCCGCTTGCGATGGTTTGGGCACGCAATTTTTTATTGATCCCGCCGCCGTGGTCCCCGATGCCGGCCTCTCGCTTCGCAAAGGCGCATTAGCGCCATGGTCGCGCACCTCCTCACCCTACTATACGCAAACGCTCGAAAGCTTGGCCAAGCATTATAATTTCTCCATGGCGACGCCTTGGCACGAATTAGCCGAAGCCGAACGCCAGATTCTACTGTATGGCAGCGGGAGTGAAGAAATTCGCTTCACATATGATGATGGTGTTCGCAGTTTCACAACCAAAAAAGCCTTCGAGGGCGTAATTCCCAATCTCGAACGCAGATACCGCGAGACCGACAGCAACTGGGCGCGCGAAGAAATCGAAAAATTTCAATCGGTCACGCATTGCGAGACATGCAGTGGCTACCGCCTAAAAGCCGAAGCTCTGTCGGTTAAAATTAATGGCCTGCATATTGGCGAGGTGGTTAATCAATCGATTAAGGACATCGCTATCTGGTTTGATGCACTCGAGAAAAAACTTACGCGGAAGCAAAAGGAAATCGCCACCCGTATTTTACGCGAAATCAGAGAGCGGCTGAGGTTTCTCAATGATGTCGGGCTAGACTATCTGTCGCTATCGCGTAATGCCGGGACACTTTCAGGCGGTGAGAGCCAACGTATTCGTCTCGCATCGCAAATCGGGTCTGGCTTAACCGGCGTGCTATATGTGCTCGATGAGCCTAGCATCGGCTTGCATCAACGCGACAATGCGCGTTTGCTCGATACACTGGTACATCTGCGCGATCTGGGTAATACGGTGATTGTCGTCGAACATGACGAGGACGCCATCATGGCTGCCGATTATGTCGTCGATATTGGTCCCGGTGCAGGTGTCCATGGCGGGCATGTCGTGGCCGCTGGTACGCCGAAAGACATTATCGAAAATGCCGACAGCCTGACGGGGCAATATCTTAAAGGCACACAAGCCGTCGCTATACCCGAAAAGCGACGGCCAATTTCACCCAAGAAACGCATCCACGTGAAAGGCGCGCGCGGCAACAATTTGCAGAATGTTTCTGTAGATCTACCACTTGGAACCTTCACCTGTGTTACTGGTGTTTCCGGCAGCGGCAAGTCAACCCTGTTGCTAGATACGATCTACACCGCACTATCGCGCCGTTTGAACAATAGCCGCAACGTTCCAGCTGAACACGATGCCATTGAGGGTGCAGAATATCTCGACAAAATCATTGATATCGACCAGTCGCCAATTGGCCGCACACCGCGCTCTAACCCAGCCACCTATACAGGTGCCTTTACGCCAATCCGAGAATGGTTCGCTGGCCTCCCGGAAGCGCGCACGCGCGGCTATAAGCCCGGGCGTTTTTCCTTTAATGTGAAAGGTGGGCGCTGCGAGGCGTGCCAAGGCGATGGCGTAATAAAAATTGAAATGCACTTTCTGCCCGATGTTTATGTGCAGTGCGATAGCTGCCACGGTCAACGCTATAATCGCGAGACTTTGGAGGTAACTTTCAAGGACAAGAATATAGCGCAAGTACTTGATATGACGGTCGATGAGGCCTGCGGATTTTTTAAAGCCGTGCCGCTTATTCGCGAGAAAATGGAGACGCTGCAGCGCGTCGGTTTGGGCTATATAAAGGTAGGCCAGCAAGCCACGACCTTGTCGGGCGGTGAGGCCCAGCGCGTCAAACTCGCTAAGGAGTTATCGCGGCGGGCGACTGGACGTACGCTCTACATTCTTGATGAACCGACGACGGGTCTACATTTTCATGATGTCCGAAAGCTTCTCGATGTCTTGCATGAGCTGGTAGATCAAGGCAATACCGTGGCCGTTATCGAGCACAATTTGGAAGTCATCAAAACTGCCGATTGGATTATTGATGTTGGCCCCGAAGGTGGCGATGGCGGTGGCAAGATTGTAGCCACGGGCACACCCGAAGATATTGCCAGCTGCCGCGATAGCCACACCGGCGCTTTCTTAAAAAAGATGTTTACCCAACGCAGTCACCAAACCGCAACAAAACCAGAAAAAGCCGCAAAGACCACTAAAGCAAAAACCGCCAGAGCAAAGACTTCGAAAAAAGCTAAGGCGGCAGAATAATTAAGGCATCAAACAAAACGATGAGCGCACATCAAGTCAGGATTATTGGTGGTGGCCTCGCAGGCTCCGAAGCCGCATGGCAAATTGCCGAAGCAGGCTTCAACGTCGAGCTTTTCGAAATGCGCCCGACCCGAACCACCGACGCGCATGTGACCCAAAATCTGGCCGAACTGGTTTGTTCCAATTCATTCCGCTCCGATGATGCCGAGACCAATGCCGTGGGTGTGCTACATCGCGAGCTGCGTTTGGCGGGGTCTTTGATTATGGCCTGCGCCGATAAACATCGATTGCCGGCCGGCGCGGCCCTCGCGGTCGATCGGGAGGGGTTTTCAGCCACCGTCACGCAGACTATCGAGGAGCACCCGCGCATTACCGTTAAGCGCGAAGAGGTCTCAACCGTACCGCAAGTCGGACGGCCAACAATTATCGCAACGGGCCCCTTAACTTCTGATGCCCTCTCGCGCTTTATCGGTCAGCAAACTGGGGCTGATAAGCTGGCCTTTTTTGATGCGATTGCGCCGATTATTTACCGCGACAGTATCGATATGTCGGTATGTTGGGAGCAGTCGCGCTACGACAAGGTCGGTCCCGGTGGCAACGGCAAAGATTATATCAATTGCCCCATGACCAAGGCGCAATATGAAGCATTTATTGAGGCCCTATTAGCTTCCGAGAAAACTGACTTTAAGGACTGGGAAGATAACACACCGTATTTCAATGGTTGCTTGCCGATTGAAGTGATGGCGGTGCGCGGCGTGGAAACCTTACGCCATGGGCCAATGAAGCCACGCGGCCTGACAAACGCCCATAAGCCCGAAGAAAAACCTTATGCCGTGGTGCAGTTGCGGCAAGATAATGCTCTCGGCACGCTCTACAATATGGTGGGATTTCAGACCAAGCTTAAATATGCTGCGCAAACTGACGTGTTTAAGCTTATCCCAGGGCTTGAAAATGCACGCTTCGCGCGACTGGGTGGCCTGCACCGCAACACCTTCCTGAACAGCCCAACGCTTTTAACCCCCGATTTACGACTGCGCTCGAACCCGCAACTTCGTTTTGCCGGCCAGATCACCGGCGTCGAAGGCTACGTTGAAAGCACCGTGATTGGCCTGCTGGCCGGACTGTTTACGATCGCCGAGCTGCGGCAAAGCGATTACCCACTTCCGCCCATCACCACTGCCTTTGGCGCCCTTTTGGCCCATATTACGCAGCATGCCACTAGCGAGACTTTCCAGCCAATGAATATCAATTTCGGGCTGATGCCGCCGCCTGAGGCCGAGGATATTGCGCCGGCCCGTAACGCTGATGGCACCACCGCTAAGGGCAAAATTAAATATCGATTAAAGAAACAGAACCGACAAACTGCGTATAGCCGCCGCGCGGCGCAAGATTTCGATACCTGGTTTAAATCTTAAGCGTTATAGAACGGCTGATCAGATACATCAGATAACCAAAGGTTGTTCCCTGC
>CBFHZM010000055.1:0-12069 GCA_965660195.1 Alphaproteobacteria bacterium
CCGCCGTTAGGTTCCGATTAGGCTTCAGAATCAGACCCAGCGACCTCTTGATTTGTTGCTATTTTATCGCTCAGTTTTTGCCGTTTTTCAGCAATACGAGCGGCTTTACCCGTCAATCCACGGAGGTAATAGAGTTTGGCACGACGCACACGACCGCGGCGCACCAATTTAATGCTTTCAACCAACGGGCTGTAAATTGGGAACACGCGCTCGACGCCTTCGCCATAGGAGATTTTCCGCACCGTTACGTTTTGGTTAAGACTGCCGCCCGAACGTGCAATGCAGACGCCTTCAAAGGCCTGAATCCGCTCACGCGAGCCCTCAGTCACCTTCACATTGACTTGGATCGTATCACCGGGTCCAAAATCATCGACGGATTTTTCGCTAAGTTTCGCGATTTGCTCGCGCTCAAGCTCTTCAATCATATTCATGGCGGCACTCTTTCATCCGGCGCTACTTACGCCCAGCCAAAGCATAGTTAAATACTCCGCACGCACATGACGTGCAGAAGATGGGGGGAAATAGCACGAAAAACCCGCCCCTGTCACCCCTAATCCGCGTTTTTACCGTATTTTTTTACATAGCGGGCCCATAGGTCGGGTCGCCGCGATTTTGTGAGCGCTTCGGCCGCTTCGAGACGCCATTTAGCGACGCGCTGATGATCGCCCGAGGTCAGCACTTCGGGGATCGGACGCTCCTCCCAAATTTGCGGCCGCGTATATTGCGGATATTCTAATAAGTCGTCTTCAAAGCTCTCGCTTTCAGCCGATGCCGCCTTGCCCATCACCCCCGGCAAGAGGCGAATGATGGCGTCCAAAAGACACAGACCGGCAACCTCGCCGCCTGACAAAATATAATCCCCGAGCGATATTTCGAGGCCTGGGCGGGCCTCGAGGACCCGCTCGTCGACCCCCTCGAAACGGCTACAAAACAACATTGCCCCTGGACCAGCTGCCAGATCATGCACGAGCTTTTGCGTCAAAGGGCGCCCGCGCGGGGTCAAATAAATCAAGGGTAGATCTGGATAATCTTGCCGCGCGGCATCGATCGCGGCTGCAGCAATATCGGCCCGAATTATCATGCCGACGCCGCCGCCTGCTGGCGTATCGTCAACATTTTTATGCCGGCCTTCGCCAAATTCGCGCATCGGTGTGCAATCAACCGACCAAAGCCCGTCTTTAAGAGCGCGGCCAGCCAAACCGTGCACCAAGGGCCCAGGAAAAAAATCAGGCATCAGCGAGATGATTTGCGCATGCCACGACATATCACTACCCCTCTTGGTCTGAAGCCTGATCTAAAGACGGCTCGGGCTCGGCATCGGCGTAAACAGGCAAACGCACAGTCAACACACGCGCCTCGAGATCAACTTCGGGCACAAAATCTTCAGTGAAGGGAACCATATGGGTGCCGAATTCCACGATGTCACCGGCGCCAAAATCATAAACCCCAGTCACAGTGCCCTGAACATCGCCATTTTCATCGACAACGTTGCAGCCCAGCAAGTCAGCATGATAGTAATCAGCGGCGTCCGGTGCCGGCAAGGCAGTGCGATCAATAAATAAAGACTGACCCCGCAAAGCTTCCGCCGCAGTACGATCATCAATACCCGTGAAATGCACCCGCACCGAAGCACCAGCAATATGCACCTTGGCAAGAGCAAGCTCTTGTCCATCTCCGGTGACGACGCGCGCGAGAGACTTTAAAGTCTCGGCTTCGGCAAGATAACTCTTAACCTTGACGTCTCCGCGCAAACCATGGGCTGTCGAAACCACTCCAATGAGGATGCGGTCGTCTGCCATGCGTCTTAGTCTTCTTTTGCTTCCTCAGCAGGGGCTTCCTCAGCAGGAGCTTCCTCAGCAGCAGCTTCCTCAGCAGGGGCAGCAGCAGCTTCAGCAGCAGCTTCCTCGGCAGCGCGTTTGGCTTCTTCGGCCTCCGCAATACGCTCGAGTGCTTTGGCGCCTGGTTTGCCTTTTTCAGGGTTATTGCGCGGTGTGCGCGTCAACAGACCAGCGGCATCGAGGAAACGCGCAACACGGTCAGATGATTGCGCCCCTTGCTCCAGCCAATACTTGGCACGCTCGGTATCGAGGATCAAACGCTGATCATGATCTTTCGGCAAGAGCGGATTATAGGTACCGATTTTTTCAATAAAACGGCCATCGCGCGGCATGCGGCTGTCAGCCACAACAATGCGGTAAAACGGCCGTTTTTTTGCGCCGCCGCGCGACATACGAATTTTCAAAGCCATAAAATAGTCCTTTCTAGAAAAGTATTAGTTGTCAAATTAGGTTTCGTTAAATCAATTTCATTTTTTTTTCGGCGGGAAACCAGGCAGATCGCCCAATTTCGACAGGTCAGACAATCCCGAGAGGTCGCTCGGCAATTTCCCTTGCCCTAAGCCGGGGCCGCCGAGACCGCCTAAGCCACCACCCAAGCCACCGCCTAAACCAGGGCCGCCGAGGCCACCCAGCATGCCAGCTAGGCCTTTCATGCCGCCCTTGCCGAGCTTCTTCATCATATCGGCCATCTGCCGATGCATTTTCAAAAGCTTATTAACCTCTTGCACCGAGGTGCCCGAACCAGCGGCTACTCGTTTCTTGCGGCTGGCATTGAGCAAGCGTGGATCGGCTTTTTCACCGCGGGTCATCGAGCCGATAATCGCGATTTGGCGCGCGACTTGTTTATCGTCCATCCCCAAAGCACCCGCTTGGTTCTTTAATTTGCCCATACCCGGCAGCATTGACAAAACCCCTGCCATACCGCCCATGCGCGTCATTTGCCGTAATTGTTCAGCCAAATCATCGAGCTCGAACTGGCCCTTCTTCATGCGGGCGGTAATTTTTTCTGCCTTTTCGGCGTCCATCGTCTCGGTCGCTTTTTCAACCAAGCCAACAACGTCACCCATACCCAGAATGCGACCTGCGATGCGGGCGGCATCAAACGGTTCAAGTTTATCGATCGCCTCGCCAACGCCTAGCAACTTAATCGGAACACCCGTGACGTGTCGCATGGACAGCGCCGCACCGCCACGGCCATCGCCATCGATACGGGTCAAGACAATACCCGTCAACGACACACGCTTGTTAAACTGATCGGCAATCGTGATCGCCTCTTGCCCCGTCAGACTGTCAGCGACGAGGAGGATTTCATGCGGCTTGGCGATGGTGGAAATTTCCGTCATCTCCGCCATCAACGCCTCGTCCGCATTAGTCCGGCCTGCTGTATCGAGCATCACAATATCAAAGCCACCCAAGCGCGCAGCCTCAAGTGCGCGGCGCGCAATATCGGCAGGGCGCTGGTCTGCAACAATGGGCAGGGTCGCGATCTCGGCCTGTTCGCCCAAAATGCGAAGCTGTTCCATCGCCGCAGGGCGACTGGTATCGAGCGAAGCCATCAAGACTTTCTTCTTGTTTTGCCGTGTTAAAAAGCGGGCAACTTTAGCCGTGGTCGTGGTTTTACCCGAGCCCTGCAAGCCCACCATCATAATCGCCAGCGGCGCGGGAGCATTTAGTGAGATCGGCGCGGCCTCGCCGAGCATATCGACCAATGTGTCATTGACGATTTTGACGACCTGTTGCCCCGGAGTAACTGATTTTAAGACCTCAGCGCCGATCGCGCGGGGCCGAACTTGATCTAAAAAAGCGCTGACGACAGGCAAAGCAACATCGGCCTCGATCAGCGCCCGACGAATTTCCGTCAGGGCAGCTTCGACATCCTTTTCGCTCAGCGCGCCCCGGCCGCGTAAGCGGTCGAAGATCGTGCCAAAACGGTCGCTCAAAGCATCAAACATTCATCCAGTCTCCGTGCCACTCTCCGAGTGGCCTACTCGCAACAAAAGCTCAACGCCAAACGCACCCGCGGGCAAATCCTTGCTGACGGGTGGCGATCATCTCTCCGAGATGACCAAGTGATGTTAAACTCACGTCGAAAATCGGGCTGAAACTAAGCGCCAAGCCTTTGCCTGTCAAGCAAAAGCGTGCTGTCAGAGGTGACAGCGGCTTGAAGTTTCGCTATGACCACAAGTCGGTAAGCTGTGATAACGGACATAACGCTTTTGGGGCGCGCCATGGAAATTGCATTTACGAAAATGAACGGTCTCGGCAATGACTTTATCGTTATTGACGGCCGCGACCATGCGCAGAGCCTGACCCCCGCTTTGGTGCAACATCTGGCAAGGCGGCAAAACCCCGACACCCATGGCTGCGATCAGCTCTTACATATTCTACCTCCCCGCAGCCATGGCACTGCATTTATGGAGATTTTTAACGCTGATGGTAGCCGTGTCGGTGCCTGCGGTAATGGCACCCGCGCGGTGGCGCTACTGCTGGGGCTGGCCGAAAGCACCATCGAAACCGACGCTGGCGATCTCGCCTGCCAACTCGGTAACGATAATCTAGTGACCGTTAACATGGGAGCACCGCGACTATCAGCCCTTGAAATTCCTGTCGCTGACCCAGCCATAGATCCGCGGGCGATTGCCTTACATGAGGATTTACCCGCCGCTTGTTTGGTCAATATGGGCAATCCACATGCTGTTATGTTTGTATCCGATGCGCCGCAAAGCCTAGCACTGCGCTATGGCCCGGAGCTGGAGCATCATGCCTTATTTCCCGAGCGGGCCAACATTAATTTTTGCCGCCCCCTCAGCCCCGACCATCTCGAAATGGCAACTTGGGAGCGCGGGGCTGGTTTGACCAAAGCCTGTGGCACAGGAGCGTGTGCAACTGCAGTCGCTTATGCGCTGGCGCATGGTTTTGCGCCTGAAACTTTTCGTCGGCTCGATGTTCCTGGCGGCAGCTTGTACATCCGCTATGATGCCGAAACTGCTCCCGTATGGATGCGCGGGCCTGCCATTATTGAGTTTTCGGGCCAAACCCGCATCGACATTACTGAGGCGCAGCATGGCTGAAGACCCCCATATTGACGTCATTAATTTCGGTTGTCGGCTCAATGCGCTCGAAGGCGATCAGTTGCGCCACGCGGCCGAACGCGCGGGCTTGCGAAATACGGCCATTATTAATAGCTGCGCCGTTACCGAGGAAGCCGTCCGCCAAGCGCGCCAGACAATCCGGCGGGCCAAACGCGACCAGCCCGACCGCGCGATTTTCGTCACAGGGTGCGCCGTCCATACCGACCCCAAGCGATTTGCCGACATGCCAGAAGTCAGTCGCTTGATCGGCAATCTCGAAAAGTCTGACCCGCGCTCCTATGGCGCAGATGCAGCGGCACATTTGGTCAGCGATATTATGGAAAGCAAAACCTTTACCGGCCCGATGAACCTCCCTGCAAACGAAAGCCAGACGCGCGCCCGCGCTTTTGTGCAAATTCAAACTGGCTGTGATCATCGATGTACTTTTTGCATCATTCCTTTCGGTCGCGGCAATTCACGCTCCGTGCCACGGGATGTAATCGCCCGGCAATGTGCCGAGCTCGTGGCGGCAGGGCATAAAGAAATTGTTCTTACCGGCGTCGATATTACCAGTTGGGGGCACGATCTGGGTGAGGATGGGCTTGGCGTACTGATCCGCTATCTTCTCAATTCCGTTCCCGATCTGCCACGGTTGCGCCTAAGCTCGGTCGATGCCGTGGAGCTTGACCAAGGGTTTCTCGATTTGGTGATCCATGAAGACCGCCTGATGCCGCACCTGCATTTATCCTTGCAGGCCGGCGATGACATGATTTTAAAGCGCATGAAGCGCCGCCATAGCCGCGCCGAGGCTGTGGCGTTTTGCGAGCGCCTAAAGCTGCAAAGACCCGAGATTACATTCGGGGCCGATATTATTGCCGGCTTTCCAACCGAAACCGATGAAATGTTTCAAAATAGCCTCAAGCTTATCAACGATTGCGACCTTATTTGGTTGCATGTATTCCCCTTCTCGCCGCGCCCTGGAACGCCAGCGGCACGCATGCCGCAACTGCCGCGGCCGCTTATTGTTGAACGCGCAAGGGCGCTGCGCGAGGCGGGGCAAGCTCACCAGCAAGCCTGGCTTAAGGCGCAACAGGGTCGGAAATTTACTTTGCTGATGGAAAAAGACATGATCGGGCGAGCCGAAAACTTTGCTCGTGTTAAACTGAACACGTCGCAAGAAACCGGCGCTTTGGTGCGTGCGACGATCACCGGCCATGACGGCTCTGATTTGATAGGAGACATTGATGGGCTTGTTTGAGCGCTTGAAATCAGGCCTTGGCCGCTCGAGCAAAGCGATCAGCGATGGCTTGGGTAAATTGTTTTCTGGTGGCAAGCTCGATGCCGCGCAAATTCAGTCGCTCGAAGATATATTGCTCACAGCAGATATCGGACTTGATGCGACAGATCATATTATCGCGCAACTCAACGCCGCCGGGCTGGATCGCATAACCGAGGCCCTACAGTTAAAACAAGCCTTGGCGAGAGAAATTGAACAAATGCTTTTGCCGGTTGCGCAAGACCTTGAGGTTAATGCCCCCCATAAGCCCGCTATCATCCTTATGGCCGGCGTCAATGGGGCTGGCAAAACCACTACCATTGCCAAGCTGGCGGAAAAATTTAAGCGACAAAACAAAGCCGTCATGTTGGTCGCGGGCGATACGTTTCGTGCAGCAGCGATCGAACAGTTACAAGTTTGGGGGGCGCGGACTGGCATTCCAGTTGTCGCCAATCAAGCAGGCGGCGACGCAGCCGGGCTCGTGTATTCAGCGATCGAGCAGGCCCGCGCGCAAGCCGTTGATGTTTTGATCGTTGATACGGCAGGGCGGCTACAATCAAATGATGCGCTGATGGCAGAACTCGAGAAAATTGTCCGTGTTATGCGCAAACTAGACGAAACTGCGCCGCATAATTCGCTGCTTGTTCTCGACGCAACCGTCGGGCAAAATGCCTTGTCGCAAGCGGAAGCCTTTCGCAAGGCCGCAGCGACGACAGGTTTGATCATGACCAAGCTGGACGGCACAGCGCGCGGCGGGGTGTTGGTAGCTTTAGCGCGTAAATTAAATCTGCCCATCCACTATATTGGCGTTGGGGAAGGGCTCGATGATCTGCAACGCTTTGACCCGCAGGCTTTTGCTTATGCTCTTGTCGGGTTAGACCTCACGGGTGGAGAACAAGACTTATGACCAGCGGACAAAAACTGCTAGAGGATTTCGGCCCGCTTCTAGTTTTCTTTATTTTGAATGGCTTTGGCGCGCGCTGGTTCGGGCAACCCGAAGCGCAAAGCCTGTTTATAGCAACGGCAGGCTTCATGATCGCGCTCGCCATTGCCATTGTGGCTGGCTGGCTGCAAGGGCGCAAACCAGCGCCGATCACCCTAATCTCGGCTGCCTTTGTTTTTGTCTTCGGTGGTCTGACCTTGCTGTTGCAGAACGAAACCTTCATTAAAATCAAACCAACAATTGTTTACACATTGTTTGGAGTAATATTATCGGTCGGGCTCATGCGGGGCGTATCCTACCTCGAGCGCTTGATGGGGAATATGTTGCCACTTAACTCTGATGGTTGGCTCATCCTGACACGACGCTGGGCGATTTTCTTTTTCTGCCTTGCCATTATAAATGAGCTAGCCTGGCGCAACCTAACGACCGACCAATGGGTTCAACTTAAAGTTTTCGGTTTCTTGATCCTGACCTTCGGCTTCGCTATAGCGCAAATGCCGCTTCTCTCGCGGCACCAAAAAAGCACCGACTAACCGCGTGCGAGGGCCTCAAAGCCTGGCGTCTTACTCCAGTCATCGGGCTCGCTAAAAGGCGCGAAGACAGCCTGATCTTTTGTCTGGTAGTAATGCTGCAAAGCCCAATAGACGCTCGGGAAAGCTAGAGCATCCCACGGAATGTCTTGCCAGTGAAACAGGCCGACCTCGACGCTCTCAACACCGCAAGCAATGTCAGCATGGCGTAAACGCCCGCGGTAAAAAATCTGGACTTGCGAAATTCGCGCGACATTATAAACGCCGAGCAGGCAATCGATCTCGACATCAGCGCAGGCCTCTTCTTGCGCTTCTCGCGCCGCAGCAGCGGCAACCGTCTCATTAAGCTCCATAAAGCCGGCGGGCAAAGTCCAAAACCCAGCCCGCGGCTCAATGGCGCGCCGACAGAGCAAAATCTGATCTTCGTAATGGGCGACCACGCCGGCAATAATGCGCGGGTTTTCATAATTGATCAGGCCGCAATGATCACAAATATTGCGCTCCAAAGCATCGTCATGCGGCAGCCGTCTCGAAAATGCGATATCGCTTGCATAGTCACGCGACTTGTCCTTAAAGGTCATGGTTAATCTCCGCTTACTGCTGGTACCTGAAGCGGCTCAAGCCCCATGGCAGGATATATTTCGTCGGCAATAAATTTTGCGTCGAGCGGTCCCGCATGGCGGCTTATAATGCGGCCGTCGGCACTAATGATAAAAGTCTCAGGCACACCGTAAACGCCGAAATCAATCGCCACACGACCTTCACGGTCGGCGCCAATTTTCTCAAACGGATTGCCCAGCGTTGTTAAAAACCGTAACGCCGCATCAGGCATATCCTTATAGTTGAGGCCATAAATCGGAACCCCTGCGGCTTTTAAGGCCATGAGATCATCGTGCTCGTCGCGGCACGGACCACACCAGCTGGCCCAGACATTGAGCAAAACTGGTCGCCCCTGCCGGAGATCGCTATCTGATAACCCCTGTGCTTGTGCCATGCCTTCGATCGGCGGCAAGGTAAATACCGGCACGAGCTTACCCGATAAGGCAGTCGGTAGCTTCTGGGGGTCACCATTAAACAGGCTGACAAGAAAGAGCATCGCCAGCGCAGCAAAGACAGCGAGCGGCATGTAGCGCATCATGTTGCATCCTGCCCGTCATTAATGTCAGAGTGCCGCCGCAATGCGAAGAGATCGCGTAGCGAGCTGATCACCAAGCCGCCGGTCAGAAGGATCACGACAGCATAGCTGGCATAGATATAAAAATCGTAATTTGCTGTCGTCGCTTCCATCAGCGCTCCCCTGCATCCCGTTTGAGGCGCGCCCGTAGGCGCTGGCGGAGAATTTCACTTTCAATCCGCGTCAACAATAGCGCAAAGAATAAAGCCGTAAATCCCGCCGCCATAATCAGTAGCGGTTGTAAAATATCAGGGTGGATCGCTGGCCGTGCAAAGCGCGAGATACTCGCCGGCTGATGTAAGGTGTTCCACCAATCGACCGAGAATTTGATAATCGGGATATTAACAACACCGACAATCGCCAAAATAGCGGCGGCGCGGGATGCAATTTCAGGCGCCGTAATCGCCCGCCAGATCGCCATATAACCGAGATAGATAAAGAACAGAACCAATACAGAGGTTAGGCGCGCGTCCCATACCCACCATGTGCCCCACATTGGCTGGCCCCACAACGAACCTGTTATTAGCGCCGCAAGTGTAAAAACGGCTCCGATCGGTGCCGCCGCCCGCGCTGCTACATGACCGAGCGGGTGCCTGAAAATCAGCGCTAGGATACTGGCGCCAGCAATGAAGCTATAGGTGAAGAGCGCCAGCCAGGCAGCGGGAACATGGATAAACATGATGCGGACGGTCTCGCCCTGCTGATAATCCGGCGGCGCATGATACACTGCCCATCCGCCCCAGATCAGGATGGCGACGGCAATCACCCAAGCAGGCAAAAGCACTGCCCGCGCAAATCTTAAAAATCGATGCGGGTTGGCGAAATAATGAAGCCAGTCTAATTTTTGCCTCTGCATTATCTGTTCCTAAACCTCCGCGCGAGCCTTGTCAAAACTCGGCGACCTTAACGCAATAAAACGCGGAGGGCGGCGGCTATTGCCAGCGGGCTAAGCAAAAAGGCAGCAACGCTGATCAAAGATAGCACCAGCAACGCCAACCAATTCATCGTCATATCGGCGAGGGCTTGATGCGTCACACTAGCGCCGAAAATCAACACTGGCACAAAAAGCGGCATCACCACCAGCGCTGTTAACAGGCCGGCGCGTTGCACACTCACCGATAAGGCAGCGCCAACAGCGCCCAGAGCACATAGGGCTGGTCCCGCCGCAAGCACCGCCATCACGAGGATGGGTAGCGCCTTCGGCGCAATATTGAGCAACGCACCAGCGATCGGCAAAGCCAGCGCCAGCGGTAGAATGATGGCGCAAAAATGCGCTAATATTTTGGCCATGGCGAGGCCTTCGAGCGATATCGTGCCAAGCAGTAATTGGTCAAAATGGCCATCTTCGACATCGCTCTGAAATAGCCGATCGAGTGATAATAGAACCGCCAAGACGAGAATAACCCACATCAAGCCTGGTGCGAGACGGCGCAAAAGATCGAGTTCTGGGCCGATCCCAAACGGCACTAAGGTGACGGCAATCATCAAAAAGGCGAGCACCAGCGTGACATTACCCTGCCGCCAGGCGAGCACCATATCTTGCTTCATAATGTGAAAAAGCGGCATATCACTAGGCTCCAAGATCGAGACGCTGATCGACAAACGGGAGCGGCTCATGACTGCTGGCAACAACCAGTCCGCCAGCCGCGCAATGTGAAGCCACTTGCTCTGCCAAAATATCGCGCCCAGCTTGATCGAGCGCGGTGAGCGGTTCATCGAGCAGCCAAATTGGTCGAGAGATAACGGCCAAGCGTGCCATCGCCGTGCGCCTGATCTGACCTGCCGAGAGCTCACCCAGTGGGCTAGCAGCCAGTCGCGTCACGCCCCAGACTGCAATAGCCTCGGCAACGCGCGCAGGCGTCGCCGCACCCAAAATAGCGGCCATAAACTGTAAATTCTCGGCCACCGATAAATGTTGCTTCAGCCCGCTTTGGTGGCCCACATAATGTATCTGGGATGCTTCGAGCGGCATCGCGTCAAATTCGATCTCGCCATCAAAATCAAGAAACCCAGCGAGGGCGCGCAATATACTGGTTTTGCCGCTGCCATTTGGTCCCGCAATCATCAAGGCTTGGCCGCGGTCGAGCGCGAAGCCGAGATCGCGGACTACGCAAGCGCCATTACGCCACACACTTAAACCTTGGCAGGTCAGACCGCGCGGGGCAATCTTATCATTGCTTAGGCGTCCCATATGGCCCCTTTTTGAAATAAAAATAAAAAAGCTGTTGGTACTGCCTCCCTAGCATAGCCTTTTCAAAACAAAAACAGTATAGTGCGGCCGCATCGCCGCGCGGCGACCGACATATACGGCTCACATGAAAAGGAAGAACTCATGCCTGCAGCAAAAAAAGCCAAGACCGCATCAAAAGTTTCTCGTCACCCCGACAGCTTTAAAGCGCTAAAGACGCTGAAAGTCGGAACCAAGAAATACAGCTATTTCAGCCTCAAAGCCGCTGAGAAGAACGGTCTCGATGGAATTTCGAAACTACCCTACTCGATGAAAGTGCTTCTCGAAAACCTGCTGCGCCATGAAGATGGCCGCACCGTTACCGCTGACGACATTCGCGCTGTAAAATCTTGGATGACGAAGCGCAAATCAACCCGCGAGATCGCCTTTCGGCCCGCCCGCGTCTTGATGCAAGATTTCACCGGCGTTCCCGCTGTCGTCGACCTCGCAACTATGCGCAACGCAATGCAAGATATTGGCGGCAACACCAAGAAAATTAACCCGCTAACGCCGGTTGATCTGGTGATTGACCACTCGGTCATGGTTGACCATTTCGGCACCAGCAACTCTTTGAAGAAAAATGTGGAGCTGGAATATAGCCGCAACGAAGAACGCTATGAATTTCTCCGCTGGGGCTCGCAAGCTTTTGAAAATTTCCGCGTAGTTCCCCCCGGAACTGGTATTTGCCACCAAGTTAACTTGGAATATCTGGCTCAAACCGTCTGGACCAAAAAAGACAAAATCAACGGCAAAAGTGTTGAAGTCGCTTATCCAGATACATTGGTTGGCACCGATAGCCACACAACCATGGTCAATGGCCTCGCCGTTCTAGGCTGGGGTGTTGGCGGCATTGAAGCAGAAGCTGCAATGCTTGGTCAGCCAATCTCTATGCTGCTGCCAGAAGTCGTCGGCTTTAAACTCTCTGGCAAATTACCTAAGGGCGCCACGGCAACAGACTTGGTGCTGACGATTGTTGAAATGCTGCGCAAAAAAGGTGTAGTTGGCAAATT
>CBFHZM010000056.1:0-12035 GCA_965660195.1 Alphaproteobacteria bacterium
GCCAGCCAAGGTGGGGTAACGGGTGTTGCGAGCCAAGCCGGGTTGGGCGTTCGGGTTGCCACTATTCGTCGGTCATTTGATGAGTTTTTGCTCAACAAAACCTTCTCGACCGCGGCCGAGTTTGAGCGCGTTCAGGTCTATCTCGATCAGCTGAAGTCACTGGAAAATACCTTGCTGCCATCGGATGCCGACCTTGGTAGTCAAATGAGCCGGTTCTTTACCTCACTTCAGGATGTTGCGGCTGCCCCGGGCGATCTACCGCCACGTATTCTAGCGCTTGAGGAGGGACGTGCTCTGGCGGATAGCTTCAAGACTGTTGCCGCGGATGTCTCGTCCCTCACTCGAGGCATGTCGGCGCAGGCAAGCGATACTATTGATGCCATGAATTTACTAAGCGCGCAGATGGGCGAGGTCAATGCGCGTATCCTCTCAGCTGGCCAAAGCGGGCAGGCGCCCAATTCAGTAATGGACTTGCGTGACCGGATTCTGGGCGATATGGCGGCTCTAGCTGATATCTCGGTTGAATATACGGATCGAGGCGTTGCAAATGTTTCGCTCGGCTCGAGCGGCATCGGTCCGACCATTGTCGACGCCAGCCAAGTGACAAAACTGGATGTGTTAGCAAATGACCGCAATTTACAAGTATATCTGTTGAACGGTGCTAACCGGACGCCAACCAATCAAATTACCAAGGGGCTACTTGCTGGTTTGGTCAACGGCTATGAATTCGTTCAGGATGTGGCTGCTGATATTGATCACCTGGCCTTTGTCGTGAGCCGCGAGCTTAATTCTCAGCACGTTCTCGGGCTGACCATGGATGGTGTCAACGGCAGTGCTATTTTCTCTACAAACGGTCTAATTCCCGACGTCAGTGCCGCCAATCGCGGCGAGGCCGTGGTCGAAATTGAGGTGACATCGCCTTACAACTTGCCGGCCGATGATTTTACTATGACCTATCGCGGCGAAACTGAGAGCTGGGTGAAAACCCGTGGCGATGTTGCACTGGTCGCTATTAGTGCAACTGAATTCAGTGGTTCGGGTTTTAGCTTCCGTCTAAGTGGTGCGCCAAAAGACGGTGATACGGTAAACTTTTCCGCGACCCGTGGCTCGGCGGCGCAAATGCAGTTTTTGCTAGCACGGCCCCAAGATCTGGCTGCTGCCGGGGCAACTAATGTCATGCAAGATACCGCCAATGAGAGCGACGCGGTTTTGAGTATGGAAAAAACGACAGCTGAAAGTTTCTCTGTGCCGCCGTCGATTGAGCAAATTTTCCGCAATGGTGACTCGCCGATTGTCGCGACGCAGTTTTTGAAAGATAGCGTGGTGGCGGCTGTACCTGCCGGTGCGCAAAATCTCTCCTTGTCTTCTTATGCCGAGCAAGCGCGGGCACAGTTTGAGCTAAGCTTGAACGATATTCGTCAGGGGCCGCAAATGACGGTTGCTCTCGACACAGACCAAGGTGTCGAGACCTTTATTTTTGACCTTTCTTTCGGGACAGCGTTTCCGCGCGAAGCAAACGACATGAACTGGGAAGATTTGGGTGATCTTGTAAATGAATTAAACCGCGGCAATCTGCGCGCGGCGAGCGGCGAATCGCTGGCCGATCTCGGTATTTTTGCCAGCGGCGCAGGCGGTAATCTGACGTTGGCGGCGGCTTTTGGGTCTTTCGCGGCAGCGACTAATTTCACTACAGGCGCTGGCACAGTCTCAAAACGGATAACAGCACCCGCCGAAGCTTCGACCATCCAAATATTCACCCGCGAAGGCCGTCATCTCGCAGGGACGCCATTGACCACCGAGCAGATCAATACACTGCTGAGCACGAAAAATGGTTTCTCAGCGGGAGCGAGTTATCGTGGCGATTATTTGAACGACGAGACGGATGGTTATCGCGGGCTCGAAATGGATGTATCGCGCACAGGTGGGATGGAGCGCGTGGATATTGGTGCCAATGGGGCCTCGCCATCCGCTTTGGGTGGTGTGGGTCGGCTGCCACCGAGTGCAACGGATAGTTATGGCATGAGCTTTACGGCACAAAATGGACGTACGGCGAGCTTGAGTGTACCCGCTGGCGCCTCGGCCGGTTTTGCTGCCACTATTTACAATCGTGATTTGGCGCCGCTCGGTATTCAAGCGCAAGCTCGCACACGTGTGAGCCTCGGTGGATTTGAAGCCGTTGGTACGGTGAATTTTAATCTTGAGTCGATAAACCAAGACCCTCTGACGATCAAAGCCGATACTGCGCCCGGTAACCTCAATGGTCTCGTCGAGGCGATTAATGCACTTACGGGCCTAACGGGTGTGACGGCTATTCTAAATGATGTGGGTGATCGCGTTATTCTCGAAGCCAATGCCGGCGAAGATATTATGATTTCGCGGGTAACCGATATGCCGCCAAAATTTTATGGCGAGGTAATTGATGATGATGGTCAGGTCGTTAGCGATCGGATTAGTTTCCATGCAGCTGAGAGCGGTTTTGACAGTGCGCGTTTTAGTGGCACCCTCAAACTGACTTCTTCGGCTGAGTTTTCAGCAACCTTGAATGATACGACAATCGCTAGCCGATCGGATCCTTTCGACGGTGGCTTGGTTGCGTTGTCGACAAATAATGACGGTACGCGTAAGTCCGTATCCTTCACGGCACATTCAGAAATTGATATCGACCTCGAAGACGCAACCGGGCGACGCGCTGTTGCGGCAAGCGGTGTCTATAGTTTAGCCATCCCGCAGACGGGAGATGCGCCAGCCTTTTCCGCGCGTTTAACGACAGCACAAGTCTCACCACTAACGGGTGCGTCTATTGCCGCTGCTTTGGTCAGTCAAATTCGTAGCCAAGCGCCGATCGCGTCGTTGTCTGGGCAGGCTGTGGCGACCTTGCCGACTGACGGCGATAAGGTACAAATTCGTTTCTCGGGTGAGCTTTACAGCCTTACCATGGAAAATGGTGAAGTTATCGTAAGTGGTGGCGAGGCCGATCGCATTACCGCTTATTTCGATAAGGATGGAGCTCTGCAAGTGGTGAGTGGCGGCACGCTCTCGGGCAGCGCTCTGTCAGTGCCGGTCGATAGCGAAGTCGCGGGCAATAATGATGCGGCCGCACGCTGGGGCATCGCCGGCGTCACTACCAATCGCTTTGCGGGTGCAGAAATTGATTTGGCTGGCTCCGAGCGCTCTATGACCTTTGAATTTGGTGGGGCAACTTTGCGCGTTGGCGTTGACGAAAATGGCGTAATCGATGATGAGCAATTGGCTGGCACGGGGCTGGCCGCATTCTGGCGCGAAGAGGGCGTTGGCCGAGGCCGATTGGTGCTAGAGTATGGTTCCGATACGGGGCCGATCATATTTGCTCGCGATCTTGCAACCGAAGCGCTGGGCTTCAAAACGGCTTCTGTGAACCTGCGTTTGAACGGCGAACGGGTCGATATTATCTCGACCAATCAAAACGCGGTTGAGGTGGTGGCGTCCGGCGACAGCTTGGCGCGGCAGCGCTTGTCATTGCGTAATTTACCAAATGAAGACCTGATTATTGTCGTCACGGGTGGTTCCGCCCGTAGCGTTTCGGCCGCTTATGATCTCGCGACGCCGGTCGAGATGCCGCCCGCCTATGATATTCGCCTGGCCGCTGATGGTGGCCGCATGGAAATTATCGATGCTGAAACTGGGCATTCGATTGCGACGCGGACCCTAAATTCAGAAGGTGTTGCGGACTATACTGACATGCGCTTTAGATTGGCAGGGAAGGGTGCTGAGGGGGATGTTTTCCATATTCTCCCCAATCTCGGGGGTACGGGTGATGCGCGTAACCTAGATGCCATGATGCGCCTGCAATCGGGCGATATTGCGGGGCCAAATTCAGGCGGCTTCCGTCAGCTTTTCGCGCAAATTGTAACGCAAGTGGGTGCTGCAGTACGCTCCAATGGTATCGCGCTCGAAGCCTCTGAGGCTAGCCGCGACGCTGCGTTGGAAGCTGAAATGTCGTTCTCGGGCGTGAATCTTGACGTCGAAGCCGCTGCGCTTCTCGAATATCAGCAAGCCTATCAAGCCTCAGCGCGGGTCCTATCGACGGCGCGGGAGTTGTTTCAAACCCTGATGGATGTTGTCTAGGAGTTTCTCATGCAGATCAGCACCAAATTATTTAACGAGCGGCAAGTCGAGCAGTTTTCGAAACTGAACAAGAATGTCCAAATCATTCAGGAAAAAATTTCGACTGGTCAAAATATTCTCAAGGCCTCAGATGACCCCGTTGCGGCGGTTAATTTATCGGCCGCAAAAGAGCAACAAGCGCTGCTGTCGCGCTTTGAAATGAATGTTGGTAATGCCAAGCAACGCCTCAGCCTTGCCGACGGCGCCTTGCAAGAGGTCGTTAACGTTTTGACACGGATCTCGGAATTGTCCGTTCAAGCCGCTAATGGTAGTTATGGGCCAGCCGAACGGAAAGCCATTTTGGCGGAAGCCAAACAACTGGCACAGGTCGTTGTTGAAATAGCCAATACCAAAGACGCCCAAGGCCAAGCTTTATTTGCCGGATATAAGAGCAATGAAGCGGCTTTCGAGATGCAGCCAGATGGCTCAATTATCTATCGGGGTGATCGTGGGGTCTCTACTCTACAAATTTCGGAAACGATGACCGTAGCAACCAGTCTCGACGGTGGTTCGATATTTGAACGGGTCGATACGGGGCAGGGGCGCAAAAGTATTTTCGATATGCTGTCCTCCGCTATTAGTGCGATCGATCCTGCCAATGATTTGGCGACGCAGGGCTCTGCTATGGGGCATGCGGCGTTGAAATTCGACTTGCCGCGCGACCCACAAAGCTGGAGCTTCTCTCTGGCTGGTAGTAAGGGCACCGTGGAGATCACAGCATCGGTTGCCGAGGGTAAATATGACGATCTAATCTCGGCGATTAATCAACAAAGCGCCGCCAGTGGCGTTGAGGCTTATTTTGATACTGATAGCCAAACTGTGCGTCTGCGCGAGCCAGCTAATGGCACAATTATTATGTCGAATATCGAGGTTGAAGGTGTTTCAACCGGAACTATTGGACGTGGATCCTCGGTCTTGTTTTCGACTATTGATGGTCAGGGGCGAGAAATAGGTGATGCCCGACGCTTGGGCGATAGTGACTTATTGATCGGTAGCCTAGCCAGTGATCTTGGTAAAGGTATCGACCATCTTAGCGTCCAACAGGCCTTTATTGGCGCCCAAATGAACAAGGCCGACCGTCAGCTCGATGTCATCATGAAACGGCAAGTCGCGGTCACGGAGAAGGTCGCTGACATTAGCGAAGCGGATATTGCGGCCTTGGTGACCGAGCTGCAAGCTATGATATTGAACCGCGATGCGGCACAACAGGCTTTTGCTAAAATAGGTCAGCAAAGCCTGTTTGACTTCTTACGCTAGTCGCTTCTGAGGTAATAAAGCATGTTTAGAACGGGGGCCAGTCGCCCCCGTTTTATTTATGGGCTGCACCATGGCAAAAAAATAGCGCTCTGAAGAGCGCTATTTATTTCTTTAGTTATCCCCGCTTGCCGGGTCGGCTGCTTATTGCAGGAGCGAGAGGACCGATTGCGCTGTCTGGTTGGCCTGTGCCAGCATAGCTTGCGCCGCTTGCTGCAGGACCTGCGCTTTGGTCAAATTAGCGGTCTCGGTTGCGATATCGCTGTCCATGATACGGCTGCGCGATGCTTTGGTGTTGACCACGATATTCGATAGATTGTTGATCGTGTATTGCATCCGGTTCATCGTCGCACCCAAATCGCCACGCTCGGCGTCGATGCGCATGAGAGCGCCATCAACCACATCCAGCATTTTAGCTGCATTGGCGACCGTCAAAATATCGAGGTCGTTAATGCTGATAAGGCTGGCGGCTCCTGGTGCGGCTTGGAAAAGCCCGCCGCCTGCGGCGCCGTCGGCATCAGTGTGGACCGAGAAAATTTCCGAGGAGTGGAAGCTGACCTGACCCGAGATCCGCGCCGTATCAACGGCACCCTCTGTCGAGGCATCGGAGAGGGTCACAGGTGTTCCCACAGCATTGTCGTTATCGTCAAACGCCTGCAGGCGCATTGCTGGTGCTGTCATGCCTGAGCGAACGGTGGCGGCATCGTAATTTTCGATGACGATGTCGTAGCCGTCGGTCGAGGTCAGATAGACAGTCTGCTTATCGTCTGACAGGGTTGCGGTAATGCCCGTCGCGCCCGAGCGCGAGTTAATGGCGTTGCGCAAATTGCTCAAATCTGCGTCGCTACCATTTTGGCTGCCAATATTGACGGCCGCCGTAACATCCGCAGGCTGGTTGTCCATGCCATAAAGACGGAAGCTAATTGAATCTGAGAAATCGCCACCGGACAGTTGATCGAAGGACAATTGCACGCGTGTTTCCGCCGTTGCGCGGACACCTGTTGTCCGCGCTTTTTGGTTAACGGCATCGGCAACTTCTTTTGCGCTCATACCGTCTTTGATGTCGATACGGCTGGTACCTACATGGCCATAGACGGTCAAATCTTCAGCATCAATCACGCGGCTGGCCGCAGTCGTTGCTGAGGTGCCGGCGATTGGCGTAGCGGCTGATGCGCCACCCAACAGCAGAGCGCCAGAAGTCGGCGTTTTTGCCGAAATGGTTGCTGTCCGTGGATTTCCGACGCCACCGATTAAGTCACCAGAGGCGTTAATCAGGGCAAAATCACCGCGCCGCATCAAGGATGATCCATTGACGTCTATCAAGCGGCCATCGGCATAAGGTTCGCCAGTTGTTGCGTCAAGCGCAACAACATAACCGTCCTCGTCAATCAGCGAGCCGTTATCGGCAACGCGATACTCGGTGACTTCATTTTGGCTATTTACAAAGCGCTCGTGCTTATTGCTATCGAGAACTTTGTTATCGGCTGTCAAATAGAGACCCGATGTACCTTTGGACGCATACTGATTGGCGATCGACGCAGCGCTGTTGGCTGAGACGGCATTATCTGCATCATGGAAAATCGTTTCAATCGTTACCGCTGTGCCCGGAACCAGAGATTCGATAATAACCTCGTCTAGGTGGTTCAAGTTGGCGCTAGCACCTTCGCTAGCATAATCAACGCTGGTGGGGATGCGTGCTTGGACGAGCCCTGACAGGGTCGCGTCGTTATTGATGACCAGCATGGCCAACTCAGCAAGATCCTGACTGGAGACAGGCTCACCAGGAATAAAGACGATGCCATTGGGAACATTATTGACATCGACAATCACCGAGCGTTCCGTGACGGTAGAGCCGTCTTTAGCGGTGCCACTGATCTTAAATTCGATTGTGTCATTGGCTGGATCAAGACCGCTCTCATTAAATGAAACCAGCGTTTCGTGGGCTCCAATAGCGGTGGTTCCGCCGACCCATGCAGTGGGTTTCGAGAGCGGTGTGCCGGTCGCCATATTCCAGGCGCTGCCGCTGGCAAATTCGAGCTCAATTGAGAATTGCGCTGGTTGGCCATCGGCGGCCAGTCCCGTGATCACGACATCATCGCTGCCATCGACTTCAACAGAAACGATACTTGTGAGGTTTGCGTTACCTTCAATGGCGCTTTTGATTAAAGTCGCCATGGTATTATCACTCGCCTGCGCAGCATCGAGTGAGGCGGCTGAGATGGTTACAGTTTCTTGGTTGATTTTGATGGTCAAAGTTTCGGCGGCGCCAACATAGCCGGTAACATCAACATCAATTTTAGAGACTTGTGGGACTTCTGTATCGAGAGAGCCGGTGTTGTTATATGCGCTTGCGGGGCTCGCGGTAATGGCGACGACATCATTGGCCGACGAATTCGCGAAACTCAAGGTGCTGGCAGCGCCTGTAACAGCGATATCATGTCGTGCTAAATCCATGCCGAGCGTTCTGCGGAATGTCACAGCGGCGTCATTATTGCCCGTTGTCGTGGTAACCGTGAATTCCCCGTAACTGGCGCCAGCACCGAAGCTGACCGTAGCAGGCAGTCCTGCGGCGGCGTTTAGAGCAGTGGTAATATGAGCCTGTGTGACAGCACCGCCACCGCTATTGATTGCGGCAGAGATATAGTCGGTGCCATCAATATCGAAGACAATTTTGTCGCCATTATTGAAGTGGTCAGCGCTGAGAGCTGTCCCGTCTATCGCAAGGGAGAAGGTGTTCACTGCGTCCCGCACAACTGTACCACCTGTCACCGCGCCGCTGACATCGATGCGGTGGCTTGTATGGTTTACGTGGACGAAATCATAGCTCGATATGCTATTTTGGCTGATGGTGAAAATTTCATCGAGACGGCCACCAGATGCATTGGTTGCCGATTGGATGGCCGCCAAAACTTCTACACCTGTGGTACCAGGGAGCGCGGTCGTTGTGTAGTCAGTATCATCAACCGTGATGGTGAAGCTATCACCCGCCGCCAAATCGGTTGCGGTGATGGCGGCCGCACCAATTTTTAGATTCAGTGTGACAGCGGCGGTTGAGGCGTTATCGCTCGCATATGCCGTCTTCAGAACCTCAATCATCTCAGCTTCGGTAGTGGCCGGGTTGGAGGTGCCGACAAGGTTGGTTTGACTTGTATAGCTGTTACCGCGATAGCTAAGCGTTAACTGATCGGCTGTACCGTCAAATGCCGCGGAACCCGTAATGTCTAAGCTCTGGGTAACAAGGCCCGTTGGTTGAGCGTAAGGTGTGGCTTCACTAAGGGTAAAAGGGTCAAAGCCGTCAGCGCTACTATCGGTAAAAGCCAGGCTAGCTGTAAAATATGGCGCCCCACCGGTGCCAGACAAGGTGACCACACCATTATTAGAGCTGGCGCGGACTTGTAATGTTGCGGGATAAAGATTCTCGACTTGGTCGGCGATCTCATTGGCAAGGTCATTGACCGAGTTAATGGCAGCACCCAGCGGGATAGTGATCTCTGTATCATCAATCCGTAAAACCAGGCTATCAGCCGTCAGGTCGAGCTGCTCTTGGCCGGTGCCGAACTGGAGGCTTTCGGGGATCGTGATCGCCATTTGGCGGTTGGTTGCCGCGGCATTAATAGGTTCGTTAGCGGCAAAGCTGGATGTTTCTACCGCGTTATTAGTATGGATCATTTCTGCGATAAATGGATTGCCAGCTTGGCGCGCAGTAATGGTCAGCGTGCCAGCGGTGTGATCGCCGGTGATTTCATAACGCGCATCGAGCGTTGGATTGCTGGTGATCCGCGAAACCATGGCATCGATAAAGCTACCACGGTCGACAATCGATGCATCGCCTGCAGGAATACGGATATTTTGGCCGTCAATGCGGATATCGAGTGTGTCGAGATCTGGGTTGTAGCCATTATAGTCGACATTAAACACGGAGACTTGCGCTTGCGCATCCGAAACACCATCGAGCTTGTAGCCAGTTGACGGCTCAATCACGGTTTGGTTGTCGACGGCGATGAAATTATTATTTGTGTCGCGCGCATAAGCGGATGATGCTTGGCTGGTAGACAGCGTGTAGGTCCCAAGGGCGCTTGGTCGGACATCTTCAATGGTGACAGTGTGTTTGTGCTCATCGAGATAGCCAATTTGGAAGCTTGTGTCCTGGAAGGTGCCGTTTAATAGCTTTGTGTCGTTAAAATAGGTCGTTTCTGCAATCCGTTGCAGCTCGTTTTGTAGCTGGACAACTTCGGCGTTCAGGCTTTGCCGGTCGGCACCGCTATAGACCCCATTTGCGGATTGGACGGAAAGCTCGCGGATACGCTGTAAAACGGCGGTCACCTCGTTGAGGGCGCCTTCTGCCGTTTGCGCTAGCGAAATCGCGTCTGCTGAGTTGCGAATGGCGTTTTCAAGCCCGCGAATTTGCGATGTCATTCTATTGACAATCGCTGCCCCTGCGGCGTCGTCGCCAGCATTGGTAATGCGTAAGCCTGAAGCGATCCGTTCCATCGCTTTATCCATGCCCTGCATGTTTTTTTGCAGGTGATACAGCGTGTTAATCGCGCTCATATTCGTATTAATATTACTCATTGGGTCCTCTCACAGGTAATACCAAACTTTCTCGTGGGCTTTAATGCAAACGCTGTGCCATCCGCCGTCTGCAAACAAAATTTTCTAAGTCATTGATAATATTTATATAAAAATAGCGAAAATGGCTCATTTAGAGCTTCTAAAAAAAAATTATAAGCCGCCTAAACATTTCTGCGACGGGTCGTAACGGTTCTTGAGAGGGAAGCTTTGAGCTTGACAACACGGGAAAGGAGTTACCCATGACAGTCGTAAACACAAACATAGGTTCCTTGAATGCGCAGCATGCAATGAACAAGTTAAATAATGACCTCGAAACCACGATGGAACGTCTTTCGAGCGGTTTGCGGATCAACTCAGCTTCAGATGATGCTGCTGGTTTGGCCATTGTAAACCGTATGGAAGCCCAGGTTCGCGGTCTTCAAATGGCGATTAAAAACGCCAATGACGGTATTTCGCTGACGCAAACTGCAGAAGGCGCAATGCAAGAAATCAGCAATATCCTGCAGCGTATGCGGGAATTGTCACTGCAATCCGCAAATGATGCAAATAACGACACTGACCGTGCGTTTTTGCAAGCAGAAGTCGCGCAATTGTCGGAAGAAATTGACCGTATTGCTGAAACCACGCAATTCAACTCGCGTAACGTATTGGATGGCAGCTACAACAACATGCAATTCCAAATCGGTTCCAATGCAGGTCAAACTGTCGGCATCGATATTGGTAGCATGGCTTCTAGCGTTCTAGGCGTTGCCTCGGTATCGTCTTCGTCCAGCAGTTCACCAGTTACTAGCTACCAAAATGTAGCTGGCGTTTCCGCAACGGGTACAGCCGCTGAAGCCACAGTCATGGAACTTACTTTCCCTGATGACGGCACCTTGGCTTTGACCATTGCCGACACGACAAATGGCTTGAGCTCGGCTTTGACCGGCAAAACCATTGAATTGGATAACGCGGCTGTCATGAGCACGTTTATCTCTGATGTTCAAAAAGCTCTGGCGGAAGCTGCCGCCGACACAAGCGTTACAGGGAATTCATCGCTGACGACATTGACGACAGCAGGTGTGGTGCAAGGTCTCGATCTCACAGATACCGACAATTATGATTTGGTGAAATTCGCCATTCAGGTTGGCTCGGGTCCTGCGCAAAACATCAATCTGTTGCAACGTTTGGTTGACACAGGCTCGATCAACTCGATCTCTGGTGGTGAAGTTCTCACGGCCTTGGAAAACGAGTTGCAAGCCCTGTATGACGACTCTTTGACCGTCACAATCGATACAAACGAGTTGGTCATTACCGACGCTAAAGGTCGCGCGATTTCTGTGACCCAAGGTAACGGTACTGGCTTCCTGTTTGGAACCGATACGACAAACGCAGATGCACCGATCTCAACTGTTGCTTCAACGGCCAATGCCATCGAAGCCAGCATGGACGGCAATGTACTGCGCTTGACGCATACGCAAGGCGGTAAAATTTCGTTGAGCGGCTTCGCGCTGACCAGCACGGAAAAAGGTGCGTCGACGGAATATGCAACCCTCAATATCCTCGACGATGATCACGCCAATCAGCGCGACCCTATCGTTCTTGCTGCAACGGCGATCAGCTCGCCAACAGCAACGGCACGCGGTGTTGTTGATCCGACCGTCCTTGAGGTTGCTCTATCTGATACCTATTTCAACGGAGCAACAGCAACTTATGCCTTCGAAATCCACGATGGCGACGGTAATACCATCATGGACGTCAATACTGATTTCCATAGCTCGATCGACAATGACACTATTTTGGCGGCATTGCGTGCGGCAGTTCAGACCGGCTATAGCGACGTCGATGTCACTTATACCGATGGAACCATCCGCGTTACGAGTACCGATGGACGTCATATGGCTGTGACAGCCTATAGCTCAAGCGTTGGTTCAGCCCGCGTGTCCGACGGATCACTTGGTTCTCCAAACGAGGTCTTGTCTTCGGTCGAAAAGTATCGTTCGGAAGCTCGTGTTGGTCTGGGGACCGCGATCGCAGGCGCAGGTCTGTCAAAAATCACTCTGGCCTTCAATTTCCTTAGTGATGGC
>CBFHZM010000057.1:0-2337 GCA_965660195.1 Alphaproteobacteria bacterium
CTATACGGCACTTCGGCCTGCAGCCCACCAGGATCGGTCGCGACAACGGTGATGGCAAGGTTCGATTTCGTCTCATAATCCAGCGGCTGATTTGGGTTTAAAGAAATTACCCCCGTCGCGGCATTGATCTGGAAGTAGTTCACATCGCCACTGCCCGCGGTCGTATCGCGGAAACTATAGACCAGCGTATCGCCATCGGAATCGGAGAAATGCGCCGCGGCGTTCTCGCTTAAGCTGGCTGCATCCTCGGCCACCGTGAAGCTATCGCTCGCCGTATCCGTTACGGGCGCTCTATCCTCCGATGGTGTCACGCCCGAGCCACCTCCTGCTACTGCGGAATATTCATTACCGCTACCACCGCCGCTGCAAGCCGCGAGCAAAGCCAAGGCCATTGGCGACAGCACACCAAAACCACGCTGCCATGGCGAAAAGGCAGTCTGCTGTTTTAATAAAATGGCCAAAGGTACATGGCGTCTTGGCAGACTTGTTGTCCCTAAGAACGGTGGGACGCGACTGCTCATCGAATGATGAGACGCTGGCGTGACACGCGAGTCAGGTTTAAATAGCATGACAGCATTTTCCTTTTAGGTTGTTCGCTCGACAATTCGCGTTTTCGAACGGAGGGGTTTTTCTGCAACGTGGTAAAACTTGCGCAACGCTGACACTGCGAAGTCCCATACGGGGACGTCATCTACGATGTTGACGCAACGAACCTGACCACAAGACACGAAGAGGCAAAGCCCTCTCGCACTTTGGAAAACCAACAAAAGACCGGAAGCAAAATACAAAAAAAGATGGCGCTGGACGGCGACGCAACCAGACAAAACGAACAGACGGCTTAGCGCAAAACATACGCCTAACAAGGTTTAAAAACCGTTAACCCCGTAAAACAAGGCGAACCAGGTTCGGTGCAATTTCTTAGTCAGGTCGTAGTGCAGCCTTAACTAGACTAAAGTCGCACAAACCCCCTCACGTAATTCCGTCTAAAAGACGAGCGTAAGAGAACGCTTCCTCAGTTGGGAGGTTAAGAAAATCAGCGCGGCGGGACAAGCCACGGCAGCGATCGTGATTTCAATTATTGCAATTCAAATTTTATTATGATTTACAGATCACCGGCGAAATTTTGTGGCGGAGAGAGGGGGATTCGAACCCCCGGTACGATTGCTCGCACAACGGTTTTCGAGACCGCCCCGTTCAACCACTCCGGCACCTCTCCACTGCCGCCATGTTTAGCCAATTTACCCACAGGATGCAATTGGTCGATCGCATGAGCTGCGCCACCCAAAATGCGGAGCAGAGGTGAAAATAAATTTTTCTCATTACGCCGTTAGGAATTCCATATCTCTCGCAGTATAATGATATCTCGGAAGGCCGCAAAAATGCGGCAACTCGAAGATAAGGGATGGGGGGTCAGATGCGCGATTTCAGCCGTCGGTTTTTAAGCAAATTACTGGTCATTCTTATCGTCGTTGCCGGCGTTTACGGATTGAATTATTTTGGCCTGACCAACGACATCCGTGCCGCACTGTCAGACGATGCGGTCACCTTGCGCATAGGTGATGTTCACATTACACCTTACGACATCTTAAAGGCCCTGCTGACAATCATTGCGGTGTTTTATCTGATCGCCACGATCAGCGATTTCGCGCGAGCGCGGATTGAGAGAGTAACCCGCTTGGATACCAGCACGCGGATATTGTTGCAGAAAGCGGCGCAAGTCTCGCTATATTTATTGGCGGCACTGATCAGCTTAAATCTACTCAGTATCGATCTCTCGGCACTGGCCGTGATCGGCGGTGCTGTGGGTATCGGCTTGGGCTTTGGCTTACAAAAAATTGCCTCGAACTTCATCAGTGGCGTTATTATTCTGCTAGAAAAATCGGTCCGTGCTGGCGACATCGTCGAACTTGATAATGGCATGGCGGGGATCATTCGCGACATTCAAGCGCGCTATATTCTTCTCGAAGCTTTTGACGGGCGCGAAGTGATGGTGCCAAATGAGGAGTTTATTGCCAATCGCGTCGTAAATCTGACCTATAGCAATAAACGCGGGCGGCTGAGTTTTCGCGTCGGGGTGTCATATGATTCTGACCTTCGATTGGCTAAATCCCTGATTATCGAAGCGGCACATGAAAACCCGCGCGTCCTGAAAGAACCGGCGCCCGATATTTGGCTCGAGGATTTCGCCGATAATGCGATTGTTTTCCACATGCGGGCATGGATTGACGATATCACCGATAATCGCTTTGGGGTCGTCGACCAGATCAATTTCGCGATTTGGGATAAATTTTCAGCCAATCAAATCGGCATCCCCTTCCCGCAACGGGTTATTCACGT
>CBFHZM010000057.1:2347-12015 GCA_965660195.1 Alphaproteobacteria bacterium
AAATGACGCAGGTCGACGGCTTTCAGGGGTGATCTATGTTATGTAACTATATAAAGAACATGACGCGCGTAAGTGGAGCTTTTTACGATGCAACCTTTATCTGAAATTATTTGCGACGAAGATCCTAATTATCGTCCGAAGTATGGCATTCACTACCCAAACAAGCCAGACGGCTGGAGCCTAACCGATATTTTGCAATTCCGCGAAGGCCAACCGCATGATTATTTTCATAAATTACGCGAAGCAGCACCGGTCTCTTGGTGGGATATGCCGAAAGAAGCCGGTATGGCGGGCTTTTGGGCTTTGACGCGTTATGAGGACGTCAAACGTGTGGACCTCGATGCCAAGACTTTCTCCTCGCAAGATGGTGGTATTTTGATGGGCTATCGCCGCTCATCGGGGGGTCCGAAGCGCCTGCGGGATGCAGCGCTTGATAGCTTGATTAATCTTGATCAGCCTTATCACATTCCACTGCGGATGGAGCATCGCCCGTTTTTCACGCCAGACTATATCGCCCGCTTGCAAAAGCGTGTTGAAGGCGAAGTCGATCGCCTGTTGGACGGTATGGAGGCGCACGCCAAAAAGAATGATGGCCGGGTTGATATGGTCAATATGTTTTCGCAGTGGTTGCCGCTTTTTACCCTGTGCGAGATGCTTGGCGTAGATGAAAAAGACCGCCCCTCTATCGTTCGGTGGATGCATTATCTCGAAATGGCGCAATATATTATTAGCGACCCCGAGAGTAAAATTTCACCCCTGTTTATGGTCAAGTTCCTATGGAATATTCGGCAAATGTTTCGCTATGGCGACCGCGTCATGCGCGATCGCCGGAAAAACCCACGCGATGATCTTTTAACGGTCATCGCTCAGGCTGAGATTGACGGAAAGCCAATGACTCAGAGCTTCCTCGATGGCTCGTGGTTGCTGATCATTTTTGCCGGCAATGACACAACCCGCAATTCTCTGTCGGGTACAATGCGTCTGTTATCGCAATTTCCCGATCAGAAACAGATTTTGCTGGAGCAACCCGACCTCGTACGGCAGATGGTTCCTGAAGCACTACGCCTGGTATCGCCGGTCATGTTTATGCGCCGGACGGCGCAACAAGACACGGAGATTTCTGGACAAGCCATTGCTAAAGGCGAAAAAGTCATCATGTGGTATGGGGCCGCCAATCGCGATCCAGCGGTTTTCACGGACCCGAATAAAATGGATATTTTCCGCAATAATGCCAGTGATCATCTGGCCTTTGGCACGGGCCCGCATGTTTGCCTCGGACAACGGATCGCCAATATGCAGCTGGAAACCGCTTACAAGAAAATTCTCGACCGCTTCCCGAACGTACAATGGACGGGCAAGCAAATGCATGCGCCGAATAATTTTGTCCATGCCATTTCTGAGCTGGAGATTGACCTCGGAATTTCGTGATGCGGCCATTTCAACTCACCCATCGGACCCATTTCGAATCCGCTGGTAAGTTTATTCTCGGCCTCGCCGTTCTGCTCGGTTACTTCACCTATCTTTGGTGGAAATTCGACGCCAAAACAGGTTTGCTCCTCGCTGGCCTGACTTGGTCATTTTTTGTCCTCTGCACACCGATCGCTGATGCAGGGTTTTTGCTCGATTTCCCAATCCGGCTTTTATTCAAAGTTCGCATGCTCGTGACCGAGCTGTTTGTTTGGCTCTTGGCCGCCGCCATTTGTGCTTATGGCCTATTTTATGCCCCCGAGGTTTTTGAAAAGTCCCTCATTACATCGGTCTTGCATAAAATATTGATCTCGCCCATTCCCTATTGGGGGCTGATGGGCCTCTGTGCCGTTGGCACATTCATGTCGGTGCATCTTGGCGACGAAATGCTTGACGTTATCAGCCACCGCGACCGCCAAAAATTCCATAGCCACGGTTTTTGGCTCCGGCTCATTAGCTTTGGTGCAATTCTGATTTTCGTCCTGATCGGCTATGAACACCTGATCGTCGATCTCGGTGTCATGCCGTCAATCCAAAACCACTAAAGCTTGCGATAAACCTCGGCGCCACCCACCCGAAATTCGGTAGCCTTTTCTTGCATCCCGTGGTCGAGTGCCGCATCGGGATCGATGTTCAGCTTAGCGGCATAATCGCGGACATCTTGCGTGATCTTCATCGAACAAAAATGTGGTCCGCACATGGAGCAGAAATGCGCGACTTTCATCGACTGTTTGGGTAACGTTTCGTCGTGGTAAGCACGGGCCGTATCGGGGTCGAGGGATAAGTTAAATTGATCATCCCAACGAAACTCAAAGCGAGCCTTCGATAACGCATTGTCGCGAATTTGCGCGCCGACATGACCTTTGGCGAGATCCGCCGCGTGTGCGGCGAGCTTATAAGTAATGATCCCTTCTTTCACATCGTCTTTATTAGGCAGCCCAAGATGCTCCTTGGGGGTTACATAGCAAAGCATCGCCGTGCCATACCAGCCGATCTGAGCTGCGCCGATCGCCGAGGTAATATGGTCATAGCCCGGCGCCACATCGGTGGTCAGGGGGCCAAGCGTGTAGAACGGCGCTTCGTCGCACCACTCAAGTTGCTTATCCATGTTTTCTTTAATCAACTGCATCGGCACGTGACCAGGACCCTCAATCATCACCTGCACATCTTGCTTCCAAGCAATTTGGGTTAACTCACCAAGCGCCGCCAGTTCACCCAGCTGAGCCGCATCATTGGCATCATAAATCGAACCAGGTCGCAAACCATCGCCAAGCGAGAAGGATACATCATAGGCTTTCATGATTTCGCATATTTCAGCGAAATGCGTGTATAGGAAATTTTCCTTATGATGCGCCAAGCACCATTTCGCCATAATCGATCCGCCGCGCGATACAATGCCCGTCATGCGATTGGCTGTCATCGGCACATAACGCAACAAAACGCCGGCGTGAATGGTGAAATAATCGACCCCTTGCTCGGCTTGTTCGATTAAGGTGTCGCGGAACATCTCCCAGGTCAGCTCCTCTGCTTTGCCGTCGACTTTCTCCAGTGCCTGATAGATCGGCACCGTTCCGATTGGCACTGGCGCGTTGCGAATAATCCATTCGCGCGTCTCGTGAATATGCTTACCCGTCGATAAATCCATAATTGTGTCGGCACCCCAACGGATCCCCCACGTCATTTTATCAACTTCCTCACCGATCGATGAGGTAACCGCAGAGTTACCAATATTGCCGTTAATCTTGACCAAGAAATTACGTCCAATGATCATTGGCTCGCTTTCAGGGTGGTTAATATTAGCGGGGATAATGGCGCGGCCCCGGGCGACTTCATCGCGCACGAATTCAGGCGTAATTTCGCCCAACAGAGAAGCTCCGAAATTTTCTCCCGCATGCTGGCGCAACAACATATCGGCCATGCGTTTGCCCTTATCACCCGTCTCCGCCAAGGCGGCGATATAAGCCTGGCGGTTTTGGTTTTCGCGAATGGCAATATATTCCATTTCCGGGGTCACAATCCCTTTGCGCGCATAATGCATTTGCGTGACATTCTGCCCTGCCTTGGCGCGGCGCGGTTGGCGCTCGAGATCAAAGCGCAAGGCGGCGAGTTTCTCATCGCGCATCCGCTCCTGGCCATAGGCGCTCGACGGGCCCGACAGAATTTCCGTATCGCCGCGCTCTTCAATCCAGGCGGCTCGCAAAGCGGGTAGACCTTTGCGAATGTCGATATTGGCGCTTGGGTCGGTATAAGGACCTGATGTGTCATAGACATAAATCGGTGGGTTCACCTCACCGCCCATATCTGATGGCGT
Organism: Alphaproteobacteria bacterium; assembly: GCA_965660195.1. Classification (GTDB taxonomy): domain Bacteria; phylum Pseudomonadota; class Alphaproteobacteria; order RS24; family RS24; genus JAYODZ01. Next base: position 6,126 of record CBFHZM010000057.1, read on the forward strand.
GTCAGCTTGCGTGATTTGGCGCATTGGCACCCGAATATCGGGTCGTGAGCCGGCGACATATATTTTTCGGCTATTCGGCAAACAGGCAATCGCAGCCTCGTCGACCTGGGCGTTGCCGGCTGTAAAGGCTGATTTATCTTGTGTGCTTTGCGACATTCGTTGCTCCTCGTCCGATATCATCTCGGCCTATTGATCTGGATGTTCACCAAAAGAGGAGTTGCTCAAATTGGTGCCGTCTCTTACGACGCACCAAAAGCCAGCACTCCCTGCAGCGGCATGATCCGTGAACAGGTGCCAAGGGTGTGATCTCACCGCTGTTGCGGACCCCCGTGCGTCGAAGCTTATAGTAACATTTTCTGCTCCTGCGGCAAGTTGCCCATTCTCTCCTCTTGGCAAGTTTTGTTTTCGCGTTAAACTTTTCTGGGGACAAGCGTTCCCAATATTATGGAGAGAATTATGAGCGAAGCAGTTAGTGAGATCGATCACAAGCGGCGAGCCTGGGAAATCCCGCTCGAAGACATCAACCTAATCCACGATGAGTTGTGGCGCGTTGAGGGATATTGGCCTTATTTTGAACGCTTACGCAAAGAAGACCCCGTCCATTATTGCCTGAATGAAAATGGTGAGGAGCGCCAAGGTCCCTACTGGTCGATCACACGCTATGATGACATTATGGCAATCGATACCGATCACAAACGGTTTTCGTCAGAGCCAATGATTGTTCTGCAAGACCCTGAAGAAGATTTTACGTTGCCAATGTTTATTGCCATGGACCCCCCAAAACATGACGTGCAGCGCAAAACTGTCTCGCCGATTGTGGCGCCAGCCAATTTGATGAATTTGGAAAGCCTGATCCGCGAACGGACCTGCAAAGTGCTCGATGGTTTGCCGATCAATGAAGAGTTTGATTGGGTCGATCGCGTATCGATTGAGCTCACGACCCTGATGCTTGCAACCCTGTTTGATTTTCCGTTGGATGATCGGCGCAAACTGACCCGCTGGTCAGATGTTGCGACGGCTGGCCCGAATTCCGGGATCATTGAAAGCGAAGATCAACGCCGCGCCGAGCTGTACGAGTGTTTGGAATATTTCACAAGACTGTGGAATGAGCGGATCAATTCTGATCCCGGCCCAGATCTTATTTCGATGCTAGCGCATGGCGAGAGCACCCGAAATATGGATCCCCTCGAATATCTCGGCAATCTGGTTTTGCTGATTGTCGGTGGCAACGACACTACCCGTAACTCAATGACAGGCGGGCTCTATGCGCTAAATAAGTTCCCTGCTGAATATGAAAAGCTTCGCAAAGATCCGAGCTTGATCCCCAACATGGTGTCAGAGATCATCCGCTGGCAAACGCCCCTCGCTTACATGCGGCGCAGAGCGCTCGAGGATGTCGAAATGCGAGGCAAAACCATTAAGAAAGGCGATAAAGTCTTGATGTGGTACGCCTCTGGCAATCGCGACGATACAGTGATCGAGCGGCCCAATGAGCTTATTATTGATCGCCCCAATGCGCGGCGGCACTTATCTTTTGGCTTTGGCATTCACCGTTGCGTTGGCAATCGCCTGGCCGAATTACAGCTGACAATTTTGTGGGAAGAAGTCATGAAGCGGTTCAAAAATATAAAAGTGATCGGCGAACCGGAACGCATACCTTCTTCCTTCGTCAAAGGCTATGCGCGTATGATGGTCAAGATCGAAGGCTAATTATATGTCGTTAACGGATTGCACGGGCAAGATTGCGCTCGTCACTGGCGCTGCCATGGGGATCGGGAGGGCGTCTGCGATCGCTCTAGCGCAAGCGGGGGCGCGCCTCTTTGTCTCCGATATTGATCTCGCTCAGGTCGAAGCAACAGCCCAGCTGATATGTGATGCTGGTGGCCAAGCGGCCGCCCTCCAGCACGACGTCACGAATGAAAACCGTTGGGCCGATATTTTCGCGACAATCGAATCTGAAACAGGTGGGCTCGATATTCTCGTCAATAATGCAGGCATAGCCATTGGCGGCCCCGTCACCGAGATGCGTTTGGAGGATTGGCGCCAACAAATCGCCGTTAATTTGGACGGCGTATTCTTAGGAACCCGCGGCGCCATTCCCCTGATGCGCGGGCGTCAAGCCTCGATCATCAATATCTCATCGGTCGCAGGGCTAAAGGGTGCGCGCGGCTTATCAGGTTATTGCGCTACTAAGGGCGGCGTAAGACTGTTCACGAAAGCCGTAGCACTAGAGATGGCTGATGCAGGTGAGAGCATTCGGGTGAACTCGATCCATCCGGGCATTATCGATACTGCAATTTGGGATAAGGACATTGGCGGCATGGTTAGCTCAATGCCGCAACTCGCCGCTGCGGGCATTAATAAAATTGACGCCGCGACAGTGGCCGCGGGCATGGTTCCTGGCGGCAAGCTTGGAACAGCGGACGATATCGCCAATGCTGTTGTTTTTCTGGCCTCCGCGGCCTCAAAATATATGACCGGAGCTGAGCTGGTAGTTGATCACGGCGTCACCGCAGGCTAAAGTTTTCTATGGATGAATTGTTCTCGCGCGATAAGGGCAAAGCGGCTAGGCCCATTTGGTGCCTATCACCGGCAACCTTAGAGACGTGGCAGTCCGACAATGCGGGGGTGCGTCGCGCTTGGGTGGAAAACAATCAATTCACCGGCGGCGCTGGTCAAATCCTCCTCCTGCCTGACAAATCAGGGGGCATTGAAGGGGTTTTGCTCGGGATTGGTAAAACCACCGACCCCTTTGCCCTAGCCGCGCTGCCCAGCAAGCTGCCGAAAGGGCAATACCGCATCACCGAGAGCTGCCCCGAAACCATTCGCCAACATGCCGCCCTAAGTTGGGCACTTGGGACTTATCGGTTCTCACAATATGTCAGTAAGCCGAAAGCCCGCGAATGGCCGCAATTGGTCATTGAAAAAAACTTCGACAGTGACGCGGTCTCGCGTCTAAGCGAGGCGGTTTTTCTCGCGCGTGATTTGATCAATACGCCAGCTGAGGATATGGGGCCAGAAGCCCTCGAAGCGCAAGTGGAACGCGTGGCGCAGACTTATAAAGCAGAGCTTGATGTCACGATTGGCGACGCGCTTTTACCCGCTAATTATCCACTCGTTCATGTTGTCGGGCGAGCAGCCCAGCAAGCGCCGCGCGTCCTCGATTTACGTTGGGGCAAAGCCGATGCCCCTGAAATCTGCTTGGTGGGTAAAGGCGTCTGCTTTGATACAGGTGGTCTGAATCTGAAGACTGGCTCCTATATGGATTTAATGAAAAAAGACATGGGAGGTGCCGCCATCGCCTTGGGGCTTGCGCAGGCTATTATGGCTGCCAATTTACCTGTGCGCTTGCGGCTGTTAATCGGTGCGGTTGAGAATGCCATCGGCCCCGGTGCTTTTCGTCCAGGGGATATTTTCCCTAGCCGCAAAGGGATCACTGTTGAGATTGGCAACACCGATGCCGAAGGTCGCCTTGTGCTCGCGGATTTGCTGACCGCGGCAAGCGAAACCAATCCCGATCTGATTTTAGATTTTGCGACCTTAACGGGCGCGGCACGGGTCGCGCTGGGGCCAGAACTGGTTCCTTTTTACACACGCCAAGACGCACTCGCCCAGGCTTTGAGCGAGCATGGCATGGTGCAAAATGACCCGCTATGGCGCCTGCCGTTGTGGCACGGCTATGACAACTGGCTCGAAAGTGCCGTAGCTGATGTCAGCCATGTCTCGAGCTCGCCAATGGCGGGATCGATTACGGCGGCGCTGTTTCTCGGACGTTTTGTCGACGACGCCACCACATGGGTGCATTTCGATGTTTATGGCTGGAGCCTAAAGTCACGCCCTGGGCAGCCCGTTGGCGCGGCAGCGCAAGCCTTGCGTGCCTGTTTCTCCTATCTCGAAGAGCGTTATGGCCATCGGACATAAAACCCCGCCCAAGCCTGATCCACGGCTCAACCCATGGCGCGACGATATCGCCGCCGATCACTTGCGCGGTGAAGTCGACGCCCCTGCCTTTGTTAAAGGACAGGATTATGAAGTCATCGCCCCCGTGACCAACTTGCATCGTTCACCCGCCCATGGCGCCATCGTCGATAGCCAATTGCTTCTTGGCGAGCGGTTCCGCGTTTATGACGTTAAGGGCGCATGGGCTTGGGGTCAGTGCCAACATGATGACTATGTCGGCTATGTGCTGCGCGAAGATCTGGATCAATGTCAGAACAGCACGCATATTGTGCGGCAGCTTCGCTGTCATATATTTAGCGATCCCGACATTAAATCACGGCCGATTATGGCGGTCTCCATGGGCGCGCGCTTAGCAGCGACCGCCACCACGGGGCGATTTACCGAACTTGAAAGCGGTGGCTTTATCGTTACACAATCGATTATGCCCAAAGGTGCGACGGTCCCTAACTATATCGCCACGGCGCGGCAGTTTATAGGAACACCCTATTTATGGGGCGGCCGCGAAAGCATGGGAATCGACTGCTCGGGGCTCGTCCAAATCGCCTTGAGCATGGCAGGACGCGCCTGCCCCCGCGACAGTGATTTACAAGAGGCTAGCCTTGGGCAGATCTTGACCGAGGAACCCACAACAGGTGACGTCGTGTTTTGGCGCGGCCATGTCGGTTTCATCTCCGCGCCAGGGCGCTTGCTGCACGCCAACGCAACCCATATGCAGGTCATCGAAGAGGATTTCGCCGAAGCTTGCGAGCGAATTGCCAGCACCTCGGGCTCGGTCACAGCGGTGAAACGGCTTAGCTCGTCAGGATAGCTGAGATGAGTTTCTGCGTATAAGGGTGTTGCGGCGCATCAAAAACCTGATCGGTCGGGCCACTTTCGACGCATTTTCCATGTTGCAACACCAGCACACGATGTGACACCGCCCGCACCAAATGTAAATCATGGCTAATAAATAAGTAAGCAAGGCCGTGCTCCGTTTGTAGCCGTCGTAGCAGGGCAATAATTTGCGCTTGCACCGAGCGGTCTAAAGCACTGGTTGGTTCGTCGAGAATTAACAGTCGCGGGCGCAGGATCAAGGCGCGGGCAATGGCAATACGCTGACGTTGGCCACCCGAGAACTCATGCGGATAACGTCCAGCCATTTCGGGGGCAAGCTCGACCGCCTGCATGCTCTCAACCAGGCGCGCTTCTTTTGTAGCAGGTGATAAATCTGGGGCGTGAATATCCAGCCCTTCACTGATGATTTGTCCCACTGACATGCGCGGGCTCAGCGCCCCAAATGGATCTTGAAAAACAATCTGGATATGCTCACGCATCGCCCGTTTATCGCGGCCGCTTAAATCCGTTAACGATTGGCCGTCGAACAAAATTGAGCCAGTCGCCTCTTGCAAACCCAAAATGGCGCGCCCGAGTGAGGTTTTGCCCGACCCGCTCTCCCCAACAATCCCGAGGCTTTCGCCTGGCTGCACAGCGAGATCAATATGGTCAACGGCTTGCAAATAACTATCGGCGCGGAATAGATTTTTCTTCTGTACGAACCGAACACAAACCCCCTCGGCACGTAGCAAGGGATCCGCGGGCGCTGGTGGGGGTGGTGGGTCCTTGGGAATAGCGCCAAATAACTCGCGCGTATAGGCGTGGCTGGGGTTGTTAAAGATTTGCTCAGTCAGCCCGCTTTCGACAATTTCTCCATGTCGCATCACGCAAATCTCATCGGCCATATAACGCACAACGCCGAGATCGTGCGTAATCAGCATTAAAGCCAGCCCATATTCCTTCTGCAAATCTTTCAAGAGGTCGAGGATTTGCTTCTGGATGGTCACATCGAGCGCTGTGGTGGGCTCATCAGCAATAAGGAGTTTAGGCCGATTAGCGATCGCCATGGCGATAATAATCCTCTGCCTTTGGCCACCCGAAAGCTGATGCGGATAAC
>CBFHZM010000058.1:0-11433 GCA_965660195.1 Alphaproteobacteria bacterium
CGATACACTCAGCCCACCCCACCCGATCGCATAAATAATAGCGGCAAATCGCATTGCGTTACACGAGGTCGATGGTCACGCGGAAAATGTGCTCAACATCGTCAACATCCTCAGCGACGACAAATAGAACCACGCGGTCACCAACCAGTATTTCGGTATCCCCGCGCGGCATAACGACCTCATCCCCTCGCCCGATCACCCCAAAGCGGATACCGCTTGGCAGCTCAATATCACGTAAACGTTGACCCACAATAGGCGAGCTGTCCGTAACCTCGGCTTCCACGACCTCGGCTGCACCGTCGGCGATTGCGTGAACGCGAATAATGCGCCCCCGCCGGACATGGCCTAGAATTGAGGAAACGGTGACAGCGCGCGGATTGATAGCCGCATCCATGCCGAATTGGCCAGCTAATTTTTGGAAAGCATTTTCGTTTATCAACGCCAGCGTGCGTGGACAGCCCTCCTGCAAGGCTAACATGCTGGTCAGTATATTCACCTGATCATCATTGGTTAGCACCACCGTTAATTCGGCATTACCAGCCTCTGCTTCCCGCAAAACATCAGGAGCGAGGCCGCTACCTTCAAGAACAATGGTATGCGGCAAGAGTTCGGCAATGGTCTCGGCACGCGCATGATTGGCCTCAATCAAATTTACCGAATACCGATTACGGTTCATCTCGAGCTTGCGAGCAAGCTCAAAGCCAATATTACCACCACCAACAAGGACGAGGCGTCGCGCCTGCTTCTCAGGATGACCAAAAATTTTGAGCGTCCTTTCGGTGTCTTCCATGCTTGAAATCACAAAAGCTTTATCGCCATACTCGATACTATCCGACGAACGTGGGACAAAAAGGCCTCCCTCGCGTTGCACCGCCACGACCGTCGCTTTCAAATCTGGAAACAAATCTGTCAATTGCGACAGCGGCGTATCGATAACCGGACAATCTTCCTCAATATCAATACCGATCAGCTGAATGCGATTGCCGTAGAAGTTAGCGACATCAAAAGCGCCCGGCAAAGCAATTCGGTTCATCACCGTATTAGCGACTTCGATCTCGGGAGAAATAATGACGTCGATCGGGATTCCACGATTGTTGAACAAATCATGGCGCGAGCGTTCGAGGTATTTCCGATCCCGCACCCGTGCAATAGTTTTGGGAATATTGAACAACGTCCGTGCCACCTGACAGGTGACCATGTTCACTTCGTCACTGGCAGTGACCGCAATCAGAATATCGGTGTTTTGAGCGTCTGCCGTAGCAAGCACATCGGGGTGCGCGCCATGGCCAACGATCGGGCGCACATCAAGCGTATCTTGAATACGCTCAATAAGCTCTGGCGATTGATCAATGACGGTTACATCATTGCCCTCGCCCGCGAGATGACGAGCAATTCCAAAGCCTACTTGCCCAGCACCGCAAATTATAACGCGCATAAATTCACTCCGCTATTAGGTTGCCACCTGATCGGCTTTTTCCAACCGTTCAGTCGCGTTAACGCCTAAAGATTTTAACTTCCGATGCAATGCCGATCTCTCCATACCGACAAATTCCGCCGTGCGCGATATATTACCGCCAAACCGTTGAATTTGCGCCTCTAAATATTCGCGTTCAAAAACCTCGCGCGCCTCTCGCAATGGCAAGGCAACGACACGCCCAGACGCGGGTGTTGCCATCACGCCATCTCCGTCGGAATAAACATCCTTGGGCAGGAAATCAACCGTTAAGCTGTCAACCCCGCGTTCGTGCGCCAGGATCATCATATGCTCGATACAATTTCGCAATTGACGTACGTTCCCAGGCCAATTGTGAGCTTGCAAAATCGCCATGGCGACCGGGTCGACGGAGCGTAAGTTCATATTTAATTGCCCAGCAATTTCCGCAATAAAATTACTCACCAACAATGGGATATCCTCGCGCCGCTCCGACAAGCTTGGAAAGTTTAATTGCACAACGCTGAGGCGATGAAATAGGTCCTTAAAATTACCTTCGAAGGTCTCCACTTGATGCACCGACGCGCTCGAAGATGCCAAAACACGAACATCTACATGCACTGGATTTTCGCCGTTCTCGCGATAAAACTTATGATCGACGAGAAACTTCAAAAACTTCTGCTGCACATCGGGCGGCCATAATTGTATTTCATCGACATAAATTGTTCCGCCATGAGCGTCCTCCAATGCACCAACAGTAATGCCCTCAGAGGCCTCGATACCGAACAGCATTTCAGCGATGCTCTCGTTACGATAATGCGGCGCGCTAAACATAACAAAAGGCTGACGAGCGCGATTAGATCGATTATGTATAGCCCGCGCAGCCAATTCTTTACCGCTACCGCGCGGACCAATCATCATGATACGCCCATTGCTGGACGATACTTTTTCGATCGCTAAATTCAATTTCTCGATTACAGCGGAGGAGCAAATTAGACGTTCGGTGATTCCAGCTTTGCGCTTGAGATCTCTAACCTCGCGACGCAAGCGGCGCGACTCGATGGCATGCCGCACGGTCAACAACAGCTTGTCCATTTTAAAAGGTTTTTCGATGTAATCGAAAGCGCCCGAACGAATAGCTGTTACCGCTGTTTCAATATTGCCATGACCGCTAATCATGATCACAGGGATTTCTGGGTATTTCTCTTGCAGAACGGATAGGATTTCCAGCCCGTCCATGGCGCTACCTTGTAACCAAATGTCGAGTAAAATAAGTGAAGGCTGACGCTGGCGTATCTGCGCGAAGGCGCTCTCGCTGTCATGCGCCAAGCGCGGGGCATAATTCTCATCGGTTAAAATACCGCCAATCAAATCACGGATATCGCGTTCATCATCAACAATCAGAATATCAGCCGACATGTTCTTTTACCTCTTGCTGTTTAACTGAAACGATTTGCTGAATTGGCAGTTGAATGATCACCTTTGCACCATAGCCATCGCGCGTTCGCGTCGGTGTATCTTCAAGGCTAATCTGTCCGCCATGGTCTTCAATAATTTTTTTCACGATTGCGAGACCAAGCCCCGTACCATCAGATCGGCTAGTTCTGTAGGGTTCGAACAGGGCGCCGCGATCACTCTCCGGCCAGCCTGGACCACTATCGGTTATTTCGATTTTGACCCATCCTTTGGCGTCCCAAATATCCACGATAATTTCAGGCGGAACTTGCCCCTTATTATTTTCAATGCTCTCGACTGCGTTTTTAACGATATTGGTTAGGGCCTGACTTAGAAGACGGCTATCCCCTTCGATGTCAAATTGCAATGGGTTAGAAAACTGAAAATTAATATCGGGATGCGCAACACGCTGTAAGAATAAAACCTGCGCAATCACATCGCAGATGTTAAATTTACGTATGACAGCGCTCGGCATACGCGCAAAGGATGAAAACTCGTCGACCATACGACCGATATCTTCCACTTGCCGAATGATGGTCTCGGTGCACTGATTAAACACGTCACGATCGTTGTCGATTTGAGAGAGATATTTGCTTCGCAAGCGCTCAGCCGATAATTGAATCGGCGTCAGTGGGTTTTTGATTTCATGGGCAATCCGTCGCGCAATATCCGCCCAAGCGGCGGAGCGCTGCGCCGAAACTAAATCGGTTACGTCATCCAGACTAATGACAATATTTGTGCCATGCGCAACGCGGCTGCGAGCGATCGAAACACGCAACAGGCGCTCGGCGCCAGTATCATCAACACGTGAAATTTGCGTTACGCGAGCTTCTGCATTGAGTGTTTCTAGGAAAAAATTCGCCAACTCAGGCAAGACGACGATAATTGGGCGACCGAGAAGCTGCTTAATATCTTGGCGCAAAATATGACCCGCCGCATCATTGGCGTGATTGATGAGGCCGCTTTCGTCGATGCCGATAATGCCGGCACGAACGCTGTTGAGAACCATTTCAGTGAATCGGTGGCGCTCGTTCAAATCATCTCGCGCATCAATCAGTTGTTTTTGCTGCCGCCCCAATCTGTGTGCCATGTCGTTAAACATGCTACCGAGGCGCCCCATGTCGTCGTCATTACTAATGGGAACGCGAACGCTGAGGTCACCCTCTCCCATCTTTTGCGTCGCACGGATCAAACCCGATATAGGTTTTGCCAGCCTATCGGCGAGCCACAGACCAATCCAAATCGCCGATAATAAAATCAATAGCGAGATAACAATATAAATCATCGCGAAGGTCAGCTGCGCCTCAAAGCGCCGACCTTCCATCTCGCTATACTCGCGGACGGCAAGGTCCGTGCGTGACAAGTGTTCAAGAACATTTGACGAAACAAACCGCGTGGCCAACAAATAAATTGATGGCTCGACACTGCCAATTCTTTGTAACACCTGAACTTGCGCCAAGGCGCCAACCGTTATGACGACGGGTTTACCATTATCGGCGACTTTGAACACCTCCTCGGGCGGCACCACGATTTTCGCCTCAACATTACTCGCCGCCGCTTGCACAACTTTTCCTTGGCGATCAATCACAACCATATGTGGGATCGATCGTAAGGCTGCTTGCGCTGTTAGGAACACGCCAAAACGACGTTGATCCTCATTCATGGCGTCAATCGAGCGGCTTATATCGCGCGCAATTGAGGTTACATCGCGTCGGAGAAGATCTCGGTGTTCGGTCAAATAGGCATTGGCGACAGCTGTAGTATTACTAATAATCGCCTTGGTTCGGTCGGAGAACCAACTGTCCAGACCACGGTCGAGCGTCACAATAGCGAAAACGGCAACCAGCATAGCTGGCAAGGCTGCAATACCGGCAAATAAGAAGACCAATCGCCCGTGCAGCGCGGCACCTGCTTCGCCCCGCCGCGCCTGCCGCCACACACGCACAAGCTGCCAGCCGACAACTGCCAAAAGCCCCGTGACCATGAAAATATTCAAGCCAAACAGAAACCAGACGATTTGCCGGCTTGGATTAATCGGCGATAATCCAGACAGAATAATATAGGTGGCAAGGCCGCCGAACAGACCGCAAATGCCAAAAAATACCGACAGAAAACGCGTTAAGTCCTGGCGCGAGGTGATACTTAGAAGTCGATGCTTAACGCCTGCCATAAAGCCCGAACCGGCCATTCATAAACCCCTCTGTGGTGATTGCCGTTTTCAATCGCGGTTTAGTCGCACCACATAGCGCTAGGCTAATGTCTATGTTGCAAAGTTGCAACAGTTATTGTGCTGTTTCGGGCAGGTCGAGACGCGGAAAGGCAGGTTCGGGTGGTGCAATTTTGCATCGCTTTGGGAGGCGCCCTGCTTCTCCCAAGTTTTCGAAATTTCGGGCATTCTCAGAAATACCCAGAGCATCAAGAAGTGTAGCCGCGCCATTCGGGGCTACGGGTTGAAGCAAAATAGCGCCCTGGCGAACAACCTCTGCCGCCGCATAGAGAATTTGTGCCATTCGTTCTGGATCGCTGTTTTTAAGAGCCCATGGCTCTTGCGCCGCGAAGTACCGGTTCGCTTCCGAGATAACAGCAAACACATGGTCTAGATAATCGTGGATCGCCAGTCCCGCCATAGCCTCCTGCACCAGCGCAAACATGCCATCAGCGCACGCAATTAAGGCCAAGTCCTCTTGCGCCAGATCTCCTACAATATTGAGTTCGCCGGCGAGATTTTTCACGACCATCGACAAGCTGCGTTGCGCCAGATTTCCAATATCGTTAGCGAGGTCGGCATTAACACGATTGACAATAGCTTCATCACTAAAACTGCCATCTTTGCCAAATGGAACTTCCCGCATGAAGAAAAACCTTACGGCATCCGCTCCATAACGGCTCACCAACACTTGTGGATCCAGCACATTCCCAAGAGACTTTGACATTTTTTCGCCGCGCACCGTCAAAAAGCCATGGGCAAAAATTTGTCGCGGTAAAGCAAGTCCTGCCGATAGTAAAAAGGCAGGCCAATAAACACTATGAAAGCGGGTGATGTCCTTGCCTATGACATGCACATTGGCCGGCCAATATTTCTGCCAGCCATCAGACGCCTCATCAGGAAAGCCGATCGATGTAATGTAATTTGTTAGGGCATCCATCCAGACATAAATGACATGCGCTGGATCGCCTGGGACCGGAATGCCCCAATCAAAACTTGTTCGCGAGATTGATAGATCTTTTAGACCCGACTTCACGAACGAGACAATCTCATTGCGTCGCGCTTCGGGTTGAATAAATTCAGGATGTTCTTCGAAATGCGCCAGCAGGGCTTCTTGATAGGCTGATAAACGGAAGAAATAACTCTCTTCTTCGACCCACTCTACCGGCGTCCCCGTGGGAGCCCGTTTTTCACCTGTTGCCTCATCCTCCAACAATTCCGCCTCGGTATAAAAAGCCTCATCGCGCACCGAATACCAACCGGCATAACTATCTTTATATATATCGCCCTTGGCTTCGACCCGTGCCCATAATTCAGAAACAGCGGCATAATGGCGGTCTTCCGAAGTGCGAATAAAATCATTTGGAGTGCACTCAAGGGTCGCCACCATGTCGCGAAAAGCCGGCGTTAGCGCATCTGCTAATTCGCGGGCGGTCTTGTTTTGTGCGCGCGCGGTTTGAAACATTTTTTGTCCATGGTCATCGGTGCCCGTGCAAAACCAAACATCATAGCCGTCCAAACGCTTAAAACGGGCGATTACATCGGTTGCAATCGCCTCATAGGCGTGTCCGATATGCGGCGCACCATTTGGATACGAAATGGCGGTAGAAATAAAATATGGTTTCTTGGCTTCAGGCATGCGAGGTATCCGCGGCAACAAGTGAATTTATGAGTGTCAGGCTTGACATAACAGCTTGCTTCTTATCAAGATTTAGAGATCTTGTCTCGCGGCCAATATGCTGAATTTTTTCCCATATGTCGATAATATCGGACATGTCGCCCGTCGCAATTAAGCGGTCAACAAATTCCTGTTCGCCCGTATACAGCGGACTGTAACTAGCCGCGCCGGCGGCATATTTACTGATCCGGATCAGCCAAGCACTTACAAGTCCAATAAAAGCATCAAAGCGCGTTACATCATCGCGACTGGCGACAAAATCGGAAAAGCTGTGCAAAGCATCATAGTCAGCGGCGCCAAGCGCCATCACAGCATCGAGCATGGCTTTGTAATGCTCAAACCCCCCATGTTCGACCAAGAACACAGCTTCGGCGAGACTCCCCTCTGCCAAGTAAGCGGCCGCCGCCAAACTGCGTTGATCATGCCCAGGGCAAATATTGGGCAAGATTTGCATTATAGTATCCTTGCCCAACTCGTTAAAATGTACCATGCGGCAACGCGAGCGCAAGGTATCTAATAGCCGACCTTGATTATGGTTTATAAGTATTAACAGGCAGTTAGATGGTGGCTCTTCAAGCACTTTAAGAAGTGCATTAGCAGCATTACGATTCATATCATCAACCGCATCAATAATCGCCACACGCCATTGCGACCGCGCTGCACTATGGGCAAAGAAGTTCTTTAATTGCCGAACCTGATCAACATCTATTTGCTTCTGGCCACTCTCGAGATCGCGCGTCACCACTCGTAAATCTGGGTGAGAGCCTTGCGAAACCAGACGGCCTTCTGCGCTATCGAATCCAGCGGCCAAATCCTGTCGAGTTTGAGGCGGGCCATTGGTTAGGACCGCTCTCGCAATCAACATGGCGAGGCTCATTTTTCCGACGCCGTTGCGACCATTAAAAACCCAGCCATGAGCCAAGCGGCTGCCTTGGGCGGCTCCTAAAAAACTGTCAATCGCGTGATCTTGGCCGATTACGACGCGTGTTTCTTGTGCCAATCCTAACTTGGTTATGTCGCTCTCACTCATGACCTGAAGGGTATAACTTTTCCCGTCACAGGCCAAACCTATTGACAATCACCGCTTCAATTTCTTGCCAAACCCCGTCAAAAGACTGGGCAGCGTCGATCTTGCAAATTCGATCGGGGTAAGCAGCGGCCAATTCTAAAAAGCCATCACGCAATTTACGGTGAAAGGCATCGCCCTTTTTCTCAAATCTCGCCTCTCCACCGCGTGTTGCGGCGCGCTTTAGCCCTGCCTCGGCGGGCAAATCCAGTAACAGTGTTAAGTCTGGCATCAGGCCACCCACGGCGGATCGATGCAAAGCGCTTACCTCGTCAATGCCAACTTGCCCGGCCAGCCCCTGATAGACGAGGGTCGAGTCAACAAAGCGATCGCAAAGAACCCATTTGCCGGCAGCTAAGGCAGGCTCGATAACATGGTAAACATGTTCGACCCGCGCCGCTGTCATCATCAGCAGTTCTGAACGCGGTTGCCACCGCCCTGGGTCACCGCGCACCAAAAGCGAGCGTAAATCCTCGCCTTGCGGGGTCCCCCCTGGCTCACGCGTTTCAATAACCGAAATTGATTTCTGTTTTAGGAAACCCGCCAGACGGGTCATCTGGGTGGTTTTTCCGCCACCCTCGCCGCCCTCAAAACTAATAAAAATACCTCGGCTCATATGACCTCACTGCCCGAATAATAAGTGCGCAAAACTGGCAAAAGCGCGACCAAACAAACCAGCCCGCTCGACATCACGAGCAGCCACCAAATCAAAATCTTGCGATGCCATATTGGCCGCCGTCACCCGCAAAGTCGCCAGTTTTTGCCCCTGCTGAATAGGTGCAAATACCGGGGTATCATATGTCACCGTGGCCGCTACCGAGCGACGGCCAACCTGAGGTAAAATGGCTTTAATTTGTTTCCGCGGCACCAGCGCAATACGCTGGTCACTCCCATGCCAAACCGGAATATCCGCCACCACTTCGCCGCCATCATAAAGCACTTCACTGGCAAAAGACCTTAGCGACCAGTTAAGCATCGAACGTGCCTCACTGGCGCGGTGACGGGCATCGCGCAGACCGTTGAGCACCATAATAATCCGCCGTCCGTTAACCTCGGCCGAGCCAACAAGACCGTAACCGGACTCGATCGTATGGCCGGTCTTTAGGCCATCCGCCCCCATATTTGCAAACAAAAGCGGATTGCGGTTCGACTGCCTGATACCATTCCCAGTGAAAGAGCTCTCAGCAAACATAGGGTAATAGCCACTATAATCGCGGATTAAAATCGTTGCCAGCTTCGCCAAATCACGGGCCGACATGCGGTGCTCTGGATCGGGCAGGCCGGTCGAATTGGTAAAGCTCGATTCAGTGAGGCCCAACTCACGCGCACGGCTGGTCATGGCAAGCGCAAAATTTTCTTCCGAGCCGCTCAACCCTTCCGCCAAAACAATACAAGCGTCATTGCCCGATTGAACAATCACGCCGCGCAAGAGATCTTCCACACGGACTTTACTGCGGGCATCTAGGAACATGGTTGAGCCGCCCGATTTTGCACCGCCCTCACGCCAAGCTTTGTCGCTGACATAGAACTCATCATCGAGCGAAATGCGCCCGTCTTTTAACGCCTCAAACACCATCAACACGGTCATCAATTTGCTCATGCTGGCCGGCGCCATCGGTGCATCAGCATTTTTCTCGAACAAGGTCACCCCCGTCTCCATATCAATGACGACGGCATAATCAGCATCGGTCGTCTGGGCATAACTTGGAGCACTCAGAACAAAGCTCACCATAATGGCCAAAAGCCAACAATAAAGATGTTTGGTCATCATCTCCTGCTCCTTCTTCCTAGGGGTTTGTAATAAAGGCATCGGCATATCCCGCCGCCTCGAGGCGCGCAACCAGCCCTTCCATCATTGTCCGAACATTGGCACCACCCACGACAACACGATAGAGTGGCCTTCCATCTCGCTCGACAGCAATCACTTCGCTCGGCCCCATGCTGTTCACTTGTACAGCCATAGCTTTAGCACTCTCGAGTGAAGAAAACACTCCGAGCTGGACAGTGTAGAGCGATTTCGATGGCTGCGACTGGCTTTCGCTAGACACGGCGCCACCATCGAGTGTGTGCGTGGTCACCTTTGTAATTGGCGCCGCTATAGCCTGCCGTTGATCAGCGGGTGTACTTGGCTTCTTCGTGATGAAGCTCTCTTCTTCAACCCCAAAGATTCGGCGTCCAGATTTATCGTAAAGCGGCGCTCGGCCGAGATATTCAACTCGCACCCGCGCTGTGCCTTTTTCAAGAAACCCTAAAACCTCAGCCGCGCGGCGCGACATATCAATCTCACGGTTTTTCTTAAACGGCCCGCGATCATTGACCCGCACAATAATTGAACGATCATTCTCTAAGTTAGTTACCCGCACGCGCACCGGCATTGGCAAAGTGGGATGCGCAGCCGTCAGCAGATTCATGTTGAAAATTTCTCCATTGGCCGTCCGCCGACCATGAAATTTCGGGCCATACCAAGAGGCAACCCCCGTAGCCACGTAAGCCGTGTCCTCTTGCGGGTAATACCACGCGCCTTCGATTTGATACGGCGTTCCGATTTTATAAATGCCGCCGGCCGAGGCGCGACGCCCATCCAAGCCTTCCTCGCCGCTACCAACAATCGGAACTGAGCCGCAGGCAGCGACCAAAAAAACACCGATGAGAGCCAAGCTCGAAAAACCGCGTTTCATAAAACACCTCGATAAAGGGTTTTATAGGCAGATTCGGAACGATTTCGACACTTTCAAGGGGTAAAAAAGCTCTGTCTCGCAAACTCTATTCGGGGAGAGTTTCACCTGAGCCACCCATTTCAGAGGGTATATCGCTGAGCTTCGGCAAACCATCATGAACCGAAAGCACGGATTCTGAATAAAACACATGCATAGATGGTTGATAATCAAAATCTTTAATTACAGCGGCATATACATCAACCATCCCCATATGCGGATGATCAGTCATCAAATGGCCGCCACATTGGCTGCACCATTTACGATGGCTGTTATCGGTCTTGGCAAAGCTTTGGATATGCTCGCCGCCGCGCACTACTTTAACGTCCGAAGGTTGCCAGAGCGAAAAAGCATTCACTGGACCAGCCGACCAGTGCCTGCAGGATTCGCAATGGCAATAGCCCATCGCCGCGGGTTCCCCCACAATTTCAAGCTCAACAGCTCCGCAAAAACAACTTCCATGATGAATGTTAGGCATGCCCCCTCCTCATATGAATGCCAATGACCGCCGATCCTGAGCGGATAGTGTAAGTTTAACCTTGTCCCGGCATGCGCTTCAACTCTTGCCGCCAAAATTTTCGTAAATACCTGAGATAATGCATCCCCCATACTGACCGCAGGTGCTACATAAAAAAATCGCCCAAAGCGCTTGAACTTTGCCTCAGCGCCTCGTATGAAGAGACTGGTTCGGAGAGGTGGCTGAGTGGTTGAAAGCGGCGGTCTTGAAAACCGTTGAGCGTTTGCGCGTTCCGGGGGTTCGAATCCCTCCCTCTCCGCCACTATTTAAAGTTATCTATATGATTTAATTATCATATAAATTCCGGCCGGCCATATAACCTACAATTTAACCTACATTTGCGTCTGGTAATACAGCCCTCTCGT
>CBFHZM010000059.1:0-11387 GCA_965660195.1 Alphaproteobacteria bacterium
GCATTGCTTTTTTATAGGAGGCGATTTCGTGCGGGTTCAATCAATTACGGCAACCACATTTACGTGGCGTTTTTTAAAATTATTGCTTCGACCTGGTTTTATCCGGTCAATCCGCACCCTCCTTGCAAGCCGTCCCGGGGATCAAAGGTCGATGGTGGATTACTTGGAGGATCATGCAGTCCGCATTCCCAACCATGTCGCACTAGCTTATGAAGATCAGCGTCTAAGCTGGAGCGCGTTGAATGAACGCGTTAACCAGTTGGCGCATCTCTTTCAACAGCGCGGGGTAAGGCACGGTGACCGCGTAGCGATCAATATGGATAACCGTCCTGAGATTGTGATTGGCACTCTCGCCTGTATGAAGCTCGGTGCTATCGCTGGCATGGTAAATACCAATCAGACGCATGAGGGCCTGGCCCATAGTCTAAGCCTAATTGCGCCCAAGCTTCTCTATATTGGTGCGGAGTGTTGGGCCAATATGGAAACGGTACGTGAGCAATGGGCTGAATTTTCTGCTGACCAAATTTTATTTGTCGCTGATGGCGACACCAGCAATGCGCCAGCCGGGGTGACGGAGTTAGCGGTTGCTCTGGCAGGCGTCAGCACCGAGAATGTAACGCCCGATCA
The DNA here is from genome assembly GCA_965660195.1 of Alphaproteobacteria bacterium. GTDB lineage: Bacteria > Pseudomonadota > Alphaproteobacteria > RS24 > RS24 > JAYODZ01. The sequence goes on from CBFHZM010000059.1 coordinate 628, forward strand.
GACTCTGCGTCTTGGTGATGCCTGCTATTATATTTTTACCTCGGGTACGACCGGGTTACCAAAGGCCAGTATCACAACCCATATGAAGGTCTATCGCGGTGCGACCCAATTCGGGATCAATGTTATGACGCTGATCGAGGAAGATGTTTATTATTGTCCACTTCCGTTTTATCACAGCAATGCCTTAGTAGTGGCGCTTGGCAGTTGTTTGTTGAGCGGCGCCACATTAGCGATGCGCCGTAAATTCAGCGCCTCTGCTTTTTGGGATGACTGCCGCGCATTCGGCGCCACCGCTTTCATTTATATTGGTGAGCTCTTGCGCTATCTTTTGGTGCAACCGCCGCGCGATGATGATCAGAACCATAGCGTCGTCAAAATCCTCGGCAATGGTTTGCGGCCTGATATTTGGATGGATTTCAAACAGCGTTTCGGCATTGATCGTATTCATGAATTTTATGGGGCGTCTGAGGCCAATACAGGTTTCGTCAATATCCTCAATTTCGATAAAACCTGCGGCTGGTCACCGCAATATGGAACCGCTTGGAATGTGATTGCTTATGATGTCGATACCGATCAAGTGACGCGCGATGCGTCGGGCTATGCGCAAGCCGTCGCCAAAGGCGAGGTGGGGCTGTTGGTGATGCAAATCACGGATCAAAATCCATTTGATGGTTACACCGACCAGCAGGCCAATGAGAAAAAAATACTGCGCAATCTATTCGCTGAAGGCGATGCATGGTTCAACTCGGGTGATCTGGTCATGCTGCAACCTTTTGGCCATATTCAGTTTTCCGACCGTATTGGCGATACTTTCCGCTGGCAGGGCGAGAATGTTGCTACAACTCAAGTAGAGGGCGTGGTTATTCAATGGCCTGGTATTGACGAAGCGGCGGTGTATGGCGTTTCCGTCGCGGGACGTGACGGCCAATGTGGCATGCTTTACTTCGATGCGCAGTCAATTTCGGAGGCTGATTTGGACCCGCTCGCCAAATTTTTGGTCGAAAAATTACCCGGCTATGCGGTGCCACGTTTTCTCAGATTGGGGAAGACCTTGAGTAAAACGGGCACCTTTAAAATCCAAAAATCAGTTTTGAAAAGCGAAGGCTTTAGCCATGATGCTGATCCCGACCCTGTGTTTATTCTCGATCGTGACGCCGTTCGCTATCTGCCGCTCACGGCCGAGCTTCGTGCCGCTGTCGAAGATGGAAGCTTCAGGCTCTAATTAGCCCTTTTCATCATTCATATAGCGGTCGAGTTCGCGGTGGAAGTGGCGTAAGCGATCTTCTTGCTCGCACCACAAGGGGCCGCGAAAGCCTCGCGATCTGACACCTTGCTGAACACTGGCGATGAGGTCGACGTCTTGGTCGAGAACCTCGCCGAGATCGGCGCGTTCATTGGCGGCAAAGTACTCGATATCTGGGCGGATCTCACCCGAGACATCAAGCCCTTCGGGTAGCCCCATCCAAGCTGGTGTAGTGTAGCCAGGGTCGTCGACATAACGGAACAAGGTCATATTATCATAATAAAATTTCTCAGGGTCCGTGGGGTGCGGTACGAAACGCATAATAAAAACACCTTCGGGATGCATGCCGATTTGCACATTTGGAAAAAACCCTGTTGCCCAACTGTCGGTTAATTGGCCATCGGTCATTTGCTCATAATAGTCGAGATTAAACCGCTTGGCCCGCTCCCGCTTGGCTGCTTGAATTGCCTCACGCACATCTTGCGCGGAGCCCGAGAAAGTCTCGGGATCAAGGCCCGCTTCCATCATCATATGCGCCTGATAAGGGTCAACACTTTCTTGATCAGCAACGCGGTGCGACTTCACGCCAATCGGCACAATCATCCGGCTGAACCCATTGGGATAGAGGTCGATCTGGCTAAAATCTTCCATTACGCCTTGGGTTTGCGGGTGGATATGGGGCAGATGATATGTCTCATAAAAGGCATCGATCCCCGTTTTCCAATTCGCTTCCCACTCGCTGCGGACATGACGTACGACGTTCATTTTCTCGATTTCATAATTCTCAATGTAGCCCTCGGGCAGGCCGATCCACTCTTTCAGGGGTGGAGCTTTGCCATCCATATTGATGAAAATCAGGCCTCCGATCGTATCGCAACGCACCTCCGAGAGCCCTGGGCGATGGCGCACGAGAGCGGGGTCAAATGTTTCTTCATCGGTAATAGAATTCAAGTTGCCATTAAGGCCAAATCTCCAACCATGAAATGGGCAGCTAAATTCATTCACAGCCCCAACGTCGGTAAGGCATACCCGATTGGCGCGGTGCGGGCACACATTATAGAAAGCTTTGATCGACATATCGTCTTGCCGCACGATGATGAATTCTTCGCGACCATGGGCAAAAACAACGAAATCACCAGGCTCCTTAATATCGCTCACAACACCAGCCAGCAGCCATACGCGAGGCCATAAATGGGTCCATTCGCGTTCCATGTAGTCGCGATCGTAATAGCGGCTGGGGTGAACAATATCCAAGCCAATATCGTCGGGGCGCGGTTGTTTCGCTTCTAGCGAGCCTGCAGGCGCGCCAAGATCCATTGGCCATTTTGCGGAAAATTTTTGTGTCATCGGTCTTCTCCTCAAACGGAATACGGCTGGAGATCAAGCTTCAGCGCAACATTTTGGCGGCACATAGCTATGCTCGTTCCAAATAACTATACATGTCAATGCCTGAACGACACCTTAGCAAAAATGATTGGTTTACAAATCTGCACCCAGTTTGCAACATCATCTCCTATCCGACAGACACGGGTATCATAGATTAAAATCGAAGGGAGACGCGCATGGGACGTGTAGAAGGCAAAATTGCTTTAATCACTGGGGGGGCTTCAGGGCTCGGGCTGGCGGACGCGAAGGCGCTCGCGGCGGAAGGTGCGACGGTTATTATCAGTGATGTGAATGCCGAGAATGGTAAAAAGGCTGCTGCCGAAATCGGCGATAAGGCGCTTTTTATGCAACACGATGTCTCAAGCGAGCAGGCTTGGATAGATGTTTGCGCGGCGATTGATAAAGAATTCGGGACCCTCGATATTCTGGTGAATAATGCCGGTATCGTGATGATGGCCTCTCCTGAGGAGTGCACCTTGGAAGACTTTCGTCGTGCCTCATCGATTATGACGGATGGGGTTTTCCTCGGCATGAAACATTGCCTGCCGCTATTGAAAAAGGGAACAGGTGGCTCGATCATTAATATGTCGTCGACGGCTTCTCATCTCGGCTATCCGATATTCTTTGCTTACACCGCTTGCAAGGGCGCCGTGCGCTCCATGACCAAAGCGATGGCAGTACATTGCCAGCTTACCGAAGCGCCGGTGCGGTGTAACTCGGTGCATCCTGCTGGCATTGAAACGCCAATGATCCAAACCGCTGAAGGGCGACTGGATAAGCCTGCACATGAAATCCCCTCTGGCGTTTTACCTTTTGGCCAGCTCGGAGCGCCCGAAGATGTCGCGAGCATGATTGTTTATCTCGCGTCGGATGAATCGCGATTTATTACGGGCGCAGAATTTTTGATTGATAATGGACTGGTTAGCCGGCCGTCGAATATTTAAACAACGACGTCGTAAAAGTTCAGTTCCATCTCACTTGCAAGGCAATCAACGATGATCGGCACCAGCCGGTCATGGAAGTCAGTCTGCATGTGGAAATCAAACGCCGCCTGATCTTTAAAGGTGGCAACGCAAAAATAAGTCTCTGGCGATTCTTGCGAGCGGAAGAGCTCATAAACGGGGGTGTCAGGTTCGTTCTCGTAAGTTAGCTTGCGCAATTCCGTTTGCGCGTTCTCAAACGGCTCTTTCATGTCTGGCTTGATTACCAATTTGGCGAGAAATGCAATCATCGGATCCTCCTATTAGCTGGCCTTACTAGATTTAAGTTCTTCGACCAGCATATCGCGTAACTTAAATTTCTGGATTTTACTGGTCGACATCGGCCAGTCATCAACAAAGCGTACGACGCGCGGGATTTTAAAGCGCGCCAGTTTGCCTTGGCAATGCGCGATGGCTTCCGCTTCATCTAATGATGCCCCTGCTGATAGCTTGATGAAGGCGGCGGGCACTTCTTCATAACGTTCATCTGGAAGCCCCACGACTTGCGCTAACTCGACGGCGGGGTGGGTGTTCAAAACCCCCTCGATTTCGGCCGCTGCAACATTTTCACCGCCGACTTTCAGCATATCTTTGGTGCGCCCATGGAACATGATTTGCCCGTCGGCATCCAGCGATCCGATATCACCGGTGTGAAACCAACCCTCGGCATCAATTGCTTCGGCGGTCTTGACAGGGTCACGGTAATAGCCGCTGAGCATACCGCGGCCGCGAATATAGATCTCCCCTTGTTCATCGGTACCGCATTCGGCGCCTGTTTCGACATTAATAATTTTCAGCTCCCAGCCGTCCAGAGGTACCCCAAGACGGGACACGCGCGTTACTTCTGGGTCATCAATACGGCTAGTACAAACCGTACCGCTGGCTTCGGTCATTCCGAAAGTACCGACCTGAATGGTGTGCGGCATAGCCGCCATAATTTTTTCTTTAATGGCTGCTGGTTGGACCCCCAAATTAGAATTCATCAAGCGTACTTTCGATAAGTCGGTTTTGCTGAAATTGGGGTGGTTTATCAAATCTTGCATAATGGTGACAAAGCTTGGATAGGTCAGCGTTGCGCCTTCGGTCTCGAGCATTGACAGTGCGACGCCAGCATCGAAATGCGGAATGGTTAGATAGGCCCCCATGACATCCATCACAGCGACCAAGGGCAAGATACCGGCAATGTGGAAAATTGGTAGAGGCGACCAGAACCGATCGGTTGCCGTCATTTGATAACGCTCGCGCCCCAATGCGCGGCTGTTGGAAACAATGGCTTCGTGTTTGATCATGCAGCCTTTCGGCTTCGATGTTGTGCCCGAGGTGTAAAGAATAAGGGCGAGATCGGATGGTTTGACGTGCGCAATCAGAGCGTCAAGCGTCGCATCGTCAATGTCGCTGGCCAGCTCGGGCACTTTTCTGGCGTTGATAAATCCGACGGGTTCGGTGGAACCCGTGATTACGATGTTGGCCAGTTTTGGTGCGGCCGAAATTTTTAAATGTCGTGCGTCACTATTCGTGGCGAGGTCGGGAAAGGCGGTGTTGAGACGGGCCACAAAGTCAACCGCGTCGGCAACTTTATCGGTTGTGATCAAGGTAACAATGTCGCCGTTTTCGATCAGGTAAACGAGCTCCTCAGGCGCGTAGCGTGCGTTAATCGGCACTGTGCAGGCGCCGATCAAGGCTGCACCGAACATCACATCAACGAATTCCGGCTGGGTCGTCATCAAAATCGCGACATTGTCGCCCGGTTGAACCCCGAGGGCGGTGAGGGCTTTGCCCCATTGGCGGGCATTGGCGTAAAGACCGGCATAATTGATGCGGCTATCTGGAAACACAATAGCGTCAGACTGGGGGGCGTGTTGCGCCGCTGCCGTGAGCAAACCGCTGAGCGTGAGAATTTCTTGGGTCATGGGTCTTGCCTTGGCTTTTCTTTATTTCAAGGGATCTAAATATTCGCGCGTATAGCCGCCATCAATGCATTCTAGCATCGCCGGAACGATTTCGAGGAAATGTGCCGATTTCTGATGCGCTTCGTCATCGGCCTCGGATTTAAAGCTCTCAATAACGGCAAAACTATTGGCTTCGCGCAGGCGATAAAATTTATAGATCAGCGTATTGGGTTCATTGGCTGCGACGGCGGCTTCCATACGTTCACAAACGTCAATGAATTGTGCTTCTTTGTCCGGAAAAACTTTCATGCGGGCGATGAAGGTATGGGTCATTCAGAACTCCTCCTAGAGATGTGTCTCGTTTTCGAGCGCTAATTAGGCGCGGTCGGGTGAGATCCGTCAAGTCATCTGATCCTTATAAATGTGATAGTTGTTTTATTCTGGCCGAGTCCTGACTATCCTAGACTAGCAATAAATTTCGCGACGTCTGGCGGGCAGATCGCGACAAAATTGTTGAGCTATGAGGGGGGTAAACATGTCATTGATGAACCGCAAATTAGGGGCAGCGTTTATTGCTGGCGCTTTTTTTATCGCTGGCTTGGTAAATCTACCAGCAAAAGCCGAGTGGCCGCATGTTGCTGCAAGCATTGCCGGAGGTCATTATTCCGATTTAACGGAAATCACGCCAGAGAATGTGAATGAGTTAGAGCTCGCTTGGGAGCACCGGTCCGGCGATTTTCATGAAGGCGGAAATTTCAGGCATGGTATTGATCCCGATGGCGGGAAAATTCAGTCTGGTTTGCAAGTTACGCCGATTATGTTCGATGACCGCGTTTACTACTGCACGCCCTATAATCGCGTTTTTGCCATTGACCCCGATACGGGTGAAGAAATTTGGGTTTTCGATCCTGAAATTAAACTCTCGGATCATCCCTTTCCGCGTTGCCGCGGCGTCAGCAGTTATGTCAGCAGTTCGATACCCGAGGGTCAGGCCTGCCATAAACAAATTCTTGCCCCGACTGTAGATGCTCGAATTTTCTCTCTCGACGCAGCGACGGGCGCTCCGTGTGCGCATTTCGGCAAGGGCGGCTATCTTGACCTCAGAGATGGGTTGGGCGATCACCTACCTTTTGAATATTTGCTCTCGACGCCACCGATTGTTGTTGGTGATTTGTTAGTATCGGGTGCCGCAGTAACCGACAATATCAGAGTTGATGTGCCGAGCGGCGTTGTCCGCGCTTATGATATGCGCAGTGGCAAATTGCTATGGGCATGGGAGGCTTTGCCGCCAGGCACGAAGCCTGTTCTCAACCCCGAAACCAAGGAACAATATCAACGCGGGACGACCAATGTCTGGAGCTTCATATCTGCCGATCCGGAATTGGGCCTCATTTATGTGCCAACGGGTAACACGTCGCCGGATTACTATGGAGGCCACCGCGACGGATCAGATTACTACTCGGCGTCTGTCGTAGCCCTAGAGATGAAGACGGGCAAGGTACGCTGGCATTTTCAAATGGTGCATCATGATATTTGGGATTACGATACGCCGTCTCAACCGACGTTGATCGACGTCGAGCGCGATGGCCGCGTCATCAAGGCCTTAGCGCAGTCGACCAAAATGGGGCATATTTTCATTCTTGATCGCGAGACCGGCGAGCCTGTTTTTCCTGTTGAAGAACGCCCGGTGCCGCAAGGGGCGGTTGCAGGTGATTTCACGGCGCCAACTCAGCCCTATCCGACACTACCGCCATCGCTTGTCGATGATCATTTGACCGAGGATGAGGTCTGGGGGCTCACACCCGTCGATCGCTATATGTGCAAACGGCGGTTGCGGGAATACCGCAATGAGGGGCTGTTTACGCCGCCATCTGAGGAAGGTTCGATCCATTTCCCGGGGGCCTTTGGCGGGCAAAACTGGGGCGGCCCTGCTGCCGACCCCGTGCGCGGCAAGTTGATCGTCAATACTTTGCATGTTGCGAGCATCGTTAAAATGATCCCCCGCGAGCAATGCGGGCAGGCAGAGAAAGACCGCCGCGCGTCGAGTAGCGACAGAAAAATGTCCAATATTGAGCCCTCGGCTGGAACGCCCTATTGTGACCATCGTTGGTTAAGTTTTAATTCGCCCCTGGGTGTGCCATGCTCACCGCCACCATGGGGTACGCTCGCATCAATCGACGTCGCTTCTGGGCAGATCGATTGGCAAGTGCCGCTCGGCACGACGCGCGACCTAGCGCCATGGCCTTTCTGGTATATTAAAGGTGTGCCGAATTCGGGTGGGCCGGTCGTCACCGCTTCTGGGCTTGTCTTTATCGGCGCCACAACGGATTACTACTTGCGAGCTTTCAGCACGGCGAATGGTGAGGAGTTGTGGAAGATCCGGCTGCCAACAGCGGCGCACGCTTCGCCCATGAGTTATCGCGGGCCGCGCTCGGGGCGGCAATTTATTGTCATCGCCGCCGGTGGGTCCCCAGCTCTGGGGACGCCGCCTGGTGATCATATTATGGCTTTCGCCTTACCCGAAACTGCCAAGGAAGAATGAGCGCATTAGGGTTCAAGGTCAGGGCATAGGATCATGGCATAGGAAAGGTCACGTCTGAAGAGGGTCAACGGTGACAAAACAAACATCCGATCTAACGACTGTGCCGAGCTTGATGCACCCCGAGGTGCAGAAATGCCCTTATGATTTGTATCGGCGCCTCAGATCCGAGGCGCCGGTTTTTAGAATGCCCGACACCGGGTTTCATCTTGTTACCTCTTTTGATTTATGTCAGGACGTTATTAAGCAGCCCGATTTATTTGCAAGCGGCGTCTCGCCAATGGCGTTGCGGCCTGAAGGCGTTCCTGAAGAGGTGGTCGCGCTTTACAGCGAACAGGGCTGGCTGCCCAAGGCATCATGTTCGACCTCCGATCCACCGCGCCATACATGGGTGCGCGATATTCTAAGCAAGATGTTTACCGTCAAACGGGTGCGCGACATCACGCCTTATATTGATGCCACTGCGCATGCGCTGATTGATGATTTTATTACCAAAGATGCAGTGGAGTTTGTGAGCGCTTTCGCCCATCCCTTACCGATGATTATTATTGCCGAGCAAATTGGCGTCGAGGCCGATAATCTTGAGCTGTTCAAGGATTGGTCGGATGCGATTGTCGAGCCCTTCAGCATGATGGTGTCGCGTGAGCGCGAGATCGAATGCGCCCGTCTGGTGGTCGATATGCAGCATTTTTTTGTTGAGAAAGTCGAAGCGCGACGCCGTGCGCCGAGCGATGACCTCTTGTCCTTGGTGGCGACCGCCCGCGACGGCGACGGAAATTATCTCGCCATGGATGAGGTGTTGTCGATTTTAACGATCGACCTTTTAGCCTCGGGCAATGAAACCACAACCGCGGCGATCAGCTCGGGCATGCTGATGCTGTGCAATTTTCCCAAGATAGCGGAGGCCTTGCGGCAAGATCCGTCACGAATTGCGGTTTTTATTGAAGAAGTCTTGCGCCTCGAATCGCCTGCCCAAGGCATGTTCCGTCTGGTGACCGAAGATACGGTCTTGGGCGGCGTGCCGTTACGAGCAGGTGATTTATTGAGCTTGCGCTTCGGCGCCGCCAATCGCGATGGCCATGTTTTTAGCTCGCCAGAAAATGTCGATCTAAACCGCAAGCATGCCGGCAAGCATCTCGCTTTTGGTCAAGGGCGGCATCATTGCGTCGGGGCGCCATTGGCACGGCAGGAGCTGATTTCGGCCTTTACGATTTTGCTCGAGCGGATGCGCGACTTTAAGCTGGCCGCGCCGACGCAGGAGTATAGCTATACACCAAGCTTTTTTGGTCGTCAGCTGGAGACGCTGGACATTATGTTTGCGCGCGCCGATTAGGGGCGACGGGCGCTTTTGCCTTATTCGGCGTCGATAATATTGGCAGGTAGATCGCCATTCCAGGCTTTGCTGTAAAATTCGAGGTCAGCAATAAATTGCAGATTGTCATTCGCGTCGATGAAGGCGACCGGACCGTGCCCGAAATACAGGAATTCGGTGACTTCTTCGCCACAGGCTTCTTCATGAATTTCGCCAATTTCTTCATAAGCGTAAACACCAGCATGCGCCGAGCCACCTTCAAAGGTCAGGGTGCCTTTCAGCACAAAGAATTCGGCTGGAGAAATATGCTTGTGGCGGCCAAATTTAACGCCCGGTTGCATTTCGACATAAAGCACCCAATCGCCAGTAACCTTGCAGAAGCGTAAAAGCTTGAAGCGAACGCCTTCTCCGAGCGACACATAGTCGATTTTGTTGGTATCGGCGAACATCGCGCCAGTCACGCCGGGATTATGTGTCTCCGTCATTGCACGCATTTTTGGCCCCCCTCCAAGACTGTTGCAAAAATATCATAGTTAATAGATTTTAGCGCCATACCTCACAAAAGCATTAGGTTTAAGATCTTTAATTCGCCGGCTTTTAAGATAACCTCGAAATATCGTTTTTTGTATAGGAGGACAAAAATGAGCCTTTTCAGGAAAATAGCTCACTCAAAGCTGAGTGTGGCTTCTACTTTATTGCTGGCAACCAGTTTGAGCATGAGCTCGAATGCGTTGGCAGCCGATGAGGGTCGGTTGGCGATTGAAGAAATCGTCGTAACCGGTGCCAAGCGCGATATCGCGCAGCAGGATTTGGCCATCGCAGTTTCGACAGTTACCGAGAAACAATTAAAAAACACCTTTAAAAATGACGTATTCTCGCTCGGGCAGCTGGCACCTAACGTAACGCTCACGCCGCAAAACGGTTTTAACGCGATCGCAGGCGGTATGCGCGGTACGGGCTTTATTTCGATTCTCGTAACCAAAGACCCTTCAGTGGGTGTCGTGATCGACGATTTCGCGTTTAACCATGTGCAATCGCAGGCCATCGAAATGTTTGACATAGAACAGGTTGAGATGTTCCGTGGTCCGCAAGGGACGCTGTTTGGTAAGAACACGACGGGCGGTTCGATTAACTTCACGACCAAAAAACCCGTCTTGGGGGAAACTTTTGCCAATGTCGAAGCGACCTATGGTCAGTTCGACAGCAATGATGGTGCGATTGAGAAACTCAATGTTGCAGTAAATATTCCGCTCGGGGATAAGCTCGCTCTCCGAATTGCTGCGATTTCCGATCGCAATGATGGTCCTTACACCAACAGCAAGGTCAGTGGACCCGTTACCCCTCTTCCTGGAGGCTTGATTAACACTAACGATCCGAACCTGTACCAAGATGCCAGTGGCAACTATTTTGT
>CBFHZM010000060.1:0-11140 GCA_965660195.1 Alphaproteobacteria bacterium
TTAAAAAAGCGCCAGTGCCACGCTCGGCAACAAACATTTCATCGGTAATCGGATTGTAAATGACACCCGCGACCAAGACACCCTCGCGTTCGAGCGCGATCGAGATAGCAAAAATGGGTATGCTGTGCAGGAAATTTGTTGTGCCATCGAGCGGATCAATAATCCAGCGGTGGCTTTTATCGGGGCCGTCGACAGCCCCACGCTCTTCCATGAGAAAGCCATAGCCTGGTCGGGCGCGCGATAATTCTTCAAAAATCGTTTTCTCGGCGCGAATGTCAGCTTGCGATACAAAATCGCCAGGCCCTTTTGTCGAAACTTGTAAGTTTTCCACTTCGCCAAAATCTCGACGCAGACTGCGCGCCGCTTTGCTGGCGGCTCCCATCATGACGTTCAGAGCGGGTGAGAATAGTGCCATTAATCGGCTCGGCGAAGATAGGTCACTTCTTCGGTGTCGACCACAATCTTGTCACCCGTTTCGACAAATGGCGGTACCATGACGCGGACACCATTCTCGAGGATCGCTGGTTTATAGGAGGAGGCCGCTGTCTGGCCTTTCACGACTGGTTCTGTGTCGCGAATTTCAAGTGTGACATGTTGTGGTAGCTGGACACCAATCGGCATCCCCTCATGCGATTCAACAACCACCATCATGCCATCTTGCAGAAAATCAGCGCGATCGCCCAGAAAGTCGCGGGCTAACTCAATTTGGTCATAGGTTTCTGTGTCCATGAAGCTGAGCGTATCATCGCTGGCGAACAGAAACTGATAATCCTTCTGTTCCAGCCGTATGCGCTCGACGGTTTCAGAGGAACGAAAGCGTTCATTTAGCTTTGAGCCATTAAGCAAGTTCTTCAACTCGACCTGTGCAAAGGCACCGCCTTTGCCAGGCTTCACATGTTGCACCTTTACCGCTGCCCAGATTGTATCATTGTGTTTAACCACATTTCCGGGACGAATTTCGTTGCCATTAATTTTCATGCTATCACCTGTCGCGAAATACTGCGCTCTGATAGCACCCCGTGCCACGAAAACAAAGTGCTAAATTCAGCGTACCGTTAGACGTCGAAGCGGGCGTTGAAGTCTTTGACAGCCTGTTCTGGGCCGGTAGCATAATTCCAAACACCATTGCTGACGGCGATAAAATCGGCTCCAGCTGCGATTAGTGGCTGGCAGTTTTCAACCGTTATGCCACCAATGGCGACACAAGGCATCAGCGTGACTTCCTGCCACCAGCTTAGAATTTCGACGTCGGCGTTAGATTTTGGCGCCTTTGTACCCGTATCATAAAAGGCGCCAAAGGCGACGTAATCGGCGCCGTCTTCTCCGGCTGTCATGGCCAGATGGCGCGAATTATGGCATGTCACCCCAATGGTAAAGTCCTCGCCCAAAAGGCGTCGGGCGTCGTGACACGACATATCGTCTTGCCCAATATGACAGCCATCGGCACCGAGTGCTTTGACGAGATCAGGACGATCGTTGAGAAGAAAAGCCACGTCATGGGCGTGTGCGATGGGTATTAAGGTATCACAGGCGCGCTTTATATCGTCATCCGAGGCGGACACCCCCTCAAAGGATTTCAATCGTAACTGAAAGCAGGCAATGTCGCCGCCATTGAGCGCTTGTTTAAAAGGCTCAGCAAAGCTCTTGGGATCGAAAATTCCGGGGCTGATGAGATAGAGGCGGCAGGTCATTACCGTCCCGTTTGACCACGATGTCGTAATTTATGATCCGCCAAGACGCAGGCCATCATGGCTTCGCCAACCGGGACGGCGCGGATGCCAACACAAGGATCGTGCCGTCCTTTCGTGATCACTTCGGCTTCATTGCCGTCTTTGTCGATGGTTTGGCGGGGTGTCAAAATCGACGAGGTTGGTTTGACGGCGAAGCGAACGACAATATCTTGTCCGCTGGAAATGCCGCCTAAAATGCCACCAGCGTGGTTGCTGAGAAAATTTGGCCCTTCTTTGCCGGCACGCAATTCATCGGCGTTGCCTTCTCCTGTTAGGGCGGCGGCGGCGAACCCATCGCCAATCTCGACGCCCTTGACCGCGTTAATACTCATCATCGCGGCGGCTAAATCGGCGTCGAGCTTGCCATAAAGCGGTGCGCCCCAGCCAGCCGGCACATGCCGTGCGTGGACTTCAATCACAGCGCCACAGGACGAGCCAGATTTACGAATACCGTCGAGATAGTCTTCCCAGGCGCTGGCTGCGATCGGGTCGGGGCACCAAAACGGGTTTTGGTCAATAGCCGCCCAATCCCAATTGTCGGGGTTGATTTTATGCGGGCCCAATTGCACCACGGCACCAGTAATCTCAACGTCATCGATAATCTTGCGGGCAATACCCCCCGCGGCGACCCGCGCCGCGGTTTCACGGGCCGATTGCCGTCCGCCACCGCGATGGTCGCGGATGCCATATTTTGCGTCATAGGTGTAGTCAGCATGCCCAGGGCGATAGAGCGCTTTGATGTCGTCATAATCTTTCGAGCGTTGATCGGTATTTTCGATCAACAGCTGGATCGGCGTTCCGGTGGTCAAATATTGCTCCGAGGTGCCGTCCTTAATAACGCCCGATAATATTTTAACCGTATCAGGTTCTTGGCGTTGAGTTGTGAAACGGTTTTGCCCAGGGCGACGACGGTCGAGCCAGTGCTGGATCTCGGCTTCTGAAATTACCAGATTGGGTGGCGTGCCATCAACAACGCAACCCAGCGCAGGGCCATGCGACTCGCCCCATGTGGTGACCCGAAATAAATGTCCGAAACTATTATGCGACATAAAGCGTTTAATCCTCGATATTCTGCAACATGCCAATGGCATTATAGCCAGCATCGACATGATGGTTCTCCCCCGTGACGCCCGAACCAAGGTCGGACAGAAGATAGAGGGCCGAGTTGCCGACCTCTTCAATAGTCACATTGCGCCGTAAGGGAGCGTTTTCCTCATTCCATTTTAGCATCATCCGAAGTCCTGAAATACCGGCCGCCGCAAGTGTCTTAATCGGGCCAGCTGAAATTGAGTTGACGCGAATTTTATGCGGTCCCAAATCGGCTGCCAAGTATCGGACGCTGGCCTCGAGCGCAGCTTTGGCGACACCCATGACGTTATAATGCGGGATCACTTTCTCGGCCCCAAAATAAGATAGAGTCAGCATCGAACCGCCATCCGTCATTAGTTTTTCTGCACGCCGCGCTACGGAGGTGAAGCTGAAGCATGAGATATTCATACTCATCAAGAAGTTTTCTTGCGATGTATCGATATAACGACCCGTCAGCTCATCCTTATCCGAGTACGCGATAGCGTGGACAAGAAAATCAAGCTTGCCCCATTGTTTCTCAAGCGTCGCAAAGACTTGGTCAATGCTGGCGGCATCGGTCACATCGCACGGTAACACCAGCGCGCTGTTAACACTCTCAGCGAGCGGTTTGACGCGGCGCTCGAGCGCTTCGCCCTGATAAGTGAAAGCTAAGCTCGCCCCAGCACTGGCGCAGGCTTGCGCAATTCCCCAAGCAATGGAGCGGTTATTCGCTACGCCCATAATTAATCCGCGTTTACCTGCCATCAGTGAATTTGTCATCATTTCCCCCAATATTGCGTTATTTCTGGTATAAACTGGCTCGGCACCGATGCCCAGACCTGATTTCTGCCCAAAAATAGCCCAAAGGGCAAGGAGAACGAGATGGATTTTGATAACCCACCACAAGAGCCCATGGCAATCTTCGCCAATTGGCTGCGCGACGCTGAGGCGGCAGAAATCAGTGATGCCAATGCCATGACCCTGGCGACAGTCGATTCTGAGGGTTTACCGAATGTGCGGGTGGTTTTGCTGAAGGGCTATGACGCGCGTGGCTTTGTCTTTTATACCAATTTGCAAAGCCAAAAAGGGCAGGAAATCGAGGCGTCAGGTCGGGCGGCTTTGAATTTTCATTGGAAAAGCCTTGCTCGGCAGGTACGTATTCGTGGTACGATAGAAACCGTCTCAGAGGCCGAGGCCGATACTTATTACCATTCGCGGGCGCGGCAGAGCCAATTGGGGGCTTGGGCCTCGGCGCAGTCACGCCCCTTGGCTGACCGCGCTACGCTGGAAATGGCTTACCAACAATTTGATGAAAAATATCAAGGCGTGTCGGAAATCCCACGGCCGCCTCATTGGTCGGGGCGTCGGGTTGTGCCGGCGTCGATTGAGTTTTGGCAAGATGGCGCCTTTCGGTTGCATGATCGCATAGTCTATAATCGGACATCTGAGGGGTGGACGCGGGGACGTCTTTATCCGTAAAACTAGCTAATGGAAAACGCGACACCACTTCTTGATCTGAAACAGTCCCGCCTGCGCATTCAGTTGACAAGCGCTTTGGCGGTATTCGTCGCTCTTTGCTTGATCGTGATGAAGGGCTATGCCTGGGTCATAACGGGCTCGGTGGCTTTGCTTGGCTCGTTGCTCGATTCGGTTCTTGATTTCAGCATTTCTTTCATAAATTTCTTTGCTGTGAAGCATGCCCTGACGCCTGCCGATAACGAGCATCGTTTTGGTCATGGCAAGGCGGAGGCGCTCGCGGCTTTGGGGCAAGGGATTATTATTGCTGTGTCGGCTGGCTTTTTGGCGTGGCGTTCGATCGAGAGCTTTATTGACCCGCAACCATTGGCACATGGATCGGTGGGGATCGTGGTGATCTGTATCTCGATCGCCTTGACGCTGTTGCTGGTATTTGTACAACGTCGCGTTGCGGCGCAAACTGGTTCTTTGGCTATCGCGGCGGACTCGGCGCATTACGAGGGCGACCTCTATATGAATATCGCCGTCATTGGCGCCATACTGCTGGCTGACTTCGTCGCTTTGCCAATTGCAGATCCAATTTTGGGCTTGGTTGTTACCGTCATCTTGTTGCGTAGTTCACAATCAATCCTGGTGAAAGCTGGCAAACAGTTGATGGACCACGAGGTTAATGAACCAACGCGCGATAAGATCAGAGATATTATCATGGCCCACAAAGATGTCCTGGCAATGCATGATTTGCGCACCAGAAAGTCGGGGACACAATTATTCATCCAGTGCCATATCGAGCTTGACGGATCGATGTCGTTAAACCGCGCGCATCGGATTTCGGATGAAGTCGAAATGCGCTTGCTCGAGGCTTTTCCAGGTTCCGATATTCTTATTCACCAAGACCCAGAAGGGCATGAAGATATTTCCGATCTGGAACTGAGTTAATCAAGATAAGCGCTCGGCATGACGCTACGATAGCCCAGATTTTCAAGCATAGCGGCGACAGCCAGTGAAGTTCGATCCTCAAATGGCGGTGAAATGATTTGCATGCCGATCGGTAGGCCTTCCTGATCAAGCCCCAAGGGAACGGATGTGGCGGGCAGGCCGCAATTGGTTGGCACCCCTGGCCATAATAGCAGATCATTATAGGATCGATCTTGCCCATCGACGTCCATACGTCTCGCGAAAAAATCGCGGTCTTGGGTGTGTGGTACGGCGGCGCGCGCCGTGACAGGGCAGAGGACCACGTCGACTTGGGTAAACAGCTCCATCCATTGATCTAGATATCGGGCGCGACGCTCATTCATGCGGATCCATTCGCCATGTGGCACGCCATTGTTACCGTCTTTTGATGTTTGAGCTGACATAACGGCATTGAGGAGGAAGCTATAAACCTGGTGATGCTCGTTGAGTTCAAAAGGCGGTTTTATGTCGACCCGCGAAGCGCCTTCATTCACCAAACACTCGGCTGCCCGCTCAATGGCTTTTTCAATGTCGCGTGCAACAGGGCAAGCCGCGTCGTTGGACCAAACCGCAAAACGCAAATCGCGGGCGGTCTGTGCACGCGGCCCTTGCAGTTGGAGTTGAAAGGCGGCCGAGCGCGGCCGCTCAAGGCCGATGGTAAGGTCTAAAAGTAAGGTGATATCGTCGACACAGCGTCCGAGCGGGCCAACAACGCTGAGGTCGTCTTGCGCCCGACTACCATGTGGCGGCGGCACATGTCCGCGTGTGGGGACAATACCAAAGCTCGGCTTATGGCCAAACAGGCCGCAAAAATGCGCTGGCACGCGGATCGAGCCGCCAATATCGCTACCATATTCAAGCGCCGCCATACCCGATGCTAGAACCGCTGCGCTGCCCCCCGACGAGCCGCCTGACGTATGTGCCAAGTTCCAAGGGTTGTTGGTGGTGCCATGTATGTCGTTAAAGCTTTGCCAGTCGGAACACAGATAAGGTGTATTGGTTTTGCCGTAGATGATCGCGCCTGCTGCTTTTAGGCGCTCAACAACATAAGCATCGTGTTCGGATTTGCGCCCCTGATAGGCTTTAAAACCGACTTCGCAGGTCATGCCCGTAACCTCAAACGCATCCTTAATGGTCATCGGAACGCCTGCTAGCGGCCCAACGGGGCGACCGGATGCAATATCAGCATCGATCTTCTCGGCTTGCGCGCGGGCGGCGTCGAGGTCGGTAAAAATCACAGCATTGATGCTGTCGTTAAAACGGGCATAGCGGCTGAGATAAAACTCTAAAACGGCAGTGGCAGACAGTGTCCTGGCTTTAATTTTTGCAGCTAATTCTGTGGCTGTGAGGGGTAAAATATCTGCACTTTTAAGGGTCATTTTTTTCTTCCTTACTTGCTCTAGCCAGTTTTGTTGATCTGTTGCACAATATTGGCAGTAAATTAATCTGACTGGTGGGAGAAGAAAATGCAAGGAACAATGCAGGACGTACCGTTGCTCGTTAATGGTATTCTGGATCATGCACTGAAGAATCATGCCGAACGTGAAATTGTCTCGCGTCTGGTTGAGGGGCCAATTCATCGCGAAACCTATTCCGAAGCGCACTTACGAGCACGGAAATTGTCGCAAGCATTGATGGCGCTGGGGTGTGGCAAGGGCGATGTAATCGCGACGCTTGCTTGGAACACGCACCGCCATTTTGAGGCTTGGTATGGTATTACAGGGATTGGCGCGATCTATCACACCTTGAACCCGCGGCTATTCCCGGAGCAGCTCGCCTACATTATCAACCATGCCGATGATAAGGTTATTTTTACCGATCTGACCTTTGTACCTATTCTTGAAGGACTGGCGGATGTCATCCCAAATGTTAAGCACATTATTATCATGACGGATGCGGCGCATATGCCCGAGACAAGTCTCAAGCAAGCCGTATGCTACGAAGATTTGATTGGCGCGCAAAACGGCGAGTTTGACTGGGTGCGGGTACAAGAAACGGATCCCTGCGGCTTATGTTACACCTCGGGTACGACGGGTAATCCGAAGGGTGTTTTATATTCGCATCGTTCTAATGTTCTGCATACTTTGGCGAGCAATTCTGCCGACGTTATGGGATTGCGCAGCGTTGATAGTGTTATGCCAGTGGTGCCCATGTTCCATGCCAATGCTTGGGGGATAGCCTTCTCGGCACCCGCCGCAGGCGCCAAGATCGTTAATCCTGGACCTAACATGGATGGCGCCAGCATTTACGAGCTACTCGATGGCGAGGACGTCACTTTTACAGCTGCAGTGCCGACTGTTTGGTTGATGCTGTTGCAGCATCTCGAAGCTAATAAGTTAAAATTGCCGAAGCTGAAAACAGTGACGATTGGCGGCTCGGCTGTACCGCGAGTGATGCTCGAGAAATTTGAGCGCGATTACGAGGTCGAAGTGAAACATGCGTGGGGGATGACTGAGCTATCGCCGCTTGGCACTATTGCCTCTTATAAATCTGGCATGGAAAAAATGACATTTGACGAGCAAATGGACATTAAAGTGAAGCAAGGGCGTCCACCTTATCTGGTGGATATGAAGATCACCGATGATGACGGCAATGAATTGCCGCGCGATGGCAAGGCCTTTGGGCACCTAATGGTGCGTGGTCCATTCATCGTTGGCTCTTACATGAAGGGTGAGGGTGGCAATATTCTCGATGCAGATGGTTTCTTCGATACGGGCGATGTGGCCACGATTGATCCGCTCGGGTTTATGCAAATCACCGACCGATCGAAAGATGTTATTAAATCCGGCGGTGAGTGGATCTCCTCGATCGAGATTGAGAATATTGCAGTCGGTCATGATGCTGTCGCCGAGGCTGCAGTGATCGGGATCGCGCATCCGAAATGGGATGAGCGTCCTCTGTTGATTATTGTTAGAAAACCCGATGCATCAGTCGAACGCGATGAGATTTTGGCCTATTTAGACGGTAAAATTGCGAAATGGTGGATGCCAGATGATGTCGTCTTCGTTGACGAAATTCCCCACACCGCAACAGGCAAAATTCAGAAGCTGACCCTTCGCGAGCAGTTTAAGGATTATGTTCTGCCAACCGCGCAAGCCGCGCAGTAAGGATTCACTATGAGTATTTGGGCAACGCGTCTTATTCTCACGGCATGGCCATTGGTCGTGCTGGCTATTATTGCTTTCCGCGTCCTCGGCGTTCAGTTCAAGCTACCGCTGCTGGTCGTGGCAGTTGCTGTGCTGATTGCGTCCGTTGGGGTTTTACTGTTGATCATTGGTCAAATTCGCGGGGGTCTCAGTGGTGATTTGCCGATGAGCAATGTTGCTGCAGTGATTTATTTCGTGGTTGCTCTGGTTTTGGTTGCGCCAGCTCTGCAATCTTTTACACGCAGTTTACAAGTGCCACCGATCCACGATGTCTCGACCGATCCTGACAATCCGCCAGTTTATATCGTGACCCCGAATTTGCGGGCCCCACATGAAAACAGCCTCGAACTTGATGCTGAGGTCATTGCCATGCAACGCGCGGCCTATGTTGACTTAGCCGGGGTTGAGGTCGCCTTGACGGTACCGGAAGCGACGGCGAAGGCTGCGCGCGTCGCAGAGAGCATGGGGTGGCAAATCACAGCGCGTGATGACGAAGCCGGCCATATAGAAGCCGTGGCGACAACGCGCCTGATGGGTTTTAAGGATGACTTGGTATTCCGCATCCAGCCGTCTGAGACGGGGAGTAAGCTTGATATGCGGTCGGCATCGCGCGTAGGCTTGTCCGACATCGGAGCCAATGCTGACCGTATTCGCGCTTTCGTGGCGGCCTATCAGGCTGATGTCAAATAATATTGGCCGCTTAGACCTTTACCCGTCTTACAGGTAACGCGCCCTTGTGCCTGCAAATCGTCTAGATGCGCCAGCACCGATAGGGCGGCTGCAGGGTGGAGGCGCTTGTCGACATCGACATAGAGCGTCGTCACAATCTTTGCGATCTCGCTCTCACCTTGTTTGAGTTG
This sequence comes from Alphaproteobacteria bacterium, assembly GCA_965660195.1. GTDB lineage: Bacteria > Pseudomonadota > Alphaproteobacteria > RS24 > RS24 > JAYODZ01. Next base: position 9,235 of record CBFHZM010000060.1, read on the forward strand.
TTCAACGATTTGCGCTTCGCGGCTTCTGCGATGCGCAATATAGGCTTGAACAAAGTTTTGTGGATCGTCGATGGCCGGTCCGTGGGTTGGAAGATAGCGTTGGTCATCTCGTTTCAGCAAACGGTCGAGCGACCCCATATAAGCGTGCATGTTACCCTCAGGCGGTGCCACGACGCTGGTGGCCCAGCCCATCACGTGATCACCCGTAAACAGGGTTTTTTCAGCCTCTAAGGCAAAGCAAAGGTGATTGCTCATATGGCCTGGCGTATGGATGGCTTCGAGGCTCCATGTGTCATTGGCAATAACATCACCATCTTTGAGGATAATATCTGGGGTGTAATCGTCGTCGACCGCCTCTTCCATTTGCGGGCCGTCGTGATGGTGGCGCGTGGCGAGCGCCGCAAAACCACATATTTTTGCGCCTGTTAGTGCCTTTAGAGGCGCTGCTGCTGGCGAGTGGTCATTATGAGTATGGGTGATAAAAATATGGCTGATCTGTTCGCCGGGGTGCAAGGCATCACAGATGGCCGTGATATGGTCGCCAAGCTTCGGGCCAGGGTCGATGACCGCAACTTGGCCCGTTCCAACAATATAAGTTCCTGTGCCGGTATAGGTGAAGTGGCCCGGGTTATTGGCGATGACACGGCGAATAAGTGGGCTGAGCTGATCGGGGCGACCATATTCAAAATCAATTTTGGTCTGATAGGGAATGGCCATTAGAAAAACGCCTGGATGCCGGTTTGAGCGCGGCCTAGAATAAGCGCGTGTACATCATGCGTGCCTTCATAGGTATTGACCGCTTCAAGGTTCAGCACATGGCGAATGACATGATATTCATCGGAAATCCCATTGCCGCCATGCATATCGCGGGCGATCCGCGCAATCTCAAGCGCTTTGCCGCAATTATTCCGTTTCATCAGAGAAATACTCTCAGGTGCCGCTGTGCCGTCATCGAGCATACGGCCGAGTTGTAATGACCCCAAAAGTCCAAGCGCAATATCGGTTTGCATATCGGCGAGCTTCTTCTGGATCAGTTGATTAGCAGCCAGTGGGCGGCCAAATTGATTGCGGTCGAGTGTATATTGCCGCGCCGCCATCCAGCAGAATTCGGCGGCGCCCATAGCCCCCCAGCTAATGCCGTAGCGGGCCTTGTTAAGACAGCTAAACGGGCCTTTCAGGCCTTTCACATGCGGTAAGAGATTGTCGTCAGGTACGAAAGTGTCGTCGAGCACTATTTCGCCCGTGATCGATGCGCGTAATGAAAATTTGCCGTCGATTTTCGGTGTTGAAAAGCCATCCATGCCGCGCTCGACAATGAAGCCGCGGATCACATCGTCCTCGGTCTTGGCCCAAACGACAGCGACATCTGCCAGCGGTGCATTAGAGATCCAGATCTTGCTACCTGATAAGCGATAGCCGCCGTCAACTTTACGGGCGCGGCAAGTCATCCCGCCCGGATCAGAGCCGTGATTAGGTTCGGTCAGCCCAAAGCAACCGATTAGTTCACCCGCGGCAAGTCCCGGCAGGTATTTTTGCTTTTGTGCCTCAGTTCCGAAGGCATAGATCGGATATATGACGAGTGAATTTTGGACGCTCATGGTTGAGCGGTAGCCACTATCAACCCGCTCGACTTCGCGCGCGATTAAGCCATAGGAAACATGACTGAGGCCAGCCCCGCCATATTCCACTGGAAGCGTGACGCCCAGCATTCCCATTTCGCCCATTTCGCTGAAAATACTGCGATCGAAGGTTTCATTACGATGTGCCATGAGTACGCGCGGCATTAATTTATCCTGGCAAAACGCATGCACCTGATCGCGCACGACGCGTTCTTCTTCATTCAAAAGAGAGTTGAGGCCGAGTGGGTCGGTCCAGTCAAAACTTGCCAGTGCCGATTTGTGTGCTT
>CBFHZM010000061.1:0-11065 GCA_965660195.1 Alphaproteobacteria bacterium
TGTATCACGAGGTCTGTACCTTCTGTCACGGCATTGCTGTTATCGGAGGTCCGGCGATACCCGATTTACGTAAAATGGGCCCGCAAACGCACCGTATGTTCAGCGAGATCGTTCTGCAGGGCATGCTCGAGGAGCGTGGTATGCCGAACTTCTCTGACCGTCTGAGCGCCGAGGATGTGCAGGATATTTATGCCTTCATCAATGCACGGTCGTGGCAGGATTATCAGGCGCAAGAAGCTGCGCGCGCGGGTGCTCAAGAAATCAGTCAGGCGGAATAATAAAAAGCCCTCTAGCTCTTGGGCGGCAGTTCAGGGCGTGGCAAGTCGCGAAAATCTAGGATTAAGCGTTCTTGCTCGCCATCTGCTGCTCGGTTGTCACCAGTATCGCGGCGGGTTTCGCGCTCTTCATCCTCTTCAGGCCTAACGGCTTTATAGGAGAGGTTGCCCTCGACGGTCTTGCCTTCTTCGATCCGTTTTTTGGCCCCTGAGACTTCTTGGGCTAGGGCGGCTGAAAAAGGAAGTTCATACAGCCGCGGCGCATCGCGCAACTCACCATAGTCACCGAGAGCTTGTGCCAGCAGGAAAATACGCCCCTCCAGACCCTGCGCCTTGTCTGGCTCCTCGACGACGGCCCAGTGCAGTTTGAAGGGGTTGGGTGGCGGTTCCTGGATGGCCCACCCTCGCAGCTCATTAGCGCCAATATAGCTAATGATATAGAATAGCGACAGTGCGCCGATAATACCGGTTTTGACCGCGACCGAAAATCGCGATGATAAAAACAGGCAAAGCGCGATGGCGCCGAGCCCAACATAAGCAAGAGCGAGGGCTAGGCTCCAACTCATTTTCCTGCTCCTGAGGCTTTATCTGTTGCACGGATGAGATATTTCTGGCGCGTAAAGACATCAATGATCTCGCCGTCTTGCGTGATCGTGAAGCGAACTGCCGTTTGCTCATCGCCTGCACCATGTAAGGTGACTTGACCGGCAAAGCGCACTGACAATGTCGGGTTAATTTTTTCCACTTTGACTGATACTGGTACAGGCGCGTTGGTGGTCGATTTATAATGCAGAATGTTGACGACATACTCGCCCGGCGCAACACCCCGCAAGGTCACCGTTTCTTGATTGATTGGATTGTTAATTTGTTGGCCGTTCACATTAATCATATCTCCAACGCGCCCGCGATCGTCACGGTCGAGATGCATTAAGCCCGCTTCGCGCGTATTAAACCATACGAGTTGCCCGCGTGGATCTTCGACGATCAAATCAATATCGTCAGGGTGGTTGTCGGGCCATTGCGCGGTAATGATATAATCGGCTTTAGGGATAATTTTGCCTTCGGTCGGCTTGGGTTGGATCAGGGCAAAAGCCACAATGAACATGAAGGCAAAACCCAAGAGCGCATTGAACAAGATATCGGTGAAACCGTCCTCGCTGTCGCTCGGGCTTAACAGCTTACGACCGGTCATCGGCGGCATCCGACAATTGGTTGAGCATAAGATGCATTTGATCGGCCAGTAACTGATATTGTACGCGCAGTAGAATATGGCTGGCGAGACCTGCAAGCGTTGTGTAGAGCGCCACTGCCATACCGCCACTCATCGCTTTTAGGGCATTCTGTAAATTGGCTGGGTCAAAAGCTGTCAAATCTCGGATCGGTGACAGCATTAAGATGAAACCGATAATTGTTCCCAGCAGGCCAACTTTTAAGCACAAATCGGCAGCAAACCAGCCATGGTTCAACCATCGCTCCATGCGGCTTTGTACGCTTTCCTCGTTGATCTTCTTGTCGGTTAGTTTTTCACCCAATATTTGGCACCAGTGGAGGAGCCATAACCAACGCAAAGTTGCAATCAGCCAAACGCTTAAGATGGCAAAAGATAGGTAGCTTTTATCGCCCTCTAGTAACAAAGTTAATAGTCCATTGCGATGTAAAACAAAAATGCCAAAAAAGATTACGCCAAGGAGAATAAGGCCCTTCAAGGGCGCCAATTGGCCAATAGATTTAGTGTCGCGCAACAGAAACTCCTGTTGTTTACGGGTTACATAAAAATGGGTCTGGCACTTTTGCCATTTGAAATTCGCACCAATACACTCTCATAAACTCCTAGGTGAAAAAGTAATTATGGTGCATCATTTGTTCAGACAATACGGTTTCATGTCGGTCTTGCCAAGTCGGAGTTCAGTTTGAAAGATCATCACTCTACTATCACGAGTACCGCAGATAATGTCTCTGCGCTGACAATATTTTTGTATATGTTGCCGCCGATTGGCTGCGGCTACATGTTTTGTCTGGTCAATTTATACATCATGAAATTCTCAACTGACGTATTGTTGATTGCGCCAGCTGTGATGGGCTTGATCTTTGGTCTCTCACGCGTCTGGGATGCGGTGTCAGATCCCATTGCGGGCTATTTATCGGATAAAACGCAAACCTCGTTCGGGCGTCGTCGTCCGTGGATATTGGGCAGCATTATTCCGATTGCGATTAGTTTTTTAATGATCAGCAATACGCCCGATGGTCTGTCTGGAACTGAGTTATCATTATGGATGGCTGCCGCCATTCTGGCTTTCTTTACAGCGCAAACCATAATGATCGTGCCACACATGTCGCTCGGCGCTGAGCTCAGCGTCAATTCGCATGAGCGCAACAAAATATTCGCAGGCCGCCATGCGGGTTGGATTGCGGGCTACATAATGGCGTTAGGGACGATGTATTTGCTGATCGACGCCAGTCGATCCGGGGTGGACGCGGTGCGCGCGCTGATGTCGCAACAATCCTACATGGCGGTCTTGTTTACGACTTTGTGCCTGTCGGTGACGGCGATCTTCATCCGTGAGCGGCCAGAATTTCTCGGGCGTGGAGCTCGCAAACCTTATGGGGCAGCGCGTGATATTTGGAGCAATCCTCATGCGCGCTTAACTCTGATTATCAATTTTGTCGAAAATTTGGGCGGGGCAACGATCGTTATTCTGACCCTCTATGTTGCACAGTATATTATGCATAATGCTGGTGCTGCGCCGTTATTTATTCTGAGCTATATGGTTTGCTCGTTCTTGTTTACGCCGCTTTGGGCGCCGCTAGCACGACGTATTGGCAAAAAGAACTTGTGGTTCATGTCGCTGATTTTAACCGGCGTAAGCTTCTTAATGATGATTACCCTTCAGCCGGGCGATGAGCTCTATCTCTATTTTCTCTCTGCGCTAGCGGGGACGGCTGGCGGATGCGGTGGTACAGTCGGCCCATCGATCAAATCGGATGTCATCGATTATGATGAATATTTGACGGGCGAACGCAAAGAGGGGTCTTATTTTGCGGCCTGGAATTTCATTAGCAAATCCTCTTATGGCGTGATGATGGCGATTACGGGGGTTGCTTTATCGGTCGCTGGTTTTGTGCCCAATGTCGATCAGACCCCACTGGTCGAGAATACGTTACGTTTTTTATACTCGATCGTCCCCTTTGTTTCTTATTGTGCAGGCGCTTTGCTGTTGTTGCGATTTGATTTTGATGAGAGCAAGCATGCCGAAATCCGTAGTGAATTAGAACGCCGGAACCTAGCAAGTGCCGAACCTGCCGCTTGATATTGACAGCGTTAAGGGCTTTCTCGATCCGCAAGAAGGCCAGATGCTTTTCGACTTGGCGGCAGAGTGCGCTGCACGAGGGCTTTGCATCGAAATCGGAAGCTATTGCGGCAAGTCGACAGTTTATATCGGAACGGCGTGTCAACGCGCTGGCGGCGTCCTCGTCGCTATTGACCATCATCGCGGGTCAGAGGAGAACCAACCTGGCGAGGCCTATTTCGATCCGGATCTAGCAGACGGCGATGGCATGTCGTCCTTGCGCGTTTTTACAGAAACTATCCAACGCGCCGGTCTGCAAGATACCGTCGTGTCTGTCGTCGCCGCTTCAGCGCTGGCAGCACGGGTGATAGCGCATAATGTGGCGTTTGTTTTTATTGATGGCGGGCACTCAATGCCGGCTGCGCTCACCGATTATCGGCTTTGGGCCACACGTCTAATGCCAGGAGGCATTTTGGCCATTCACGATGTCTTTCCCAACATCGCTGATGGTGGTCGGCCGCCGCACGAGATTTATCTCAAAGCTTTGCATTCGGGGCTATTTGTCGAACGGCGAGGCGTTAAGTCGTTGCGCGTTCTCGAGCGCCTATAAGCGAAATATATCGCGCGCTGGTGACAGTCCAGCCACTGCATCCGTTGCCAAAATCACGGCGCCTGCCGTCCAAGGAGGTGTTTCTTGCGGCCAAAAGATATTCTGTTGTAATTGCCAGCCCATCCAATAGGCACCCGACGCGTCGCGGAAACGGTGTAACCAGCGTGCATGGGAACGAGCTTGGTCGTCTCGGTTATTGGCGACCAAGGCGAGTACGAATTCGGCACTTTCCGCCGCCGTGACCCAAGGCTCATCGCTAACGCATTTCAATCCCAAATTGTCTTCGACAAATATGTCCCATTTTTCAGCTAGGCGTGCCGCCGCATGCTCTGCGTCTAGCGCGCCGCTGAGGCAGGGGTAGTACCAATCCATTGAGAAGCGCTCTTTGCTCTCCCACTGCCGATCGAAACGCTCTGGCGCGAGGCGAATGGCAGCGCCACATTTGTCTCGTGCCTCGACCCAATCCTGGCGATCTATGCCGCAGGCGGCAGCCAGTTTAATGGCGCAGTCGAGGCTCTTGAAAACCGAGCTATTGCCGGTCAGCAAAGCGTCTTCCTCTGGGGTCTCGGGATCTCGGGCAGTCCAGCGAAACTCACCATGGTTCGATTGTAGCGGTAGAATAAAAGCAATTGCGCGATCGACGCAGTCATAGGCCCGCCGTAAGAAGTCTTGGTCTTGTCGGATTAGCCAGTAATGCCAGCAGGCGGTAGCGCAATAGGCAATAAAATTGGTTTCACGGATCCATTTTGGCGTTTGCATCGAGGAGCGCGAAAAATGTAACAAGTCTTCGTCAATCGGCGCTGCACTGCCCAATTGGCTCCACCACGACCCGTCATCTTGCTGGGTTTGGAAAAGAAAATTATAGGCGCGGTCGGCCGCTTGATGGGCGCCCATAATATTTAGACCCATGGCCGCTTCGAGGTGGTTCCAGATATCGAAAACGCCATTTTCAAACCATGGGATCGCTCCGTCGGGGCGTTGCGTCGCTAAAATTGAGCTGACGGCGCCATCAAAATAGCCATCGGGCAAAGCTTTGCCATAAGTGAAGTCAGGGATCGTCATTGTGCGGCCGCCGGTTTATCGAAATACAAAACGACGGATTTGCCCATCAAGGGGTCGGCAAGTTTCGACAGCCAACGAACATACCAGGGGTTACGAAGAATTTCGGCGACCAACAGCCGGTGATAGGCGCGCACGAAAATGTTGCTGTCATTCTTGACACCCACCAAACATTTTAGCCACCAGTAAGGGCTGTGAAGCCCGTGCGCATGATGCGTGGCAACAAAATTAAAACCGACGGCTTCGAAATCGTATCGCAGCTTTTTTGCGTTGAAAATACGAACATGTCCGCCCGGCTCGTTGTGATAGTCGTCGGATAGTAACCAGCAAATCTTTTCTGGCCAGTATCGTGGTACCGAAATACCAATTCGGCTTCCCGGTTTCATGATGCGCCAGATCTCACGGATCGCGGTCTCAAAATCAGGAATATGTTCAAGCACCTCTGAGCAGATTAACCGGTCAAAACTCGCATCGGCGAAGGGCAGTTGCGTGGCGTCGCCAACCAAAAGTGAGAAGCGCCGCGCTGGTCCGGTTTGTGGCTCTAAATCGGGGTTATCGGCGAAGCCCTGGCGCGTGGCGCAAACATCTGCAAAGCCCATATCGAGCCCTACCGCATGGCAACGGCAGTAATAATACATTTGGTGCATGTGCCGTCCCCGGCCGCATCCCAAGTCGAGCGCGCGATGTTGATCGGCGAGGCCAAGCAGGTCGAGCCTGATGGTCTGCATCAGCGCGCTTCCCTGTCAGCTTGGCGAGCCATGGTCGCGCGATACATGTCGGCAACCTCTTTGGCGGTTCTTTCCCAGGTGAAATTTTTAAGAATATGTTGTCGGGCCGGTTTGCTCATAGCGTCTCGGCGTTTTGGGTCGTTGAGCAAAGTATCAATGGCTTCGGCGAGTGCGGCTGGGTTCGAGTGCGGCACGACTAGGCCGGCATCGCCAACGACTTCGGGCAACGAGCCGCCATTGGTGGCGACCAAGGGGACGCCACAAGAGAGCGCCTCTCCGGCGGGAAAGCCAAACCCCTCATAAACAGACGGTGAAACGGCGATCGTCGCCTCCGCATAGAGGTCGCGAATATCCTCGAAACTCAAATCAGATACAAAGCGCACGCGCTCAAGTAAACCGCGGCGCTGTAGTTCTTTTTTCGTTTGCCCTTCGCGCAGGCGACCAATGATCAATAATTCCAAATCTGGGTGTTTTTCCAGAAGGCTGTCATAAGCCCGAATGAGGTAGATCAGACCTTTCAGTGGGACATCGGCGCTTGCCGTGGTAATCAGCTGGTTGGTTTTGCGTTTAACGCGTGGTTTCGGGCGAAAGGTCTCGTGGTCGATGCCGTGATAAATCCGTTGCATACGCTCGGGGTTAACGCCGAAATCGCGCACCACGTCGCGCTTTGTGCTGTCGGAGACGACGATCAAAGGGTCCAGCGCGCGCGCCACTTTCATTTGCATGGTTAGAAAACTATACCAGCGCCATTTTAAAAATTTTATCCAAGGGTTTGGTGCATGCGCGATATCGATGCGGCGATCCATTGTTATCGGGTGGTGTATGGTGCCGACAACAGGAAGCCCCATATCGCGTACCTGCAACATGCCATAACACAACGTTTGATTGTCATGCATGATGTCATAGTCATAGATCCTTGACTGCATGTACTCTGCCAAGCGTTCGCCGAATGTATAGGGTTCGGGGAACCCGCCCCAATTATGGCTCCACCATTCAAACCGATCGATGCGGTTAGTCAGAATATCCCAATTTAGACATGAGATCGGATTTTCCCGAGCATACATATCAAGTGAAGGAAGTGAGATTAGTTTGACGCGAGGATCAAGGTCGGGGTAGGGGGGGCCCGAGATGACATCAATGTGATGCCCGAGATCGGCCAGAGCTTTCGTGATCAGGCGCATATAGATGCCCTGGCCGCCCGTCAGCGCGTGGCTGCGGTAGCTCGGCATAATGATCTTTAATGGTTCTTCCCCGCGAATAGCGGCTTTCCGGCGACCGCGCGCCGCTTTTCCTTGGGGCTTGATATAATTCATGAACTTTCTCGGGACAACTTCTGGGACGATACTATGCTGATTATGGGCAAGGTCTCAACCCATTGCGTCGCCCTTAGACAAATCGTCGCGTTAGCCAATCGGTGGTGATGCGGGCGAGTGCGTCGGGCTGTTCGCTTTGCGTCCAGTGGCCGCAATTCTCGATGGTCTGGGTTTCGAGGTCTTGAACATAGGCTTGCATGGGCAAAGCTGACTCAACGGGAAAAAACGGGTCACTATCAGCGCAGACCATGAGGCAGGGTTGCGTAATATGCGGGTCTTGGTCAGCGCTCATCTGCCAGTTACGTGAGAAGTTACGGTACCAATTTATCGGGCCGCGAAAGCCTGAACGGTTGAACGCGGCTTCATAAATTGCTTGTTCCTCCGGCTTTAATATGGGGGTGCCTGGCCAAGCGCTCTCGGGTAAATCCAGTATTTTAAACAGAGCGAAATTAGACCACGGGCCTTCGGCTGCTCGGCCATCGCCTTTCCGATAAAACAGCCGGAAACTGCGGGCGATGTCGGCCTCGAGAGCAGCTTCTGGAGGACCAAAATCTTGGAAGGCGACAATATACATATCGTCTCCTAATGCCATACGCATCGCGTCGATCGGATCCATTGAGAAGCGCGGAATAAGTGGAGTGTTGACGCCAATAATGCCGGCGACGCGGGTGGGGTGCAAATAAGGCATTTGCCAGATAATCAGTCCCCCCCAATCGTGACCGCAAAATACCGCTTGCTGAATATCCAGCGCGTCGAGCAGATGAACCAGATCACCGCATAAATGCTCCATGTCGTAGAGAGGTATATCCTCGGAGCGGCCGCGATCGTCGAGCGCTGGGCCTGTGAAGCCGTAGCCGCGCTGATCCGGTGCGATGACATGGAAGCCCGCTTGCGCTAAGGCTGGCATGAGGTGTCGCCAGCTATAGGCGATTTCAGGGAAGCCGTGACACAGCACAATCGTCGGGCGGGAGGTTTGTTTTTCGCCTGCTTCCCAGTACGCCATGCGCAGACCGGGGAGATCGCAGTATTTTGGTTGAGACCAGTCGAGCATTATCGTCTCCTGTTATTGTGCTAAAAACTTTAGCATTACGCGGCGTCAGAGCAACCACCCCAATGATACGAGGATAGGGGGAGGATCTGAGCCCCCTCGTAATCTAGCGGTGGCCTGGTGTCTTGGGCTAAGAGCAGCGGTCCGTCGAGATCAACGAGATCAGCAAGTTGCCCGAGGGCGACGGCAGGGGCCATGGCGAGCGAGCTTGCGACCATGCAGCCGATCATAATCTGAAGCCCTGCGGCACGGGCGGCTGCAGTTGCTCGCAAAGCCTCGGTTAATCCGCCAGCTTTATCGAGCTTAACATTAACCCAGCGGTAGCCAGGATCGAGTTGCGCTATATCCCCACCATCCATAAAGCTCTCATCGGCGCAAAATGGGAGTGCGAACTGGGAGAGGATATGATTATGCCCAGCCGCCAGCGGTTGTTCGATCAGGGTGGGGTTGAATTGCTGCAAAGCTTCGCCATGGCGTTCGAGCTCGGCCTCTGACCAGGCCTCGTTAGCGTCGATGATCAGCGCATGGTCGGGCACCACCGCCCGAATAGCCTGTAAGCGGTCAATATCGCCCAGCAGCCCTTCTGGGGCTCCGAGTTTGATTTTCAGTAGCGGAAAGTTGCGCGCGGCGGCAGCGGCTTGCGCCATTTTGCCAGCGCTATCGAGCGACAATGTGAAGGCAGTGGTCAGAGGGTGCGGGTCATGAATGTGCAATTTTTGATAAATGCTTCTGCCGTCCATTTTGCATTCGAGATCCCATAGAGCGCAATCAACGGCGTTGCGCGCCGCACCGGGGTGCATAGCGTCTTGTAGCGATGCGCGCGACAGGCCGCTCGTGAGTGCCGGCATCACCGCCTCGATACTGGCGCTGGCACTTTCAATCGTTTCGCCATAGCGTCCATAGGGAACCGCTTCGCCGCGCCCCGTGAGGCCATTTTCGGTTATTTCAACAATTAGCGTTTCGGCCTGGGTTTTCATACCACGCGATATGCGGAAAGCCTGTTTTAGGGCATAGGTTTCAGCTTTTATTGATATTCGGCGCATAGCGTCCCATGGCGGCTAAATTGTAGAGAAACAGGCCTAACATAGTTGCCGTAGAATAGCTATTCTCCTGCGGCTATCTGTATCTTGTTCTGGCGATATTTTCGCGTATATTGTCGGCAACTGAAACGATCCTTGGGGAGTTAATCATGGCAAAAATCACCTATGTCGAGCATAACGGCACCGAGCATGTATATAATGGCGAAAACGGTATGACGGTCATGGAGGTCGCTATCAAAAATTCGGTTCCGGGCATTGATGCTGATTGCGGTGGGGCTTGTGCCTGTGCAACCTGTCATGTTTATGTGCGGCCAGAGTGGACCGATGTTGTCGGTAAGCCTGAGCAAATGGAAGAAGATATGTTGGATTTTGCTTTTGACGTGCGCGAGAACAGCCGCCTGTCATGTCAAATCAAGGTGCGTGACGATATTGACGGTTTGATTGTCGATCTGCCCGAGAAACAGTTCTAATCACTTTTTGTCGAAAATGGCGTATTCGTGCTCAATGCTTAAAGCGATGAGTTTGCGCCACAGAGCCTCGGCAATATCTTCCGACAGCCCTTTGACGCGGGCTTCTTGGCAGACGAGGGCAATGACTTCTTCGATGCGGGCCTCATCGACAACCATTGTGCGCTCGGTTTTGAGCCGACCGGCAGCTTCAACACATTTCTGCCGTGCCGCCAAAAGCGCGACAAGTTTGCGGTCGATAGCGTCAATTTCGGCGCGAACGGGTTCCATTTCGGCACAAGGTACTGCGGCTCTGGGCATAGCATGATCGGTCATACGGCCTATATAGAGTATTCGGAAGATGTTTTCTAGTTTCAGAGAATTTTCTTGCGCGACAGGGTGGAACGCTATACTACAAGCCTCAATCGTATAAAAATATATTATACGTAAAAATACTGTATTTAATATGGGAAGATATCCAGGATGAGTAATCAAGTCGTAGAAACAGATGTCGTTATTATTGGCGCAGGACCTGTGGGCTTATTTGCAGTTTTTGAACTGGGTTTGCTCGATATGAAAGCACATCTTATCGATATTTTGGATAAGCCTGGCGGACAATGTGCTGAGCTTTACCCTGAAAAGCCGATCTATGACATCCCTGGCATGCCCGAGGTTACGGGGCAGCATCTGGTTGATGAGTTGATGCAACAGGCGGCCCCGTTCGATCCGCAATTTCATCTCAATCGTATGGTCACGGGATTGCAGAAACTGGCCGATGGACGCTGGCAGGTAACGACGGATGAGCAAGAGCAATTTCTTGCCAAGGTCGTCGTCATTGCTGCTGGCGGTGGGAGCTTCCAGCCGAAAAAACCACCTATTCCCGGCATTGAAGCCTATGAGCAAAGCGATAGTGGTGTCGGCCTTGGGGTACATTATGCTGTGCGCAAAATGGAAGCCTTCCGCGACAAAGATATTCTGATTTCCGGCGGCGGCGATTCTGCGTTGGATTGGGTTTTGAACCTGCAACCGATCGCCCGCAGTATGACTTTGGTGCATCGCCGCGATGATTTCAGAGCTGCGCCAGATAGCGTGAATAAAATGCGCGCTTTGGTGGCGTCGGGCGATGTCGCTTTGCATATTGGCCAAGTGACCGAGTTGGTTGGCGATGCTGGCGCTTTGTCGGGTGCCAAATTGAAGTCTAAAGATGGTGACATGTTAGATCTATCCTGCAACGCCTTCCTGCCTTTCTTTGGGTTGAC
>CBFHZM010000062.1:0-10786 GCA_965660195.1 Alphaproteobacteria bacterium
TCGAAGCCGGCAGCAAGCTGACGCCGCGTATGGCACGTAAGCTGAAAGAGGATGGCCTCGAGACCTTGCGGGTTAGCGATTCCGAATTGATCGGTCGTTATCTGGCAGAAGAAATTGTTAATTTTGAAACGGGTGAGATTTTTGCTGAAGCAGGTGATGAAATCACGGAAGATAGCCTCGCAGCTTTGTTGGATGCAGGTTATACCGAAATCACCACCCTCGATGTTGATCTCGTCAATAAAGGCCCGTTCATTCGTAATACGCTCGTAGCGGATAAATCTTCTGACCGGAACTCGGCTCTGGAGGAAATTTATCGTGTGATGCGCCCCGGCGAGCCACCGACCCCAGAGACGGGTGCTGCACTGTTTGACAGCTTGTTCTTCGACGCCGAGCGCTATGACTTGTCGTCGGTGGGGCGTGTTAAAATGAATATGCGCCTCGATTTGGATTGCCCCGATGACGTTCGGGTTCTACGGAAGGAAGACATCGTCTCCGTCATGAAAACGCTGGTTGATCTGCGCGATGGCCGCGGCGATATCGACGATATCGACAATCTCGGCAACCGCCGCGTACGCTCGGTCGGCGAGCTGATGGAAAATCAGTTCCGCGTTGGCTTGTTGCGGATGGAGCGGGCGATTAAGGAGCGGATGAGTTCGCTTGATATCGACACGGTGATGCCGCAAGACCTAATCAATGCAAAGCCTGTGGCAGCTGCCGTCCGTGAGTTCTTCGGCTCGTCGCAATTGTCACAATTTATGGATCAAACCAACCCGCTGTCGGAGATCACCCACAAGCGTCGTCTCTCGGCCCTGGGGCCAGGCGGTCTGACGCGCGAGCGTGCTGGCTTTGAAGTGCGCGACGTGCACCCAACGCATTACGGCCGGATTTGCCCGATTGAGACACCGGAAGGGCCAAATATTGGTCTGATTAACTCACTGGCAACGTTTGCGCGGGTTAATAAATATGGCTTTATCGAGAGCCCTTATCGGCGCGTAGTTGGCGGCAAGGTTACTGATGAAGTGGTCTATCTGTCGGCCATGGAAGAAGCGCGTTACCGCGTGGCACAGGCTAATATTGAAATCGCTAGCAATGGTCAGATCGAAGAAGATTTGGTCAATTGCCGGATCAATGGTGATTTCGAGATGGTGACGCCCGATATGGTAAACCTGATCGACGTTTCGCCGAAACAGATTGTTTCGGTGGCCGCCGCCCTAATCCCGTTCCTCGAAAATGACGACGCCAACCGTGCTTTGATGGGCTCGAACATGCAACGTCAAGCTGTACCTTTGTTGCAAGCTGAAGCGCCGCTGGTTGGTACGGGCATGGAAGAGGTTGTTGCCCGCGATAGTGGGGCGGCCATCACCGCCCGCCGTTCGGGTGTAGTCGACCAGGTCGATGCTACGCGGATCGTGATCCGCGCAACGGAAGAAACGGATGCCTCGAAGTCGGGTGTTGATATTTATAACCTTCGGAAGTTCCAACGTTCGAACCAGTCGACCTGTATCAACCAACGGCCGCTGGTACGTGTGGGCGATCGGGTTGAGCGAGGCGATGTTGTGGCCGATGGTCCGTCGACGGAGCTCGGCGAGTTGGCACTTGGCCGCAATGTTCTGGTCGCTTTCATGCCGTGGAATGGATACAACTTCGAGGACTCGATTCTGATCTCTGAGCGGATCGTGCGCGATGACGTCTTTACCTCAATTCATATTGAAGAATTCGACATTATGGCACGTGACACCAAACTGGGGCCGGAAGAGATCACGCGCGATATTCCGAATGTCGGCGAAGAGGCGCTCCGCAATCTCGATGAGGCGGGTATCGTCTATATCGGTGCCGAAGTGCACCCTGGCGATATTTTGGTCGGTAAAATTACACCAAAAGGCGAAAGCCCAATGACGCCAGAGGAAAAACTCTTGCGAGCGATCTTTGGTGAAAAAGCGTCTGATGTTCGCGACACATCACTCCGCCTGCCGCCCGGCACATCGGGTACGGTGGTCGAAGTGCGCGTCTTCAACCGTCATGGTATCGAAAAAGATGAGCGCGCTTTGGCGATTGAGCGCGAGGAAATCGAGCTTCTGGCAAAAGACCGCGATGACGAGATGAATATCTTGCAACGCAACGTCTATAACCGGTTGGCGACACTCTTGATCGGTAAGCAGGCAGCTGCTGGCCTTAAAGCCATCGATGCCGATGCGAAAATCACGCAATCTATGCTGGACGATTTGCCCCATAACCAGTGGTGGGATATTGCCCTTAAAAATGATGGAGCGATGAGTGAGCTTGAGGCCATGCGGCGTCAGTTCGACGAAGCCAAAAAGGCTCTTGCAGAACGCTTTGAGGACAAAGTCGACAAGCTGCAACGCGGTGATGAGCTGCCTCCTGGCGTTATGAAAATGGTGAAAGTCTATGTCGCCATTAAGCGTAAATTGCAGCCCGGCGACAAAATGGCCGGCCGTCACGGTAACAAAGGTGTGATTAGCCGTATTGTTCCCGTGGAGGACATGCCTTACCTCGACGACGGGACGCCGGTTGATATTGTTCTCAACCCGCTTGGCGTGCCGAGCCGGATGAATGTTGGGCAGATTTTGGAAACTCACCTTGGTTGGGCCTGCGCTAATATTGGTAAGCAGATCGATGACGCTTTGAAAGCCTATGAGCAGCAAGGCAAAGTTGAGAATGTTCGCCAGATTTTGGCCAAAGTCTACCCGGATGATCAGCTGGTCTCTGAGATGGAAGATGGTCAGATGATTGAAATGAGCCATACTTTGCGCAAAGGTGTGCCGATTGCGACGCCGGTCTTCGATGGCGCGCACGAGGCTGATATTGTCGATATGCTTGACGCTGCAGGCGTTGATGTATCGGGGCAGGTGAAGTTACGGGATGGCCGTACGGGCGATTATTTCGATCGTAAGGTCACTGTCGGCTATATCTATATGCTGAAATTGCATCACCTGGTTGACGACAAAATTCACGCACGCTCGATCGGACCATATTCGTTGGTGACGCAGCAACCCTTGGGCGGTAAAGCCCAATTCGGGGGTCAGCGTTTTGGCGAGATGGAGGTCTGGGCTCTCGAAGCCTATGGCGCGGCTTATACCTTACAGGAAATGCTCACGGTTAAATCTGATGACGTAGCAGGTCGGACAAAAGTCTATGAGGCGATTGTCCGCGGCGACGACACGTTTGAGGCCGGCATCCCTGAAAGCTTCAACGTTTTGGTGAAAGAAATCCGGTCACTGGGTCTCAATGTTGAGTTGACCAGTGAAAGCAAGGACCATTAATCAGGCGTTGCGACGCCGATTTATTGAGGAGTGACGACATGAACCATGAGGTCATGAATATCTTCAACCCGCAGGCCAATCAGCAGGCCTTCGATCAAATTCGCATCTCGATCGCGAGCCCAGAGAAAATTCTCTCTTGGTCCTATGGCGAGATCAAGAAGCCGGAGACGATCAATTACCGCACCTTCAAACCCGAGCGCGATGGTTTGTTTTGTGCTCGTATTTTTGGTCCGATCAAGGATTATGAATGCTTGTGCGGCAAATATAAGCGGATGAAGTATAAAGGCATTATCTGCGAAAAATGTGGTGTTGAAGTGACGCTGACGAAAGTCCGTCGTGAGCGCATGGGGCATATCGAATTAGCTGCACCCGTTGCCCATATTTGGTTCTTGAAGTCGTTGCCAAGCCGTATTGGCTTGCTGCTCGATATGACGCTTAAAGATCTCGAGCGGGTTCTGTATTTCGAGCAATTTATTGTCCTCGATCCAATGTTGTCGGCGTTGAAAAAAGGCCAATTGCTGACCGAAGAGGAATATTTGCAAGCCCAAGATGATTATGGTGAAGACAGTTTCTCTGCCGGTATTGGCGCTGAAGCGGTGCGAACCATGCTGCAGGAGTTGAACCTCGAAGAGCTCCGTGATCATTTGCGCGTAGAGATCGCAGAGGCGACCACCGAACTGAAGCCGAAGAAATTGGCGAAGCGTTTGAAAGTTGTTGAGGCCTTTTTGCGTTCGGGCAGCCGTCCCGAGTGGATGATCATGACGATTGTGCCGGTCATTCCGCCTGAGCTCCGTCCGCTGGTGCCGCTCGATGGCGGCCGTTTTGCGACCTCAGATTTGAACGATTTGTATCGCCGAGTTATCAATCGGAATAATCGTTTGAAACGCCTGATTGAGTTGCGCGCGCCAGATATTATTGTGCGGAACGAAAAACGGATGCTGCAAGAGTCGGTTGATGCCCTGTTTGACAATGGTCGCCGCGGGCGCGTTATCACCGGCGGCAATAAGCGGCCGCTGAAATCACTGTCCGACATGTTGAAGGGTAAGCAAGGGCGCTTCCGGCAAAACCTTTTGGGCAAGCGCGTTGATTATTCGGGACGCTCAGTCATCGTGGTTGGCCCAGAGCTTAAGTTACATCAGTGCGGCCTGCCGAAGCAAATGGCGCTTGAGCTGTTTAAACCATTTATCTATTCACGTTTGGAAGCCAAAGGGCTCTCGGCGACGGTGAAGCAGTCGAAGAAAATGGTCGAGAAAGCGCGGCCCGAAGTTTGGGATATTCTCGATGAGGTAATCCGTGAGCACCCTGTTCTGTTGAACCGGGCGCCGACCTTGCACCGTCTGGGTATTCAGGCTTTTGAGCCGGTTTTGATTGAAGGTAAGGCGATCCAGCTTCACCCGTTGGTTTGTGCCGCTTTTAACGCCGATTTTGATGGCGACCAAATGGCGGTTCACGTGCCCCTGTCGCTCGAAGCACAGTTGGAAGCCCGCGTTCTAATGATGTCGACCAACAATATTCTGCACCCTGCGAACGGGGCGCCGATTATTGTGCCGTCACAAGACATCGTTCTCGGTCTTTACTACATGACGCTGGAGCGCGACGGCATGCCAGGCGAGGGCAGCTTGATTGGTGGCCTTGATGAGCTGGAGCATGCGCTGGAAACCAAAGCTGTTACGCTCCACACCAAAATTAAAGCCCGCATCGAAGAAATGAATGAACAGGGTGAAATTATCTCGCGCGTGGTTGATACAACGCCTGGGCGCTTAATGTTGGCGCAGGAGCTGCCGAAGCACGAAAAGCTGCCATACAGCACCGTCAACCGTTTGATGACCAAGAAAGAAGTTTCGAAGGTGATCGACGCGGTTTATCGCCACTGCGGGCAGAAAGAAACCGTTTTGTTCTGCGACCATATTATGTTGTTGGGCTTCCGTCAGGCTGCTCGTGCCGGAATTTCTTTCGGTAAAGACGATATGGTGATCCCGGGCGATAAAGAGAAACTGATCGAAGAAACAGCGCAGCTCGCAAAAGAATATGAGCAGCAATATATCGACGGTCTGATTACCCAAGGGGAAAAATATAATAAGGTGGTTGATGCCTGGGCGCGGTGTACCGACCGTGTGGCTGATGCCATGATGAATAAGATCTCTTCGGTCGATATAGAGGCGATGAAGGATGACAACCGCTTCATTAACTCGATCTACATGATGTCGCATTCTGGGGCGCGTGGTTCTCCGGCGCAGATGAAACAGTTGGCTGGGATGCGCGGTCTGATGGCGAAGCCGTCGGGCGAGATTATTGAGACACCTATTATCTCGAACTTTAAAGAAGGTCTCACCGTTCTTGAGTATTTTAACTCGACCCACGGCGCGCGAAAAGGTCTCGCCGATACGGCTTTGAAGACGGCAAACTCTGGTTACCTAACGCGTCGTCTGGTTGACGTTGCGCAAGATAGCATCATCAATGAGGTCGATTGTGGTACTAAAGGTGGTATCACTGTTTCGGCCGTGATCGAGGCGGGTGAAGTTATTACTTCGCTGTCTGATCGCGTTCTTGGTCGCTTCCCTGTCGAAGATGTTGTTCATCCAGCGTCGGGAGAGGTGATTGTCAAACGGGGTGAGATGATTGTTGAGCAGCATGTGCCGGCGATCGAAGAGGCTAATCTGCTTGGCATCAAGATCCGTTCGGTGTTGACATGTGAGAGCAAGACCGGCGTTTGTGGCCATTGTTATGGTCGTGACCTGGCTCGCGGTACACCCGTTAATATTGGTGAAGCGGTTGGCGTGATTGCCGCTCAATCGATTGGTGAGCCTGGTACACAGCTGACTATGCGGACCTTCCACATTGGTGGCACGGCGCAGGTGGTTGACCAATCTTTTGTCGAGTCAAACGCCGAAGGTAAAATCGAGTTTGAGAATGCCAATGTCGTCGAAGATAGCCAAGGTCGCTTGGTTGTCATGGGGCGTAACGTGCATGTCAAGGTGATCGATAATAATGGTCTCGAGCGCGCTAATCAGAAGCTGACATACGGTGCACGTCTTCGGGTCAAAGAAGGCGATATGGTAAGCCGCGGGTCGCGTCTGGCGGAATGGGAGCCTTATGCGATCCCGATTTTGACTGAGGTCAATGGTGTTGTCGGTTTTGAAGATATTGTCGATGGTGTCACCGTGACTGAGCGCTCGGATGAGGCGACGGGTATTTCGCAACGCGAAGTGGTCGACCATATCACCGGCACACGTGGTTCAGATCTGAAGCCCTCGCTGGTCGTTAAGGGTGAAGATGGCGAAGTATTGAAACTGGCTAGTGGCGCGGAAGCGCGTTATGCCCTAGCGCCTGGAGCGATCTTGTCGGTCGATAATGGTGCTAAGGTGCATGCTGGTGATATTCTGGCGCGGATTCCAACCGAGGGAGCAACCTCGAGCGATATTACGGGTGGTCTGCCTCGCGTGGCTGAATTATTCGAAGCGCGTCGTCCGAAGGACCATGCGATCATCGCCGAGGTGACAGGTCGCGTCGAATTTGGTCGCGATTTCAAGAGCAAGCGCCGGATCATCATTCAGCCGCTAGAGGCTGATCTGGAGCCAGTAGAATATCTTGTCCCGCGCACTAAGCATTTGTCGGTGCAAGAGGGCGATATCATTGAAAAAGGCGAATATCTCGTCGATGGAAACCCAGCGCCGCATGATATTCTGGCGATTTCGGGTGTCGAACAGCTGGCGGCCTTTTTGGTGAATGAAATCCAAGACGTTTACCGCCTGCAAGGTGTGACCATCAATGATAAGCACATTGAGGTGATCGTCCGGCAGATGTTGCAAAAGGTCGAAATCGAGACGATTGGAGACAGCGATTTTCTGTCAGCCGAACAAATCGATAAGTCGGAGTTTGATGAGGTTGTCGCCAAGCTTGAGGCTGAGGGAAAAACTCCGCCAACGGGCAAGCCGATCCTTCTTGGGATCACCAAAGCAAGCTTGCAAACGCGGTCGTTTATCTCAGCGGCATCGTTCCAGGAGACAACGCGGGTACTCACCGAAGCCGCTATTAATGGCAAATATGACGATCTGTTTGGTCTGAAAGAAAATGTCATTGTTGGCCGCTTGATCCCAGCAGGGACGGGCGGGTTGATGCAACGTTTGAAAGCTGAAGCCGCTAGCCGCGACGCGATTCTCGCCGAAGAGGCAGGAATCGGTGCGATCGAGGCGCAAGAGGCTGAGGCTTAAGCCGCATTTGCCCTGATTTGGCATAAATCAACGAAAAAGGCCGGTTCAAACCGGCCTTTTTTGCTTGAATATGTGGTTTCAGGCTTGACGCAAGGGCAACGATCTCGTATTTATCAGCCACTTTGGTGACAGGGCTGTGAGCCTAACTCGATCGTGACATCTAAGTCATTGATGTTAAAGGGTTCAAACGCTGTTGTTAGTTCTGAAGTAAAAGATAAGGCGCAAGATCCGTGTTTTCGGGTCCTCTGCATTCGAAGAATTGGCTGATTTTGGCCATTTTTCTGGGTTCGTTGCTGTCGGTATTTCGGTAGTTATGTCGGACCCATGCCCTTTTCAGGGTTTGTGAGGCGCACAAAGGTGCGTTGCGATGAATAAACGGGGAGTTGGCACTATGCCTACCATTAACCAATTGGTCCGCAAACCGCGGCAAAAAGTAACCCGCCGGAATAAGGTGCCTGCTATGGAGGCTTGCCCTCAAAAACGTGGCGTTTGCACTCGCGTCTATACAACGACGCCGAAAAAGCCGAACTCGGCATTGCGGAAAGTCGCACGTGTGCGCTTGACCAATGGCTTTGAGGTCACAAGTTATATTCCTGGCGAAGGCCATAATTTGCAAGAACACTCTGTTGTTATGATCCGCGGTGGTCGCGTGAAAGACCTTCCTGGTGTGCGCTATCACATCATCCGCGGGACACTGGATACTCAGGGTGTTAAAGATCGTCGTCAACGCCGCTCGAAATACGGCGCGAAGCGTCCGAAATAGGGAGTAGATAGATGTCTCGTCGTCACCGCGCTGAAAAACGTGAGATCAACCCTGATGCCAAATTTGGCGATGTGGTACTTACCAAATTTATGAACAGCTTGATGCTGCACGGTAAAAAATCGACTGCTGAAACTATTTTATACAGCGCGCTTGATCGCGTTGAAGAGAAGCTGAAGCGCGAGCCTTTGGCCGCCTTCCATGAGGCGCTTGAAAATGTGATGCCCGCCGCTGAAGTGCGGTCGCGTCGTGTTGGCGGGGCAACCTATCAGGTGCCGGTTGAAGTGCGTCCCGAGCGTAAGCAAGCGCTGGCCATACGCTGGATTATTTCAGCGGCACGGGCCCGCAATGAAAATACGATGGAAGAGCGTCTTGCTGGTGAGTTTTTGGATGCCGTCAATAATCGCGGCTCGGCGGTCAAGAAACGCGAGGATACGCACCGTATGGCAGAAGCCAACCGGGCTTTCTCGCATTATCGCTGGTAATTTCGGAAAGTTAAGACTATGGCACGTAAAACACCCCTCGGCGATTATCGCAATATTGGTATCATGGCGCATATCGACGCCGGTAAAACGACCACGACGGAACGTATTCTGTACTATACGGGCGTGAGCTATAAAATCGGTGAAGTTCATGATGGCGCGGCCACAATGGACTGGATGGAGCAAGAACAAGAGCGGGGTATTACGATTACCTCTGCTGCCACCACCTGCTTTTGGCGTGATAAGCGCATCAATATTATCGATACGCCTGGCCACGTTGACTTCACGATTGAGGTTGAGCGGTCATTGCGGGTGCTTGACGGCGCCGTGGCCGTGTTTGACTCGGTCGCTGGTGTGGAGCCGCAATCAGAAACAGTGTGGCGCCAGGCTGATAAATATAACGTGCCGCGCATGTGCTTTATCAACAAGATGGACCGTACCGGAGCCAACTTTTACCGTTGCGTTGATATGATCATTAACCGTTTGGGCGCGCGTCCATTGGTGACGCAGCTGCCGATCGGTGCTGAGAGTGATTTTGAAGGCGTTGTTGATCTGATCAATATGCGCGAGATTATCTGGAAAGAAGAGAGTTTGGGGGCCGAGTTCGAATATCGTGACATCCGAGCCGACCTCAAAGAACAAGCTGACAAGTATCGCGCCGACCTCGTTGAAACCGCGGTCGAAGTCGATGACGACGTTATGGAAGCCTATCTCGAGGGCAATGAGCCTGACAGCGACACACTGATCAAGTGTATTCGCAAGGGTACAATTAATCAGAGTTTTGTACCGATTTTGTGCGGTACGGCCTTTAAAAACAAAGGCGTTCAGCCTCTGCTTGATGCCGTGGTTGATTATATGCCTTCTCCCGTTGATGTTGACGCTATCCAAGGTATCGATGTCAAAACGGAAGAGACCATCGTCCGTAAAACGTCGGACAGCGAGCCTTTGTCGATGTTGGCTTTTAAAATCGCCAATGACCCCTTCGTTGGTTCTCTGACTTTTGCGCGGATTTATTCGGGCAAACTCGAGAGTGGTATTTCTGTTCTGAATACGGTCAAAGATAAGCGTGAGCGTATTGGCCGGATGCTACAAATGCACGCCAACTCTCGTGAAGAAATCAAAGAAGCCTATGCTGGCGATATTGTTGCGCTGGTTGGTATGAAAGACACCACCACAGGTGACACACTTTGTGCTGTTGAGAGCCCAGTTATTCTCGAGCGTATGGAATTCCCGGAGCCTGTTATTCAGGTTGCTGTTGAGCCAAAAACTAAGGGCGACCAGGAAAAAATGGGTATGGCGCTGAGCCGTCTGGCGCAGGAAGATCCGTCTTTCCGTGTCTTTAGTGATGAGGAAAGTGGCCAAACAATTATCGCCGGTATGGGCGAGCTGCACCTCGACATTATTGTTGATCGGATGCGTCGCGAATTTAAAGTGGAAGCCAATGTGGGTGCGCCGCAGGTGGCCTATCGTGAAACCTTCACCAAAGCCGCTGAAGTTGACTACACGCACAAAAAACAAACCGGTGGTTCTGGTCAGTTTGCCCGTGTGAAAATGATTATCACGCCCATGGAACCAGGTGGTGGTTATGAGTTTGAAAACAAAATCGTCGGCGGTTCGATCCCGCGTGAATATATTCCGGGCGTCGAAAAGGGTATCGAGAGTGTGCGTGAAAATGGCGTCCTCGCCGGCTTCCCGATGATCGACTTTAAAGTCGAACTAATCGACGGTGCTTTCCATGATGTTGACTCGAGTGTTATGGCGTTTGAAATCGCCGCACGTGCAGCCTTCCGCGAAGCATCGCGTGACGCAGGCGCCCGTCTGCTCGAGCCGATTATGTCGGTCGAGGTTGTAACGCCTGAAGAGCATATGGGCGACGTGATCGGTGACTTGAACAGTCGTCGCGGTCAAGTGCGCGGCACTGAAAGTCGTGGTAATGCTGCTGTCGTGAATGCGATGGTGCCGCTGGCCAATATGTTTGGTTATGTAAATAACCTGCGCTCGATGTCGCAAGGCCGCGCGCAATATTCAATGCAATTTGATCACTACGAACCT
>CBFHZM010000063.1:0-10665 GCA_965660195.1 Alphaproteobacteria bacterium
CCCCTGTTTTTTCTGGCGGCGCGATCGTGTCTTCTCGTCCCTGAATGACAAGTATCGGTGCCTGACCTCCGCTCCACCACAAATCGGCATCGGTATTTTGGGTGGCTTCGATCTGGATCTGGGAAACGCGAATATGCCAGCCTTTGAGCCAATGAGCGGGGATTTCATTATCGTCTGCGAAAAAGGCTTTGCGGATATAGGTCTGTCGCCAACTGTCGGGCAAGAACCCCCAAAATGATCGCGTGAGCGCGACCCGAATATCATCGGAGATGGTTTGGATGCCGCCAGCGGCAACGGTAATAACCGCGCTGGTCGTTTCGGGGTAAGTGGTCGCATAGGCCCGCGCGACACGATTACCGAAAGCATGCCCGACAAGAATAATACTATCGAGGCCTGCATCGCGGCGAATGGTTTCGACATCATCAGCGAGGTCGAACAGCGTGATATTTTTAGTTGTTTGACCGCTCTCGAGATAGAAATTGCGGGGATCAATAAAATACACATTATGTCCATCGCGCACCATTTCGGCTGCGAGCTCATTAAAATCACTGGCTGGCCGCCCGAGGCTTGGTATCAGAAACAGCGGCAAGCGCGTCTCGGTTTCGGCTAAAAGTATATTATAGGTAAGAGTTTTACCGTTTTCTTTGGCGACGTGCGTTGTCCCCAATGATGGTCGGCCGTTGGTATTGCTGATAAATTGAGCCGCCGCCATACCGAGGACAATCAGAAAGGCCAACGCAATTATTTTTGCGCTACTTTTGATCAGTGCTACCGGTTGATCCATTGCGTTTCTCTGCCCTTTACCGTTTACCTTGCCGCAGCATATGACATACCGCGGGGTTTGACGTATCTCTATGATCCGCAAGGATACCCGCTGGTCGGAGTGAGAGGATTTGAACCTCCGACCCCCTCGTCCCGAACGAGGTGCGCTACCAGGCTGCGCTACACTCCGATTATTGATCTCACCATTTATATACTGCTCCGGCCGGGTTTTGCCAATATTCGGTTCCGTCTATTTGTTATGGAACTCTTCCTTTTCAGGGGGCGCGTTAAGCAAAAGTTAAGATTCCATCGTTAGACTTGCGCTTGGAAATATGTAGGATGGAGAAGGTATTGTTTTTAGCGTGAACCAAAAGAGGGGTTAACATGGAACGCAATTCAGACATGTATTTGGCGCGACGCTCAGGGCCTCGGTTTTTGAGGCTTTTTATCTTTACTTTGCTGGCGGTGATCGCTTGGTGGCTTCTGCTCTCGCCAGTGCCCTTTGACCCACAACCCATGTCGATGGCTCCAAACCCGGCTGGCGAAGCACCCTATATTTCAAATAGCCGCCTCAGTGCGGCTGAACTGGTGACCACAGGAAAGGGCCCTGAAGGCGTGGCCTTTGATCCCGATGGAAACTTGGTCACAGGGCTGGTCGATGGCCGTTTGGTGCGTGTCAATAGCGCTGGCGAGATCGAAGAGCTCGGCAATACCGAGGGGCGTCCCTTGGGCTTGGACTATGATGCAGCCGGTAATTTGATTATCGCCGATGCTGCAAAGGGACTGCTAAAACTCGCGCCAGATGGTCGCCTGACCGTCTTGGCCGATAGTTATGAGGACAAAAAATTGGGCTTTGTCGATGATCTGACGATTGGCAAGGATGGGCGTATTTGGTTCTCTGATGCTTCGCAGCTTTTTCCCTATGGTAACGACTCGCTCGAGCTCTTCACCGCCTTACCATCTGGCCGGCTTTTTGTCTTCGACCCGCGCGATAATAGCTTGCAACTGGTGCTCGGCGATTTGGCTTTTTCAAATGGCGTCGCTTTAGCGCAGGACGAGAGCTTCGTGTTGGTGAATGAGACGTATCAAGCGCGGGTTACGCGCCTTTGGTTAACTGGCGACCGCGCCGGCCAGAGCGATGTTTTGATCGAAAACCTGCCCGGTTTTCCAGATAATATCACTGAGGCGCCAAACGGTGATTTCTGGATCGCCTTGGTCGCGCCGCGCAGTGGCTTTACCGATCGGCTGATGAACAGCACTTTCCTGCGTAAGGTTATTTGGCGCATCATGCAGGTCTTTCCAAGCGAGCTGGCACAACCGCATGTCTGGGCTGTCCGCGTTTCGAATACGGGTGAGGTGGTCGATGTTTTGGACGATCCAAGCGAACATTTAACCATGATGACCAGTGTCACTGAACGCGATGGCAAGCTTTATTTGGGGAGTTTAATCAAGCCGTATGTTGGCGTTTTGGCGCTACAAAATTAATTTTACGAAATAATGTCGCTCGGGGCTAGACCACGCGGCAAAAACTAAGTATTTTCCGAGCGGATTGGGGTGTGGCCAAGTGGTAAGGCAGCGGTTTTTGGTATCGCCATGCGTAGGTTCGAATCCTACCACCCCAGCCACTCTCACTCCTAATTAGGATGCATCGGGGCTTCTGAACCGATATACCCCTTGCTGGTAGTTCTTGGCATTTTCGCAATAAAACTGAGCATTGAGTTGATTGGCGGCGGCGCAATCGCGGCTCGCGATCACTTTGGCAGGTGCTCCGGCAATGATTGAATTCTCTGGAAAGATGGTGTTTTCAGTGACGATTGCGTGGCCAGCGACGATCGAATTAGCGCCGATGACACTACCGTCCATCAGCGTGGCATTGATGCCTATCAAACAATTATCGCCGATCGTGCAGCCATGCAGCGTCGCGTGATGCGTGATCGAACAGTTGTCGCCGACAAGTGTCGGGGTCGAAACACCGACATGGATCATAACAAAATCTTGAATATTGGTTCGAGTTCCAATTTGGATCTCATAAAGCTCGGCACGCATAACGACCTGTGGCCAGACCGAGCTTTCTGGGCCGATCGAAATCTTGCCATAAAGATAGGCCGTCTCATGCAGATAGACCGAAGGGGCAAGTGTAATATCGGGCCCAAAAATAGGCATACGATCCTCCTTAGATGCGTCAGCTAAGTTGTTTGCCGGCCACAATGATGCGACCAATGACCGAGCAATAGACAATGGCAGCGAAGATATAAGCAAGCTGGGTGAAGTGAGCTGGCCATATCATGCAGGCCATAAAGAAGAGGATGGTCTCAGTACCCTCAGCGAGCCCTGCAAGGTAGAAAAACCCTTTTTTGCCTTGCGCTTCGGTGGTTAGCGATAGCTTTTCTGCCATGACGGCAAAGGCAAGAAACACGGTCATTGACATCGCAAAGCTCGAGAGCAAGATGGCTGCCGCAACCGCATTGTCAGGTGATAGACAGATGAAACTCAACGGCAAGATTGACCATATCAAAAAATCGGCAACGATATCAGCATAGGCACCGAAATTTGAGACGGTTTCGCGTTGGCGCGCAACGGCGCCATCGAGGCCATCAGCAAAACGGTTTGCGAGCAGGAACAAAAGCGCCAGATCCATCCTGCCGCGCGCCGTGGCAACGGCGCTGGCAAGGCCGCAAACAAAGCCAAGTGCGGTGATACTATTGGCCGATAGCGGGCTGAAGCGCGCGAGCCGATTTAAAGGCGGATCAATGAGCCGCCGCATCACCGGATCGAGCATGGCGTTCTCTTAGCTCGCGCGACCGACAAGGTCGTTGACGGCAGTTTTAAATTCTTTTTCCAGGCCATCGACAATCTCGGCAATGGTTTGTACTCGCTCGATGCTACCGATACCCTGGCCACAACCCCAAATATCTTTCCAGGCCTTCGAGGCTGTGTTGCCGCCCGAACCGAAATTCATTTTCGACTTGTCTGCCTCGGGTAAATTGTCGGGATCAAGACCAGCCGCCGCGATTGAGGGTTTCAGATAATTGCCATGAACGCCAGTAAAGAGCGACGAGTAAACAATATCGTCTGCGGCGGAGGCGACTAGCATATCCTTATAGCCCGCTTCGGCGTTCGCTTCTTCGGACGCGATGAAGCGTGAGCCAATATAAGCAAGATCAGCCCCCATCGCTAAGGCGCCAGCGACCGCATAACCGTCCCCCATGGCGCCGGAGACCAATATTGTGCCGTCAAACCATTGTTTGACCTCACGCACTAGCGCGAAGGGACTGAGTGTGCCGGCATGCCCACCGGCTCCCGCGCAGACCAAAATCAGACCATCGACGCCTTGTTCAGCCGCTTTTTGCGCATGCTTCACATTGATCACATCATGAAAAACAACACCGCCGTAGCTATGTGCTGCTTCGACGATTTCGGCAGGTGGGCGAAGGCTGGTGATAATAATCGGGACTTTATGCTTAACGCAGGTTTCCATATCTTGAGCAAGGCGGTCATTTGAGCTGTGACAAATCTGGTTGACCGCATAAGGGGCAACAATGGCGCCAGGGTTTTCTTCTTTGTATTGCGTGAGATCATCATTAATCCGCGTTAGCCATTCGTCGAGAACCTCGACAGGTCGGGCATTTAAGGCCGGGAACGAGCCGACAATGCCAGCTTTACATTGGGCAGTAACAAGCTCGGGACCTGAAATGATAAAGAGGGGTGAGCCAACAACGGGAACCCTGAGATTACCCTGTAAAACGCGCGGAAGTGCCATAATTATCTCCTTTAACTGGTTCGGATAATAGTGCTGTAGACAGATTGGACAAGCGGAATTAGCATATTATTTTTGGAGGGTAGCATGGTGCATGTTGAAAAATCATCGGGACCATTTGGCGCATATGTTACAGGGGTTGATCTATCGGCGCCTTTAAGCGCGGCCGACCTTGCTGCAGTGCGCACAGCGTGGTTGGAAAATTATGTTTTAGCTTTTCCCGACCAACCCTTAACCCATGATGCGCTCGAAGCCTTTACGGCGCAATTCGGACCGTTCGGTGAAGATCCATTTATCGAGCCCTTGGAAGACCATCCGCATATTTTGGAGTTACGGCGCGAGCCGACAGAGACCGTATCGAATTTTGGCGCTGCTTGGCATTCGGATTGGAGCTTTCAAGCGACGCCGCCAGCGGCCACTATCTTGCATTCGAAGGTCACGCCGCCGGTGGGGGGCGATACACTATTTGCCGATGGTTACGCGGCCTGGGAAGATCTGCCGGCGGCAATGAAACAGACACTTTTGGGATTACGCGGTATTCATAGTGCTGTTTTACCCTATAGCCCGCGCGGGGTTTATGCGCAGGATCAAGATCAACGCAGTATGAAGTTTAAGCTAAGCGAGGAGGCTGAGGATACATATCTGCATCCGATCGCACGGGTACACCCCGAGACTGGCCGCGTCGCGTTGTTTATCAATCGCGTTTATACCATTGGCATTGATGGCCTTCCGCATGATGAAGCGATGAGTTTATTGGACGAGCTTTGTGCCCATAGCGTGCAGGAAAAATATGTTTATCGCCACAAGTGGCAGCAGAATATGCTTTTGATGTGGGATAATCGTTGTCTTCAACATTTAGCCGACGGCGGCTATGACGGCCATTTGCGTGTGATGCATCGTACTACGGTCGGCGGCGATGTGCCGATCGCCAGCAATCATCTCTAATCGATTAGCGCGCCATACACCAATTGTTGCAATTGTGGGCGTATCGGATAAGCGCCCGATGGCATGAGCTGGGTGAGGAAGATGACCGAGATTTGATTGACGGGATCATTCCAGAAAAATGTGCTGGCTAGGCCACCCCAGGAATAGTTACCAGTAAAGCTCACCGTTGGCGTTTCGGTTGGGTTAATGACCACCGAGAAGCCAAGACCAAAGCCTGTACCACCATAGCTAACCTCAGAAAACGTACCCCGGGCCCGCTGCATCATTGTTTCGTTATTGGGCAGGTGGTTCGATGTCATTTTGGTCAATGTGTGCGGGCTTAACAAGCGTGTTCCGTCCAATTCGCCACCGCGACGAAGGAATTCGCAAAACCGCGCATAATCGTTCATCGTCGATAATAATCCGCCACCGCCGGAAAGAAACAGGCGCCCGGGACGATAAATTGTACGGTCGGGGCTGTCCGCTAGTTGGATCTCGCCCGAGAGTGGGTCGCGATTGTAATTGTGGGTTAGGCGATTGAGCCGAGCGTCATCAATCGTAAACATGGTGTCATGCATGCCGAGTGGGTCGAGAATTTTATCCTTAAAATAGACGTCGAGCGATTGCCCTGAAATGACTTCAATCAGACGACCGCAAATATCGGTGGAAACAGAATAATTCCATGCCTCGCCGGGTGAAAACACCAAAGGCATTTCCGCCACGCGGTCGGAAAATTCTGCAAGGTCATACTTTTCTGATCGCGCGCCATTGATTTTATTGTTGCGGTACAGCGCATCGACAGGGCTGTCCATCATGAAATCGTATGTCAGGCCAGACTGGTGGGTCAGTAGGTCGAGTATCGTCATCTCGCGATCTGGTTTCTTTACTGTGTAGTCACGCGACGTGCCGCTATCGAAAACGGTCACATTTTTAAAGCTCGGGATAAATTTTGCGACCGGGTCGGTGAGCTGAAATTTGCCCTGTTCGAAAAGCATCATCAGTCCGACCGATGTGATCGGTTTGGTCATAGAGTAAATGCGATAAATGGAATGACGATCTGGCGTGAATCCGCCGTCAAAAGCGCTTGTGCCCTGCCAGTTCTCGTATAGAACATGACCGTGCCGCATGATGGTAAGGCCCCAATTGGGTAGCTTACTGTTGTCGAGATAGGTTTGCAAAAACCCCTCAATCAACCCGAGACGATTGGTATCGAAGCCATATTCTTGCGGCGCTGCTACTTTAAATTTATCCATTGTTTTCTGTTCTATCTGAATGGCAGTGCAAGATAAAGCTATAGATGAAAGCGTCTTCTTTCAGTTGGTTAAAGCGGCCGGCTTGACCGCCATGGCCGGCTTCCATCTCAGTCTTTAGGAGCGTCATCCCATCATCGGTACGCCGATCGCGCAGGCGTGCAACCCATTTTGCCGGTTCCCAATAGGTTACGCGCGGATCGGTGAGGCCAGC
Organism: Alphaproteobacteria bacterium; assembly: GCA_965660195.1. Taxonomy (GTDB): domain Bacteria; phylum Pseudomonadota; class Alphaproteobacteria; order RS24; family RS24; genus JAYODZ01. The sequence continues at coordinate 6,908 of CBFHZM010000063.1, forward strand.
GGTCGCTAGAATATGCGGATACGCATGCTGCCCGACATTCTCATAGGGTGCATAAGCGGCAATAGTTTGGTAATCGGTCGCGCTCGCTTTTGGGTTACCCCATTCGGGCCATTCAGGTGGCGTGAGCGGCAAGCTGTCATCGAGCATGGTCGTCAGCGTGTCAACAAATGGCACCTCGGCGACGGCGGCACAAAATAAATCAGGCGCCATATTCATGCACGCGCCCAACAAAAGCCCACCGGCACTGCCACCATGAATGCTGATGTTGCCTTTGCGGACATAGCCGATATTGATGAGATGCTCCGCAGCAGCGATGAAATCTTTGAAAGTGTTTTGCTTCTGGGCGCGGCGACCTTGTTCAAACCATTTATAGCCGCAAGCCTTACCGCCCCGAATATGAGCAATCGCGTAAATAAAGCCGCGCTGCACAAGGCTTAGGCGGGAGTTGGAGAAGGTGGCGGGAATGGTAATGCCATAAGAGCCATAGCCATAGAGAAGAACGGGTGCCGTTCCGTCGGTTGCTGTCTCTTTGTGGTAGACGACCGAAATCGGAATCTGTGCTCCGTCATGGCCTGTCGCCCAAAGTCGCTCGGTTACATAATCATGCGGATCATGGCCGCTGGGTATAATTTGCGATCGGCGTAATTTTCGTGTGTTCGCAATCATATCATAGTCATAGACTTCGGCCGGCGTCGTCATCGAGCTATAGGTAAAGCGTAATATATCGCTCTGGTATTCGGCATTGGCGTGTAAAACAAGGTCATAGGCGGCTTCGTCAAAAGCGATATTTTGTGCCTGACCATCGCTCATATTTATAATCTTTATATAGGGCAGGGCGTTAGCCCGGATTAGCATAACGAGGTGGTCGTTGTAACTGTTCAGAGCCAAAATTAGATGCCCTTCTTGATGTGGCACAAGAGTTTGCCACTGCTCTTGTGTGGGCGTGGCGAGGGGAGCGGTAACAATCTGGAAATCATCGGCGCGGCCTTGCTCTTGCCAATTTGTTAGGATAATCAATTGGTTGCGCGCCGCGTCGTCCTCCACAGTGTACTGCACGCCGGTTTTGCGGGGAGCGACGCATATGGGGCTATTTTCCGGCGCATGGGTATCGATTAGCCAGCTTTCGGTGGTCTCGTGATCATGCGCGTAAATGATAATAAAACGACCACTCGCGCTTGTATCGAGCGATAGAAAAAAGCCAGCATCGTTTTCTTCATAAACGCAAATATCATCGCTTTGTGCTTGGCCGAGTTGATGCCGCATCACTTGATAGGGGCGATGGTTATCATCCAGAAGAATATAAAATAATGTATGGCCATCGGCCGACCACGCCATAGCGTCGGCAGCGCGTTCAAGCCGGTCGCTTAGAAAGTCTCTCGTAACCGTATCAAAGATGCGAATGGTTAAGAACTCTCCTCCGCTGAAATCCATAGCCAACGCTAAACGCTTATTATCTTCAGATTTCTCTGAAGTGATTAATTTAAAATAGGCTTGCCCTTCAGCCAAAGCGTTGCAGTCAACGATGATATCGGTTTCATCGGGATGACAATCGCGTGGCCCCCGGCAAATCAGCGGATGTTCATCATCGACACGATAACGGGTATTCCAGGCATATGCGCCGGCATTGACGGGTACCGATGCAGCATTCTCTTCAACCCGCCCGCGCATCTCGTCAAATAGCTTTTGGCGTAGATCTTCAGCTGATGCCAAAACATGCTGAGTGTAGACATTCTCAGCCTCGATATAGGCGCGAATATCGGCATTCAAGACACTCGGATTATGCATCACCTGTTGCCAATTATCATCACGCAACCAATGATACTCGTCCGATTTCACAAAACCGTGATGTGTCTCCTCATGGAGAATCTGAGCAGGACGAGGGGGCTGCATTTTCTACTCTTTGGCAACAAAATGAAGTGCGGTTCCATTGATGCAGTAACGTAAGCCGGTCGGTTGTGGCCCGTCTGGGAAAACATGCCCCAAATGCGCGCCGCAAGACGCGCAGAGCGTTTCTATGCGTCGCATGTTATGTGACAGGTCTTCCCGCGACGTGACGACTTCGGCCGCCAACGGCTCAAAAAAACTGGGCCAGCCGCTACCGCTGTCATATTTGCTTTCTGAGCTGAAGAGCGGGGTATGACAGCAAATACAATCATAGCGACCAGCGGCTTTATTATCCCAATAGGGGCCAGTAAAGGCGCGCTCGGTGCCGCCACAACGCGTGACTTGATATTGCTCTTCCGATAATTGATTGCGCCATTCATCATCTGACTTTGAGATTGGCGTATCGGTCCCCGGTTTATGTGATGTCGACATGCTTGTTACTCAAACATTAGCATCAGGCTCTCAGCAATAAGAGCTGGGCGGTCCATATTTTCAATCTCGATCACGACTTCTGAGGTAAACAAAAAGCCGCCAGCTTTTGGTTCACATTCTTTGAGGGTGAACTTGCCGCGCACGCGTGCATCAACGGGCACCATATTAGTGAAGCGCAATTTATTGGCGCCATAGTTAATGACGCGGGTTACCGAGTTAACGCGCGAGACTTGCGCACCCAGCACCGGCAAAAGCGATAGCGTCAAAAAGCCATGCGCGATTGTCGGCATGCCAAGTTCTTTTTGCGTCCGTTCCGGGTCGGTATGGATCCATTGATGGTCACCGGTCGCTTGGGCAAATAAATTGATTTGTTTTTGGTCGATCTTAACCCATTCACTGTGGCCGATCTCCTGGCCGAGCATGGCCTGGTATTCTGCAATATTCTCAAAAACGCGCATGCGCTGTCTCCTTTTCTCGTTTTGTCGTCTCTACGCTTGGGGTTATACGATTTTGCTATCTTTCTTACCCCAATACCGGTCTCGCACTAAGCGTTTATATAGCTTACCTGTAGGGTGACGAGGAAGTTCTTGGTCGAAATCTATCGAACGTGGGCATTTGATGGCGGAGAGCTCTTTACGGCAAAAGGCGATCAGCTCTTGTTCGAGCTCTGGCCCAGCATCGGACCAGTTGACAGGCTGTACAACGGCTTTGACTTCCTCACCAAACTCTTCATTTGGGACACCAATGACTGCGACATCAGCCACTTTTGGATGCGTGACCAAAAGGTTTTCAGCCTCTTGCGGGTATATATTGACGCCGCCGCTAATGATCATAAAAGCCTTGCGGTCGGTTAGGTAGAGGTAGCCCTCATCGTCAACCCGTCCAACATCTCCCAAGGTTGTCCAATTGCCGTTCTTATGCCGGCTATCAGCGGTTTTTTCTGCGTCATTGTAATATTCAAATTGTGGGCCTTCTAATTCAAAATAAATCGTTCCGGCTTGGCCAACGGGTAGTTCTTTGCCATCGTCATCGCAAATATGAATAATGCCGAGCAAGGCCTTACCGACAGAGCCCTCATGCGCCAGCCATTCTTCCGAGTTAATGGCGCAAAAGCCGTTGCCCTCACTGCCAGCGTAATATTCATAAATAATCGGCCCCCACCATTCTATCATCTGGTGCTTAATTGGAATTGGGCAGGGTGCGGCGGCGTGGATCGCCACTTTCAGGCTTGATGTATCATATTTCTTCCGAACTTCTTCGGGCAATTTCAACATACGCACAAACATGGTTGGCACCCACTGACTGTGTGTGGCGCCATATTTTTCGATACAATGCAAAGCTGCTTCGGGGTCAAAATGATCCATCACGATACAGGTCGCACCTGCATGCATCGCTGCCATATTGTAGCGTAGCGGCGCTGCGTGGTAGAGCGGCGCTGGTGA
>CBFHZM010000064.1:0-10564 GCA_965660195.1 Alphaproteobacteria bacterium
GATCTGGCCGCGACCTATCGGCTTGTAGCAATGCATGGATGGGATGATATGATTTTTACTCATATCTCAGCACGTGTTCCTGGGCCAGAGCATCATTTTTTGATCAACCCCTACGGCATGACCTTTGAAGAAATTACTGCTTCAAGCCTGGTAAAGATTGACCTCGATGGCAACATCGTTATGGACAGCCCATTCTTTGTTAATCCAGCGGGCTTTACAATTCATAGTGCTGTTCACTCGGCGCGTGAGGATGCGAAATGTGTCTTGCATGTACACACGGATGACGGGGTTGCGGTGTCGGCGCAGGCAGAAGGTTTGTTGCCGCTCAGTCAGCAAGCTTTACTCGTGATACCGCAGATTGCTTATCACGCGTATGAGGGGGTCGCTTTGAATTTAGAAGAGCGCGAGCGCTTGATTAACGACCTCGGCGATAAAAAGCTGATGATTTTACGCAATCACGGAACTTTGGCGACGGGTGAAACTTGCGCGCTTGCTTTCCTGGGTATTTATTTTCTCGAGCGCGCCTGTTCGGCGCAAATTCGGGCGATGTCTGGTGGTGCTAAACTGAACATGCCAAGCAAAGACGCCATCGATACAACGCATGAGCAAAGCGGCTCATTGTTCCAGCAGGGCATCGACCAGCTGGCGTGGCCGGGTTTGCTGCGTCGCCTTGATCGTGTTGACCCGTCTTACAGAACTTGATTTGTGATAAAGGTGGAGTGATGCGCTTTTTAGGTCTTATTATCATTGCCGCGCTGGCGGTGCCGGCGTTGGCCCATGACCCCGATCCAAACACCGTGGAGGGTCAACGTGTGGCCATGTTTAAGAAAAGTGGTGCAGGCATTAAGGCGGTGTTTGAACAGCACTTACCCGCGGCTGATCTAGATGCCGTTGGCGTCTATGCCGCTGAAATGGCGGATTGGGGTGCGCGCATGACGGAGCTTTTTCCGGCTGGCAGCGGTTCGATCGGCGCGCGTGATGACATCTGGAAAAATTGGGAAGATTTTGAAGCTAAAGCGGATCAGTTTTCTGAAGCTGCATCAGAACTTGCTGTTGCCGCCGCGTCGGGTGATGCGGACGCCACGCTGGGAGCCGCCAAGGCGCTGGGTGGTGCTTGCAAGTCTTGCCACGAAAGCTATCGCATAAAGCATTAAGGCTGAGTTATTCGAACAAAATCCAGCTGGCACTCAGGCTTAGCGTGAGGATAATTATACCGATAGCCTGATGAGCTTGGCTTGGCGCCTGATCGTCCGCAATCGGCACACCCACAGTCATGCGCTGGATGAGGACCTGCCGTTTGACAAATTGATGCCACGCCAGGGCGGCAAGATGTAGGACAATCAGCGGTATGACCAGAGCATTGACAGCTTCATGGATCTCCGACGCCACGGGCCCCCAAGATGGTTGCCATTTATAAAGCGGCCCCTCATAGACTATATCGTCATAATTAAATAACCCGCTGGCGATCATGACGGCTGCGACTATCCAAAAGGCCAACACCGATAAAACCCCGAGGGGATTGTGCCCCAGCGGGAAGTTGACGTCTTTGTCCGACCTTAAATAAGCAGGCAATAGAGATACGGCACGGATCATGGTTGTTAGGCGCGCCGGTGGCGGTCCAATAAAAGCCCAGATCAGGCGATAGACCAATAACGCCAAAAGCGTTAATCCCAGTGTTTCGTGCCATTCTAAGGCATCCGTTTCGCCAGCGACATACGTCAGGCTGAGGGTAATGGCAAATAGCCAGTGATATAACCGCATTGAGATATCCCAGAGCACAATCAAGTTTCCCTTTTATTATTGGTGTTAAACTTCTGTTACATGTTAACGTGCATCTGCAAATAAGGTCTGCGTGATATCCATCATCGGCAGCCCAATAAGAGCATAATGCCCAGAGGCGCGTGATTTCGCAAGCCGCTCATAACTAAACCTGTTGCCGGCAAAGTGAAACAGATAAGCGCTTTTTTGATCATGGCAAAAGCCTTTGGCGCGGATGAGATGCGGCTTCAGGCGCATAAGGTCTGCCTCAAGTGTTTCGGGCGGAGCAGCCGGCAAATGTCCTGTATGAACGGTAAAATTATGTGATGGCTCGGTTTTGGGTATGAAGTCTGAGCGCCCGAGACCAAGAATAATATCGGCTGCTATCGCACCATTTTGACATACAATAACGGGGCGATCCTGTGGCAGTGCGGCGCGGATTTCGTTTTCATCCGAGGCTGAGATCAGATCGCGTTTGGTCATGAGAAAAATATGCGCCGCCGCGATTTGCCGAAGCATCGTATCTTGCAGGTAAGGGTCTGCGCAATGCGTGATAAAGGCCGTTGCATCGATACAACAAATAATACCATCCAGAATCAAATTACGGTCCACGGCGGCAAAGGCGGCAATGCGAGCTGGGTCCGCGACGCCGCTGGCTTCAATGATTATGTGGTCGGGGGCGGGGCTTTGTTGTAGCGCCGTGACTAGAGCGCGAATGAGATCATCGCCGAGCGAGCAACAAACACAGCCATTTGCTAGCTCGATACGATTATTGTGGTCGCGGGCAATAATTTCCTCGTCAATGTTAAGAGCGCCGAAATCATTTATCAGCGCTGTGATACGCCGCCCTTGCGGATTGTGTAGCAGGTGATTGAGAAGAGTGGTTTTACCACTGCCCAAGAAGCCGCTTAAGACTGTGAGTGGGATCGTGTCTGACATTAGATGTTGGGGGTTTCGTTGATAAAGCTTCGGCCATCCAGAACTGTTGCGTGAACGAATATATCTTTCAACTGCGTGTCCGGATCATCGAGTGGGTCGGTGTCTAAAACAGCAAAATCAGCGCGCTTGCCGACTTCAATACTGCCAATTTCATGATCCATTTTAAGAGAGTAAGCCGCCCCGAGTGTAATTGCGTGCAGGGCTTCTTCGACCGTTAGCCGTTCGGCGTCTCCTCCCAAGCGATCGCCCGACGAGGTCTTGCGCTCAACTGCACACCAAGCCGTAAAAAGTGGGCCAAGCGCAGTCACGGGGGCGTCTGAGTGAATGGTTAACGGCACCCCTTCGCGCAAAGCGCCGCCAGCATCATCGAGCCGATTGGCCCGGTCTCGGCCCATTGTCAGCGCAATATGCGCATCGCCCCAGTAATAAATGTGATTGGAGAACAAGTTGACGCCAATACCCATAGCGGCCATGCGCTTATAATCCGCCCGATCGGCCATTTGGCAGTGCTGTAAAGTGTGACGATGGTCGGTGCGGTAATTCGTATTCAATGCCGCTTCAAAGGCGTCAAGGGCCATACCTATCGTTTCATCCCCATTCGTGTGAACATGAATATGCGCGCCAGCAGCATTGTAGCTTTGGATTAGAGACTTCAGCCGGTCGGGTTCGATGTACCACAGACCATTCGGGGCTCCGTTGTGGTAGCCCGGCCAGCGCAGCCGTGCGCTAAAGCCCTGTATTGATCCGTCGGCCACAAGTTTAACAATATTCATGCGGAGTTTGTCTGTTTGCTGATCTTTAACCTCCGCTAAACGCTTCAGACCATCTTCAGCCGAACTTGCGTTGCCGGAATAGGCGACTACAAGCCGCATCGGAAAGTCGTCGCGTGCCGTGATGCGCTTCATGGTCGCGAGCGCATCTTCACTAAGGCCATTGGCCAAGTCAGTAGCTGTGGTAACCCCCGCGCGTTGCGCAACGGCGGCAAAATTTTCCAACACGCTATCATCGGATGCGGCTGCTAGAATATCAATATCGGACGCCCGCATAGCCATGAATAGGCCGACCTGACCAAGAAACTCGCCTGTAATTTGGCCGCGATCATCGCGGCGAACAAACTCGCTATTGCTGTCAGGATCGATCGCCGCACTTTTAATAATCGCGCTGTTTACATTTACGATGTGTAGGCTGGCATGCAAAACGAGAATAGGGGTCTCGGTTGAGACTTTGTCAAGATCGGCGATACCCAGCCTGTTATTAGCAAAAAATATTGGGTCAAATCCCCACGCAACAAGCGGCGCCGTTTTATCGTCACGCGCTTCGAGCATTTTTTTCAAGCGATCAACGACCTCGTCAATGCTCTTGAGACCGGGCCAAATTTTACCGTCCGGCCCCATACGATCATAATAGCCGACGTAAATGTAATTCCACATCTGTCCCTCGAACATGTGGCTATGCCCCTCAATAAACCCGGGCAGGATAATCTTTTCATTAAAACTCTCGTCGATTTCGGTGATGCCAAAATGCGCCTGCCAGTCGGCAATATTTTCTTTCCGCCCAACAGCCAAAATACGGCCGTCGCGCACAGCAACATGGGTGGCACGCGGTTGCGCTGGGTTCATTGTCACAATCGCTTTGGCGGTAAATATTTTCGACATGCTCTATTCCTTGTCCCTCAAACTTATGTAAACTCAGTCGCAGTTTAACCTGTCAAATCGATTTGTCATCTGAGGAGCTCACACGTGAAACTTATTGGCGCCCCCCTCTCTCCCTTCGTCCGGAAGGTTCGAATCGTCGCTGCGGAAAAGCATATTAGCTATGATTATGACCCATCGATTAGCCCCCTGAGCATGCCCGATGACTATGTGAAAATCCATCCCTTGAAGCGCATTCCGGCGCTCGTCGTGGAGCCAAATAATCCACGTGGTGTTATTAATGACAGCTCGGCGATTTGCGCCTATTTCGATCGCTTGGCGCCTGACCCTGCTTTAATGCCGAGCGATGCCATGCAATATGGCCGGATGTTGTGGCTTGAAGAGTATAGCGACACTGGTTTTACCGAAATTATTGGCCGCGGCATGTTTCGTCCAATTCTGTTTAATGCCCTGTCGGGTAAAGAACCCGATGTCGCGACGGCGCAAGACTCTCTGGTAAAAATTAGAGCCGAGTATTTTTCTTATTTGGAAGGGCAGTTTGGAGATGGCCCTTGGTTTGGTGGTGCGCGGTTTACCCTCGCAGATATCGCGATCGGCTGTAATTTGATTAACATGATGCATGTTGGTTATCGTGTACAAGCTAGCGATAGTGCCGTCCTGGCCGATTACTTCGACCGTTTTTTAGCGCGCGATAGCGTGGCAACGTTGTTACCAGGCGAAAGTCAGGCGCTATCTAAAATGGGCTTTAGCGCGCCGCAGCTGAGCTAGTGGCGTAAAGGAAACAGCATGAGCCTCGTCGAGAAGTTTGTCGGCCAAAAGGGTCTGTTCGGCTATCTCGGGGTTTTGTTGGGCCTGTTGGGGGCGATATGGCTCGTCCGGGTGCTCAATGTTGTCGATTTCTATCTGACTATCGGCGCGAGTGGGGCAGAAATCATCCGCTTTATGCTGTTCTTGATCCCTACTATTTTTGCCAATGTGGCAGCACCCGCCCTGTTGATTTCTCTACTATTGCTCTATAGCGGATTGTTGAATTCACGGGAATATTATGTTCTGACGGGTGCTGGTATTAGCCCACTTTTACTTTTTCGTCCTGTACTGTATTTGATTGCAGGCGTCACCATCATCCTGGCAGTTGTTAATTTATATGTTGCGCCACTGGCGTCGCAAACCCTTCGCATTGAGCGCGATGCCTTGCAAACGCGCTTATCGGTAGGCTTGATCCGTGAGGGCGTTTTTACCGATCTCGGCCGGGGGGTTACTGTCTATGCTGAGAACAAAGATGAGCAGGGGCGTATTACTAATATTTTGATTTTCGATGATCGCAACACACAAACCGAAACCGTATATGTTGCCAAGGGCGCACGGATTTATCGGACACAAAGTGAAAATGCTCTGGTGTTGGAGAGTGGGCGGTTGTTTAGCCGGGAAAAGGACAATGGGCGTCAACGCGTCGTTCATTTCGATAGGTATCAGTTTCCGGTCACGATGCAGTCGGATGATCCATTTAATCTGGCTCAGCTCTCACCATCGCAGATGATGTTCCATCAATTGCTCAACCCGGAGGCGCTCGGCATTACGGATCCGCGGCGAATCTTGCGCGTGGAGCAGCGCGTGTATGAGCAAATCGGTGAGTTATTTACGCCGCTAGTATTTGCCTTAATCGCCTTATCTTTTGTAACCGGTGGGGCACTTAACCGCGCTGGCTATTCGCTTCGGGTTTTTCTCGCCAGCGTCACGGCCATATTATTCTATGCGGGCGTTGTGTCGCTTTCAGCGCGTATCGCAGAACATGGTTGGCCGGGCAGCTTATCAATCGTATATCCGGTCAGCGTTGTAATGCTCTGCGCGATGATTTTCGTCCGCAGAAATAGGCTTCTAGTCACGCTCAGCAGGTCTTAACCGAGTTGATTTCACATAATATAGATGTAAAATGACTAATGTGTACTCCGTTCGTATAGTCGTTCTGTGGCGGGGTGTTTAAGGAATGAGGGAATAATGGCTGATTATAAAATGCCGTATGTTGATACAAGTATCTGTCCGGAGATCCACGGTTTTTTCGATCCGGCAACTTTCACCATCAGTTACATTGTTAAAGACCCTAATAGCGATGCCTGCGCTGTGATCGATAGCGTCATGGACATTGACTATGCCAGTGGCACAATCACCTATGATCATGCGGACACGCTTATCGATTTTATCGTCGAACGGGGCTGGAAGCTTGATTGGTTAATCGAAACCCACGTTCATGCCGACCACCTCTCGGCGGCACCTTATATTCAAGAAAAGCTTGGCGGGAAAATCGGTATCGGTGCGGCGGTGAAGCAAGTGCAAGAAATTTTCGGCAAGGTGTTTAACGAGGGCACCGAATTTCAGCGCGATGGCAGTCAATTCGATGCGCTATTTCAAGACGGTGATTGCTACCAGATCGGCGGGCTGGAAGCGCAGGTAATGCATACGCCCGGCCATACGCCGGCTTGTATGACACACGTGATCGGTAGCGCGGCCTTTGTCGGCGATACATTGTTTATGCCTGATGGCGGCACGGCACGGGCAGATTTTCCAGGTGGCGACGCTCGTGAACTTTTTCAATCAATTAAACGTATTTTAAGTCTACCCGACGAACTGCGCTTGTTCATGTGTCATGACTATGGCCCAAATGGGCGCGACATCCAGTGGCAGACAACGGTCGGCGAGGAACGGAAGAATAATATCCATGTCCGCGAGGGCATCAGCGAAGATGATTTCGTGGCAATGCGCGAGGCGCGCGACAAGACTTTAGAAATGCCGAAATTGATCATGCCATCAATTCAGGTAAACATGCGGGCGGGGCACTTGCCACCTGCGGACACGCAAGGGACTGTATATCTTAAGGTTCCCGTGCAAGACATGCGGCGTAAATAGAGAGTTGCGTCGCGCTTAGAAAGGGGAGGGGAACAATGGCAGACTACGATATTATTATTGTCGGCGGGGGTTCGGCAGGGATTTCAACGGCAACCAGTTTGTTATCGCGAGATGCTTCATTGTCGATCGCGATAATTGAGCCGAGTGATGTACATTATTACCAGCCGGGTTGGACAATGGTCGGCGGCGGTATTTTTCAAGCAAAAGAAACAGTCCAAGCAACGGGGCGCGTTATGCCGCATGGAGTATCTTGGCTTCAGCACGCCGTGACGCGCTTCGATCCGAAGAAAGATGAAATTGTTTTGTCTGATAAGTCCCGTCTCAGCTATCGTTATTTGATTGTTTGTCCAGGGCTTAAGCTTGATTGGGCCGCAGTCGACGGGTTACCAGCGACGTTGGGACAAAATGGCGTCACTTCAAATTATCGTTTCGACCTGGCGCCGTATACATGGCGGCTGGTGCAGAATATGCAGTCGGGTAATGCGATCTTTACGCAACCACCAATGCCAATTAAATGCGCTGGGGCGCCGCAAAAAGCGATGTATCTCTCGGCCGATAGTTGGCGCCGCGCTGGGCGTTTGGCCAAAATTAATATCGAATTTTGCAATGCGGGCGCAGTGTTATTTGGCGTCGCCGACTATGTGCCGGCATTGATGAATTATGTCGAAAGTTACGGCGCTCAGCTCTCCTTTAATCATAATTTGGTGAAAATTGATGGTGCGGCGCGAAAAGCCTGGTTCAAGGTCACCGAAGGCGAGAAGGTTAAAGAGGTGGAGCGTGACTTCGATATGATCCATGTGTGCCCGCCGCAAACTGCACCGGACTTCATCAAAAAGAGTAGTCTGGGCGATGCAGCTGGGTGGTTAGACGTTGAGCAAGACACATTGCGTCATAAAACATTTGAAAATATTTTTGGTCTGGGTGATGTGACCAATACGCCAAATGCCAAAACGGCGGCGGCGGTGCGTAAACAAGCCCCGATCGTCGCGCATAATCTACTTTCGGCGATGGGTAAGAAGAAGGGTTCTGCTGTCTACGAAGGCTATGGATCTTGCCCCTTAACGGTCGAGCGTGGTCGGATTGTTCTGGCGGAATTTGGTTATGGTGGGAAAATTACACCAACATTTCCGCAGTGGCTATTGCAAGGACTGGTGCCAACCCGCGCGGCATGGTTCTTGAAGGCATCTGTTTTGCCAGCCGTGTATTGGCACGCCATGTTAAAAGGCCGAGAGTGGCTGGCGCGTCCAACAATCAGGTAACCTATGAATTTAAATACAATTTTGCCAGTTCTCAGCTGGGCGCGCGAATACAGCCGTACTGACTTTACGGATGATTTTACCGCCGCTGTTATCGTCACTATTATGCTGATCCCGCAATCTCTGGCCTATGCTTTGCTCGCTGGCTTGCCGCCCCATTATGGACTGTATGCCTCGATTTTGCCCCTGATTGCTTATGCCATTTTTGGTTCTAGTCGTGCGCTGGCTGTCGGTCCTGTTGCAGTTATTTCTTTGATGACAGCGGCCGCGACGGGCGAGATCGCGGCACAAACCGGCAGCGACCCGATTGTCATCGCGGTTGGTTTGGCTTTCATATCGGGACTGATGTTGTTTTCCATGGGGCTGTTGCGATTGGGCTTTGTCGCCAATTTTTTAAGCCACCCAGTGATAGCTGGTTTTATTACAGCGTCGGGCATCATCATCGCTCTTTCACAAGTGAAACATATTATTGGTGTCTCGGTTTCTGGGCATACATTGTTAGAGGTTGTTCCGGCTTTGTGGCGGGCATTGCCGCAAACCAATATGACATCGCTGATTGTTGGCGGCTTGAGCCTGATCTTCTTGTTCTGGGTGCGTCAGGGCATGAAGCCGCTATTGCAACGCCTTGGTATGTCGGCTTATTGGGCCGGTCAAACGAGCAAAGCCGGGCCCGTGCTTGCCGTTTTCATGAGCATGGGCGCAGTTGTCTATTGGCAATTGCAAGATCAGTTGGCTCTGGTCGGGGACATCCCAAGCCATTTGCCACATTTGGCCATGCCGACGATTGATCATGATACAATTAGCTATATTTTGATGCCAGCTTTCCTGATTAGTCTTATTGGCTTTGTGGAATCTGTTTCTGTAGCACGCACCTTGGCGGCCAAACGCCGCCAGCATATCGATGCTGATCAGGAGCTTCGGGGTTTAGGGGCCGCTAATTTGGCATCGGCCTTTAGTAGCGGCTCTCCTGTAACGGGCGGTTTTGCGCGGTCGGTGGTCAACTTCGATGCCGGCGCCGCAACCCCTGCCGCCGGGGCGTTGACAGCGATGGGTATCGCGCTGGCGACCATGTATCTGACGCCTTATCTGTATTTTTTACCGAAGGCGGTGCTCGCGGCAACGATCATTGTCGCTGTACTATCGCTCGTTGATTTTTCTATTTTGACGAAGAGCTGGAGCTACTCGAAGTCAGACTTCATTGCTGTAGCGACGACGATCGTTATGACCTTGATCCTTGGTGTGGAAATTGGTGTCTCGACTGGGGTGGTTGCTTCGATACTGCTCTACTTGTTGAAAACTGGAACACCGCATATGGCCGAGATTGGTTTGGTGCCGGGCACGCAACATTTTCGGAATGTCCAGCGCCACAAAGTTATTACCAGCCCGCATATTCTCTCGGTACGCCTGGATGAGAATATGTTCTTTATTAATGCCGAAGCACTTGGCCGCTTTGTTGCCGCGCGGCGGGCTCAAAATAACGAATTGCGCGATATTATTCTCAATTGTAGCTCGATTAGTCTGATTGATGCCTCGGGCCTCGAGAGCTTGACCCACTTGAATGACGAACTTCAAGGGCAAAGCTGCCGCTTACATTTGTCGGAAGTGAAGGGACCGGTAATGGACCGCCTTGAGCGCTCGTCGCTGCTGCAAAAGCTTACAGGTAAGGTTTTTCTAGCGCATTTTGACGCTGTTCTAGCGCTCGACCCAAGCCGATATCAGGCCTATGTCGGCGCCAAGGCCGAGCAGGTCGAAGTCGTCGACGGAAGTCATATATGATAGAAAATCGCATTGATTTAACGCCATAGCTGGCGTATAGACAGTGCGTTGCCGGTATAGCTCAGTTGGTAGAGCATCTGATTTGTAATCAGAGGGTCCGCGGTTCAAGTCCGTGTGCCGGCACCATTTTTCCCTTATTTTCAGTCTCTTAAGAAAATTTCCCTCAAGATTGCTCGCCAATGGCCTCGTGTAACAACACGGGGGCAACGTTTTTGTTTGTCCGTGGGGGCTTACTATTCATTCTGTAGACCTAATCTCTAGGCAAAGAAAATTGCAAAATGT